>NZ_JAIUHJ010000022.1:0-99121 GCF_020165105.1 Mesorhizobium sp. CA5 | reverse complement strand
GAGGGGGGAGAGGTGGCGCCGCGAAGCGGCGACGGAGTGGGGGAAGGCGCTGCTCAAACGCGAAGCCGTCGCAAACAAGGCACGACCAAGCGCGCAAGAAATCTCCGGCAAGCCGGCAATCAAGCGGAAGCCTTGCTTTGGCTTGAACTGAAGTCACGCAAGCTCGGCGGCTATCGCTTTACGCGTCAGTTTTCCATCGGACCGTTCTTCGCCGACTTCGCTTGCCGCGAGCGTCGGCTCGTCGTCGAGGTCGATGGATCCCAACACGCCGACAGCTCATATGACCGCCGCCGCGACCACTTCATGCAGGCTCAGGGCTACTCGATCCTGCGCTTCTGGAACCATGACGTCCTGAAACATCGTGCTTCCGTCTGTGAAACCATCCTCGCCGCGCTCGACGGCAGGCTGACCGAAAACATCGCGGCATCCGATCTCCGCTTTGTTTTCACACCTCGATCCCCCGATTCAGTATTTTCAAACACGGATCTATCTGCATGAAATCCCACGTAAAAGCGGTTGTCATCGGCGGCGGCGTCGTCGGCTGTTCGGTGCTCTATCACCTCGCCAAGGCCGGCTGGACCGACATCATGCTGATCGAGCGCTCGGAGCTGACCTCCGGCTCGTCCTGGCATGCGGCGGGCGGCTTCCACACGCTGAACGGCGACCCGAACGTCGCCAAGCTGCAGGCCTACACGGTCCAGCTCTACAAGGAGATCGAGGAACTCTCCGGCCAGTCCTGCTCGCTGCATTTGACCGGCGGCGTCATGATGGCCGATACGCCCGAGCGCATGGACTTTCTGCGGCTGGCTCACGCCAAGGGCCGCTATCTCGGCATGGATACCGAGCTGATTACGCCCTCGGAAGCCAAGGCGATGTTCCCGCTGATGGACGAGACGAACTTCGTTGGCGCCATGTGGGATCCGGTCGAAGGTCATCTCGACCCTTCGGGCACCACCATCGCCTATTCCAAGGCGGCAAAAAAGCTCGGCGCCGAGATCGTGCTGCGCAACCGCGTCGTCGACCTGACTCAGCAGCCGGACGGCACCTGGAACGTCGTCACCGAGCAGGGCACGGTCCATGCCGAGCACGTTGTCAATTGCGGCGGCCTGTGGGCGCGCGAGATCGGCCGCATGGTCGGCGTCGAGCTGCCCGTGCTGGCCATGGAGCATATGTACCTTTTGACCGAGCCGATGCCGGAGGTCGAGGAGTTCAACAAGTCGACCGGCCGCGAGATGATCGGCGTGCTCGACTTCAAGGGCGAGATCTACACCCGCCAGGAGCGCAACGGCGTCCTGCTCGGCACCTATGAGAAGGCCTGCAAGCCGTGGTCGCCGGTCAACACGCCATGGGATTTCGGCCATGAGCTGCTGCAGCCAGACATCGACCGCATCGCGCCGTCGCTGGAGATCGGCTTCAAGCATTTCCCCGGCATCGAGAAGGCCGGCATCAAGCAGATCATCAACGGCCCCTTCACCTTCGCGCTCGACGGCAATCCGCTGGTCGGCCCGGTGCAGGGCCTGACCAATTTCTGGTGCGCCTGCGCCGTCATGGCCGGGTTCAGCCAGGGCGGCGGCGTCGGCCTCGCGCTCTCCAACTGGATGGTGCATGGCGATCCGGGCTTCGACGTCTGGGGCATGGATGTCGCTCGCTTCGGCGAATGGGCGAGCCTGCGCTACACCAACGCCAAGGTGCGGGAAAACTATTCGCGCCGCTTCTCGATCCGCTTCCCGAACGAAGAACTGCCCGCCGCCCGTCCGGCGCAGACGACGCCACTCTACGACACCATGCTCGCCAACAACGCCGTCATGGGCGATTCGTGGGGCCTGGAAACGCCGCTCTGGTTCGCGCCGAAGGGTACGGAGCCCAAGGACATCGTCTCCTTCCACCGCTCCAACGATTTCGGCCCGATCGGCGAGGAAGTGCGCGCCACGCGCGACAGGGTCGGCGTCACCGAGATCGCCAACTTCGCCAAATACGAGGTGTCCGGTCCGGGCGCGGAAGATTTCCTCAACCGGCTGATGACCAACCGCATGCCGAAGGTTGGCCGTATCGTGCTGACCCCGATGGTCAACGAATTCGGCAAGCTGATCGGCGACTTCACCATCGCCAAGGCCGGCCCAAGGAATGGAGAAGACCGCTTCATGATCTGGGGCTCGTCCGCAGCGCAGAAATATCACATGCGCTGGTTCGAGAAGCACCTGCCGAAGGATGGCTCGGTGCGCATCCACCGCTTCGACCAGACGCTGGTCGGTCTCTCCATCGCCGGGCCGAAATCGCGCGACCTGCTGCAGAAGCTCGTCGATGTCGATGTCTCGACAAAGGCCTTCCGCTTCATGGACTTCCGCGAGATGGCCGTTGGCGGCGCGCCCTGCATGGTCAACCGCATCACCTATACCGGCGACCTCGGCTACGAGATCTGGATGGCGCCCGCCTATCAACGCCTCGTCTACAAGGCGATCAAGGAAGCCGGCGCGGAATTCGGCATCGTCGATTTCGGCATGCGTGCGCTGCTGTCCATGCGCCTGGAAAAGAATTTTCCGACCTGGTTCCGTGAATTGCGTCCGATCTATGGACCGTTCGAAGGCTCAATGGACCGCTTCATCAAGCTGGAGAAGAACGACTTCATCGGCCGCGAGGCGTCCGCCAAGGAGCATGCCGAAGGGCCGAAGCTGCGCCGGGTCTCCTTCATCGTCGACGCTGCCGATGCCGACGTGATGGGCGACGAGCCAATCTGGGCCAAGGTCGGCAAGGATTACGGCACAGTCGAGAAGCCGCATGGCTACGGCGCGCCGCGCTTCGACACATCCGGCAAGGAAGTGCGCGGCTCGAAGGCCGCCGAAGGCGCTTCGGCCGTGCGCGGCATCGTCGATGGCGAATGGCGCGTGGTTGGTTGGGTGACCTCGGGCGGCTACGCGCATTACGTGCAGAAGTCGATGGCGCAGGGCTATGTGCCGGCCGCTCTTGCCGAGGACGAAAGCGCCGGCCTGTTCGAGATCGAGATTCTCGGCCACCGCCGCCCCGCCCGCATCAATGTCGAGCCGCCTTTCGACCCGAGCGGCGAGAAGATGCGAACCTGAAACCCCGCGAATTGTTGGATTGCGTCGGTAGCTATGGCATGGTCGGAGCCCACTACCGGCGCATCAGCATGAGAAGATCGTCCCCTTGCGGCAACTAGAGAAATGGACCGATTGGCTCTGCGATGAACGGGTCGGTCCATTCAGCGCGGCGGTTGCGTCGGTCCTCTTCTACTGCCTGACCCAGATCGTCATGATGGCCCTGCTGTCCCATGTTGCGGGCACGGGCGTCGGTGTCGACGATGCAGAGCAATTGACGGAAATGCGATTCCTGGCCGCCGGCTACGGCAGCTCGCAGCCGCCTCTATACACCTGGCTGGCGACGCTTGCGGCCTCGCTGGTCGGAACCAGCGTCCTTGCCCTCAAGATCGTCAAATACGGCCTGCTGGCCGCGGGGCTGGTCGCCTATTTCACCGCCATACGCCGCCTCGGCTACTCGAACCGTGCCGCGGCGGCCGGCATGTTCGGATTGCTGCTGTTTCCTCAGATCTTCTGGGAGATGCAGCACGCCCTCACCCACTCGGTCGCCATATTCTGTTTCACCTCGGTGCTGCTTCTGGCGCTGGTCGAGGTGGAGAAGCGGCGATCGGCTGTTGCCTATGCGTTTTTCGGCCTGGCGACGGCGGCCGCGATGCTGTCGAAATACAACATCGTCATCTTCCTTGCCGCCCTGTTCCTGGCATCTCTCTCGGTTCGCGAAACGCGTGAGGCGATCTTCGACCGCCGTTTCGCAATCAGCGTGGCGGTGGCGGTCCTTGCCTGCCTGCCTACGCTTTATTGGAGCCTGACACATCTGGAAGACCTGCTCGCGCACCAAGGGGGCCTAGGCGTCGCCGAAGGCGGCAGCGTTGCGAAAACGGCGCTTCTCGGCATCCGCAGACTGGTCAACGCGATCGTCAATTTCGCTGGACTGCCGGTCGTGATTTTTGCCGTCGCCTACGTCCTGGCGACAAGAAAACGGACGGATCCGCCTCAGCCGGTACGGTGGCCGGAAAAGCTGTTGTGGCGGGCGATCGTACTTGGTTTTGTGGTCATGGTCACAGTCGTGTTGGCGGCCGGCATCACCCAGTTTCGCGACCGCTGGATGCTACCGATCTTCATCCTCTTGCCCGCGGCGCTCGCCATGCGCTTCGACGCCATGGGCCAGAAGGGCCGAAAGACGCAAGCCACCATTGTCTTCGTCGGCGCTCTCCTTGCCATATTGGTGCTGCCGCTGAGCTGGTACATGCATCTGCATGGCGGCGACAGCCGCGGCAGCATCGTGCGCATGGATTACCGCTCGCTTTACGACCAGATCAACGCCGGCGGACCGGTCAAGACCGTGGTCTCGAGCTGGTTCTGGGTCGGCAATCTGCGCCTGGTCGATGCCGACCTCATCGCGCTCGATGATGAGACGCCGGACTTCGCCAGGTCGATCCGCGAGCCGGCGGTGCTCGTGCTTACCGATGACAGGGAATCGTCCTCGGAGGTTTTCGAAGAGTTGGCGAAGGTCGGCTACGTGATGGACACCATCCACCGCACGATTGAAGTGCCGCAGGCACTCGGCTTTCCGCCCCGCAAGGTCACGATTACCAGACTGCACAAGAAGCCCGCGCAGTAAGCTTCAGGTGGGACGAATGGACAAGTTAGGCTTCGGCCGCCATCGCAAGATCATGCCCTTCGAGCCAAGCTCGGTCGAAGCGCTGCGCGAGGCCTCGCGCGAAAAGGCGGCCTCCCTCAACCAGCATCTGCTGGGCTACGGCGCGACTACCGAAGCCGAGTGGGCGACGGCGGGCGTCGCCGCGCCGGACTTGGCCGAAATGCGCAGATACCGGCTGGACCGCATCCGCGCCGAGCTGAAACGCCGCGACTATGCCGGCGCCCTGCTCTACGACCCGGTCAACATCCGCTACGCGACGGATTCGACCAACATGCAGCTCTGGGTCGCGCACAATCCGACACGCCACTGTTTCGTCGCCGCGGAAGGGCCGGTGGTGCTGTTCGACTATTTCTCCTGCGAGCACCTGTCCGATCATTCGGGTGTCGTCGACGAGGTGCGTCCCGCCGTGTCGTGGATATATCTCTACAGCGGCGAGCTCACCGAGCAGAAAGTCCGGCGCTGGGGTGCCGGTATCGCCGAGCTCGTTGCCGAGCATGGCGGCGGCAACCGCCGCATTGCCGTCGACCGCATCAACCCGGAAGGCGTTGAGGAACTCGCCCGCCGCGGCATTGCGATAGGCAATGGCGAGGCGGTGATGGAGAGTGCACGCCTCATCAAATCGCCGGACGAGATCCTCGCCATGCGCCGCGCCATCGTCGCCTGCGAGGCAGCGATTGGCGAGATGGAGACAGCGCTGAAGCCCGGCATCTCCGAAAACGAGCTCTGGGCGGAACTGCATCGCGGCAACATCGCGCGCGGCGGCGAATGGATCGAAACGCGGCTTTTGTCATCGGGACCGCGCACCAATCCCTGGTTCCAGGAATGCTCCTCGCGCGTCATCGAGGATGGCGACCTCGTCGCCTTCGACACGGACCTGATCGGTCCCTACGGGTTCTGCGCCGATCTTTCGCGCACATGGCTTTGCGGCTACCGGCAGCCGTCGAACGAGCAGCGCGACCTCTTCCGCATCGCCGTCGATCAGATCGCTCATAACACCGATCTGATGCGGCCGGGCATCTCCTTTCGCGATCTCGTCGAGCGCTCGGCGGTGCCGCCGGACGACTGCTATCCGACGCGCTACGGCGTGCTCTATCATGGGGTCGGCCTTGCGGACGAATATCCGACGCTGCCGCATGCCGGCGACTGGACCGACGACACGCCGGACGGCGTGCTCGAACCCGGCATGGTGCTTTGCGTCGAAAGCTATATCGGCAGGCTTGGCGGGCGCGAAGGCGTCAAGATCGAGGAGCAGATCCTGATCACCGAGACCGGCAATGAGAAGCTTTCAGCCTATCCGCTGGACGAGCGGCTGCTCTGATCCGCCTTCGATAGCCGCGACGGCGTCGCGCATCGCGGCAACGATCTTTTCCGGCGTCGTTCGGGCGGTGATATAGGGCAGGCCCTTGCGCCGAGCCGTCCAGCCGACCACCTTCACGCCCCTCGCCGCCGGCTCGAAACGTTGCGCCAGCGCCCAGCTTTCGCAGTCGATGGCCGCAACATCGGCCCTGCCTTCCGCGATCGCCACGATCGACGACCGGTGGCCGCCGCTTTCGCCGCGCGAGGCGAAGATGTCCAGGCTTTCGCCCATCGCCTCCAGGTCGCGCTGCAGGCCGATCAGCCCGGACATCGAATCCGGATTGTTGAAGGTGAAGCGCCTGCCGCGGAGAAGGTCGATCGGGATGAGGGCCTTGCCGTCCACGGGCGAGGCAATCCCCGGTCCGCCATCCGCCGGCATCACCAGCGCGCTGGAATAGAGCTCTCCCTGCCCGCCCTCGAACGCATCGTAGCTCGGCTGCGCAATCACCTGCACATGCCGCGCAAGGCCGAGTTCCATCGGCCCCCAGCAGGTTTGCCCGAAGAGCAGCGCCGGGCTCAGCCAGAGCTGGTCAAAGTCCAACTCTTCCGGGGGCAGCGTCGCCGGGTCGGGCGCAATCGGCTTGCCGGCGCCGTCGAGTATCCCGCCGGGAACCCCTGGCAGCTCGCGATTGCTGCGCACGACCGCCTCCGGCGCATCGATGCCCCTTTGCCGGAAAGCATCGCGGAGCCGCGCCCATTGCGCGTCGACTTGGCCACGCGCTTCGGACCAATCATACATAGGCAGGGCCGCTATCCAGCCGCCGGAATAGCCGTCAGCTTCTCCATTCATTGATTTTTCCAACAACTCTCGTTGCATAACAGCCTCAGCAAAATCGTCCTATTCATACGCTATAGTGCGACCTCAACAAATGTGAGGCAGATCGAGCTCGTCGAGAGCACCTTCCGCAGAATGCGTAGGATCGGTAACAGCCGCCAAGGCCTTGACCGAGATACCCGCTCAACCGAGATGTCGCCGACCGCCCGTTGCCAGAAAGATTGCCCGACATCGTCCTTCTGTCTCAGATCAACAACCATGCTTATTGTAATTGCAAGGCACATCGAATATCGCTGTCCGGCCCTGCGCCCTGACGCTTTGAATATTTCGGGTCAATATCCATGAAATTGTCGGACGATACCGTTCCTTTCCATGAATACATAAATCCTGTCGCGGTATTACTTCTAATATTCGCAGCACTTTATTGGAGTGAATTAAGTACGTTCACGCTCTCGCAAGACGATGAACTCGCGGCATTCCGCCAGTCAGCAGACGTATGGCTTTCTCAAGGTCGATGGGGCATTTACCTAGTCGAACGGTTTCTGATGCCGAGGCCGATCATTCCATATCTCCCGATGGCGCTGTATGGCATCCTCAGTTCCATCGGTTACCTCTTCGTGTTGAAGGCCTATGGATTCAAGCCCGGGGCGATCGCGTACGTTATATTCCCAATCTTTGTCGCATATCCGAGTTGGTTCTGGCTTCTCGAATTTGGAGCGAACATTGCGTCAGCCGGATTCGGTATTTTGGCGGTTTCAGCGTCCACATACGTTTTCAGCCGCCTGCTTGCGAAACCGATTCGCAAGATTTCTCTCGCTGATATCTGTGCACATGTTCTGCTGGGCGGCATAGCGGCAAGTTTTTATCAAACGATTATTTTATCCAAAGCAGTTCTTCTAGTAGGTCTTATTATAGTTAATGGTACAAAATTACAGTGGAACTCCCGCACAATCCTCATCAACATAACGCTTGCAGTAATGTCGACTGTCGGGTCACTAATTACTTACGCCCTAATCCTTAAGGTATTTCTTGCGGCGACCGAAACTCACCTTGCTTACATCCAGAATTTCCTGGATTTAGAGACATTTGGTAACCGACCTTTTCACGTCTTAGCGACTACCTTGTATGAAGTTCTAGCGGTCTATAGCGGTTCGATAGACGCTTACGGGGTTTTCTCGCCTACGTTCGTGATTCCCATAGCTTTTGGTGTCATCTCAACTGTTTGGGCAGTTGGATGTCAAAAGGCAAACTGGTTGCTTCCATTGGCTACAATCCTGTTGTTGCTCGTACCGTTCGTTCAGTTTCCTCTTGCTGGCGGCTCCATGCCGCTACGTGCTTTGGTGGCCGTTCCGGCCACCGTTTGGGTTATGGCTGCTATAGGGTTCAAGTGTGCGCCGCTATGGATGTCTCGATTGGCATTCATTTCGGCGCCTCTGATCGCGCTGCAGTTAGTGAATGTATTGGCGCAGTTGGAAGCGACGAGTTCATTTCTGCGAACGCATGACCAGCTTCTTGCCGGCGCAATATATTCAAGAATCTCCGACACCATACCTGATTTCAGGACTGACCACATATACAAGATCGACATCTATGGTGGGAAACAGTTCAAACCCATTTACTATCCCGGTAGAGGATCAACTGCCAGCAATTCTTTCTTTGGGCTTGCCGGCGGCCAGACAGATCGTATCGTAAACTATATGTATCTGATTGGATTCACCAATCTGGAAGAGGTCAGCCAGGAGGAAAGAACTCGTCTCATAGGCAACTACGCAGATATGCCTATATGGCCGCAGCCCAAATCCGTGCGATTCATTGATGGAACAATTCTTGTAAGACTTGGAGAGCAGCCTAGCGTTGATCACTTAAAAATCCGGAACTGATCTGGCAGGCCAAGCGAGCCTTCGGCAACGGCTTACTCCTTCGGCGGCTCGGCGGGAACCGGCGCCGTGCCAAGTCCGCTGACATTGCGCGCCCTGACGCGCGGCTTGAAGGCGCGGCCCGGTTCCGGCGTGCGCCGCAGCACCGGATGGACGATCGGCTCTTTGGCCCTGAAGGCATGGGCTTTCAGCATCGCAAAATAGTTCGGATAGGCATAACCGTTGTTCATCCGCAGCCATTCCTCGCGGCGCTCGCGAAAGAGCTTCGGCAGCCGGTACCAGGCAATGGTCGGGCTCTTGTGATGAACGAAATGCAGATTGTTGTTCAGGAACAGGAAGGAGAGCGGCGAGCGCTCGACGATCACCGTTCGCCCCTCCGGATGCTCCGACCACTGGTGCTCGGCATAGGTGCGGATCGAGATCAGCGACTGGCCGAGCCACACCGGCACCAGGATATAGAGCCACAGCGGGATGCCGAAGCCGAACGTGACGATCGGCGCCACAATCGCGAGGCCGACGGCATGCAGCAGCCAGGCCTTGCGGATCGCTTTGTCGCCGGCAAGGATCTGCTTGGCATCGTCGATGAAGAAACCGACCGAGGACAACCACGGACCGAGGACTAGGCGGCCAACCATGGTGTTGTTGATCTTGAGCAGAAGCTTCATTGTCGGCGGCAGGCCCTCATGCATCCAGAGCGCCTGATAGTAGCTCTCCGGATCGTCGAGGGGATCGGTCAGGCGCTCGTCTGCATGATGGCGAAGGTGGATGGTTCTGAAGCGGCGGAACGGCCAGACCATGCCGATGGGCAGGAAGACGAAGGCTTCATTGATCCTGGCGTTGCGGGTCGGATGACCGTGCAGCACTTCGTGCATGATCGAGGATTGCAGAGCCAGGATAAAGGGCAGGACGGCAAGCGCCAGAAGCGGATGGGATGGCCAGACAAGGAAACCGGTGGCGAGCCATGCGCCGTAGCAGAAGAGTGTGAGGGAGACTGTCGGCCATTCGACAGCCGGTGTGCTGCTACGTCTCTTTTTCGTGCCGGTATTCACGCTTGCCATGCTCTCGACCACTGCCCCCCAGTCGCCGGAACCAACTCGATTCCTGACAACATTGTGTCAGGAGCCTGCCGTTACATCAACGCGACAATGCGCACAAACCGTTGCGAATGCGCATTTTTGGCGGCATATGTTATACATTGTAAACAGACATCGGGATTCATTTCCGCCTGAGCCACGTTCAGAACGGCCCCGGCGCAAATTTTTCCTCCTCAATGCTGGAGCTGCGTGATGGACAAGCGCGATCTGTCGACGACCTTTCGGGAGCGCCTGAAATTGCTCTTGACACGGTCCGACCTGAACCAGTCGGCCTTCGCGACGGCGGTCGGCATCGACCGTTCGGCGCTGTCGCAGCTCCTCTCCGGCGCCTCGACCCGCCTGCCGCGCGCCGAGACCCTCCTCAACATCGCCGCCGAGTTCAAGGTGTCGCTCGACTGGCTGCTGGGCCTGAGCCAGGACGAAGGTGTCACCGGCGAAATCAGAGAAAGCCTGGAGATCGAGGAGGCGCCCGACGGCTTCGACCGCACGCTTTTGGCCAAATGGCATGCCGAGGCGGCCGGCACCAAGATCCGTTATGTGCCCGCCGGCATTCCCGACCTTCTGCGGACTGAGGCACTGGTGGAATATGAGGCCGGCATTGCCAACAAGAGCCGTGAGGCGCAGGCAGGCGAAACGCAATATCGCATCGACTACAACCGTCGGCCGGAGACCGACATGGAAGTCTGCATGCCGCGCCACACGCTGGAGATCTTCGCGCGCGGCCTCGGTGTCTGGGATCGTTTCCCCGAGGCCGAACGGCGCAAGCAATTGCTGCACATGGCGGCGCTGCTTGACGACCTTTATCCGACCTTTCGCCTGTTCCTCTATGACGGCCGCATTCGCTATTCGATCCCCTATACGATCTTTGGCCCCTATCGTGCCGCGATCTATGTCGGCGACATGTATATCGTGCTGAGCGCCACTCAGCCGATCCGCACGCTCACCAGCCATTTCGACAACCTGATCCGGGCCGCCGACATCAACGCGCACGAGGCCGCGAGCTTTGCGCAAAGGCTGGCCGCAATGTCCTTCCCGTCAGGCTCTGCCTGATCGCGCGCATCGATATCATCTTGGCTGCCCCTGATCGTTCCAGCGAAACCCGTGGCCTTTCTCGGCCGCAAATTCGTTGACTGGACATAAAGACTTCTTTATATCGTTATTTGAATTTGAACGCGAAAGCCATTCCAGGCAGGAAATTCAGGGCGATGACCGCGACCAACCCTATTGACGCACTGCTTGCCGAAAAAGGCGTGCTTTTGGCCGATGGCGCCACCGGCACCAATCTGTTCGCGATGGGTCTGGAGGCCGGGGAAGCGCCTGAGCTGCTCAATGAGGCGGCGCCCGAGACCATCGCCAGCCTGCATCAGAACTTTGTCGACGCCGGCGCCGATATCATTCTCACCAACTCCTTCGGCGGCACTCGCCACAGGCTGAAGCTGCATCATGCGCAGGATCGCGTCCACGAGCTGAACAAGCGCGCCGCCGAGATTGCCCGCTCCGTCGCCGACAAGGCCGGCCGGACGGTGATCGTCGCCGGCTCCGTCGGCCCGACCGGCGAATTGCTGGTGCCGCTCGGCGCCATGACCTATGACGAGGCGGTCGAGGCCTTCGCCGAACAGATCGAGGGCTTGAAGGCCGGCGGCGCCGAAGTCGCCTGGATCGAGACCATGTCGGCGCCGGACGAGATCCGCGCCGCGGCTGAGGCCGCCATCCGGGTCGGCCTGCCCTATACCTACACCGGTTCCTTCGACACGGCCGGCCGCACCATGATGGGCCTGCTGCCGAAGGATATCCACGCCGTCGCCGATGGCCTGTCGCAGGCCCCTCTCGGCGTCGGCGCCAATTGCGGCGTCGGCGCTTCCGATATCCTGGCTTCGCTGCTCGACATGACCGAGGCGAAGCCGGACGCGACCGTGATCGTCAAGGGCAATTGCGGCATTCCGGAGTTCCGCGGCGCAGATATCCATTATTCCGGCACGCCGGAGCTGATGTCCGATTATGTGCGGCTGGCGGTCGATGCCGGCGCCAAGATTGTCGGCGGCTGCTGCGGCACCTCGTTCGCGCACCTTGCTGCCATGCGCAAGGCGCTGGACGCGCACACCAAGTCGACCCGCCCGACCGTCGAGACGATCGTCCAGCGCATCGGCCCGATGCGCAACAAGGCGGCGACGGCAAACACCGCCGAGACCAGCGAAGCCCGCCGCGAGCGCCGGCGCAGCCGCGCCTGATACGTTTTCTATTTGCTGTTTTCAGCGTAGCGCGACAGCGCGGTATTGAGATCGGTGCCGGCACTGCCCCGGTTGTCGGCGCCCATCGTCATCAGGGCGCCCGATGCGCCGGGGTCGCTGATCTGCTCGAGCATCGAGCGAAAACGGTCGTTGTTGAGGGCCGAAAGCGCTGTGTTGCGCGCCGCGTCGACATCGTTCCTGATGCGCGCGGCTTCCGCCGAAGCAGCGGACGGTCCGCGCACCGGCGCATTGGCCGCCGTCGAGTTCACGTTCCCCATTGTCGTGATATGCACTGCTGATCCCTCAAACCCTTGTCAGCACCGACTAACAGAAGCTCGTTGCGGCGAGGTTCCGGAAAAGCCGTGCAATTTAACGATCGAAAAAAGGCCGGCAGGATCTGTCCCGCCGGCCTTTCCTTCAATCCGCAATGGCCTACTTGTTGCCGTCCAGCGATGAGGCCAGCCGCACCAGCGACAGGAACTCCGCCCGATAGCCGAATGGATCGGCGCCGCGCGCGGCATTGGCGATCTCTGCGATGTGGTCATAGCTGAAATTTGCGGTCTGATCCTCGTCGCGCAGCTTCTGCCCGAAGGCCGCGACGGCAACCGAAAAACGTTGGTCGGCGCCGGCCGCATCGAAGGACGAGACCTCATTGGCGGCGGTCACCGGTGTGGTGATGAGCTTCGAGACGTTCTCGTCCGGCAGCTTGTAGCGGATCTTGACGAAGGCATATTCGCCCGCATTGGCGACGCCGCCATTGTCGACCTTGGCCTGGCCGTAGCGCAGCGGATCGACCTGCTCGCCGCCGCTGCCTTTGGGCGTGATCTCATAGACCGCGGTCACCGAATGGCCCGAGCCGATATCGCCGGCATCGACGCGGTCATTGTTGAAATCCTCGCGCTTCAGGGCGCGGGTCTCATAACCGACGAGACGGTATTCGGAGACCGTGGCTGGGTTGAACTCGACCTGAATCTTGACGTCCTTGGCGATGGTGAACAGCGTCGAGGAGGCATCCTCGACCAGCACCTTCTCGGCTTCGGCCAGCGTGTCGATATAGGCCGCCGTGCCATTGCCGTTCTGGGCGATGGTCTGCATCATCTGGTCGTTCAGATTGCCGCGACCGAAGCCGAACACGGAGAGAAACACGCCCGTCTTGCGCTCCTTCTCGATCAGCCGCTTGAGGTCGTCGTCACTGGTCTGGCCGACATTGAAGTCGCCGTCGGTGGCAAGCATCACGCGGTTGACGCCGTCCTTGACGAAGGATTGCTGCGCAAGCTTGTAGGCCTCGCGGATGCCTTCTTCGCCGGCCGTCGAGCCGCCGGGCGCCAGGTTGTCGATTGCCGCAAGGATCTTCTGCTTTTCCGCCCCCTTGGTCGGCATCAGCACCGTGCCGGCATTGCCGGCATAGGTGACGATCGAGACGGTGTCGTCTGGCTTCAGCTTGCTGACCAGCAAGCGGAAGGCGGATTTCAGCAGCGGCAGCTTGTCGGGCTCGTCCATCGAGCCCGAGACGTCGATCAGGAAGACCAGATTGGCCTTCGGCTGCTCGGCCGGCTTAACGTCGAAACCCTTAATCGCGACATGCATGAGCTTGGTATGCTCGTTCCACGGCGTCGGCATGACGGTGACGGTCGAGTTGAACGGCGTCTTGGTCGAATCCGGTCCCTTCCAGTCATAGGGGAAGTAGTTGATCATCTCCTCGACGCGGACCGTGTCCGGTTCGGGCAGACTGCCTTCCTTCAGCGAGCGCCGCACGAAAGAATAGGAGGCGGTATCGACGTCGATCGAGAAAGTCGAGACCGGATCCTGGGCTGTTTCATGCACCGGATTGGTTTTGAAATTCTCGACGCGATCGCGGTTTTCCTCCTGCGGCTGCAGTTGGTCGACCGGCATGGGCGCGGGCTGCACCATCAGCTTGGAATCGGCGACGGCGGGCGGAGACGCCGGAACGGCGGCCGCGCCGCCTGCCGGCGCCTTGTCGGCCCGCTCAGCCTCATCGACGCTAGGCGGTGTCATCGACATGATCACTCTGTTTGACGACCCGTCCTTGCCGCCGGCCGCGAGCTGGCCGCTCTCCGCCGGCGCAGGCTGCAGGGCGCGCTTGCTCTCCGGCGCAGCCTCCTGCTTGAGCAGGCCGTCGACCTCTGTCGCCGGCTTCGGCGCCGCCACTTGTGAATTGGCCCGAGTCTCGGCGTCGGCGTCTGTCTTCTTCTCCTTGGCCGGCGCCGCTGCCAGCGGCTCGTTGATCGCGGGCTGTTCCGGCGCAGGCTTCTGCGCCGCCGGCTTGTCGGCCAAGGTCTCGGTGACAGTGCCGTTGCCGCCGACGACGGGCGGGTGGTCCTTCAGCATCTCGAAAGCGGCATAGCCGGCGATAGGCAGCGCGACCAGCGCGGTGATGGCCGGCGTGGCAATGAGTTTCCGTTGCATGATGTCTCTCCAGAGCATTCTTGCTCGCTCAGTGAGACGAAGGCCTGCGAACGTTCCTTGGCGAACAGGCGAGATTTTTTCGTCGAGGTCGAAGGCCTGCATCGCGGCGGCGAACGCTCGCGCCTTGGCCTCGCCATCCGGCGCCGGTACCGCGATGTCGCGCAGCCTTTCGAGTTCGTTGTCGTCGACCATGGTCACACTTCCCCGGCTGAGCGCATCAGCAGCTTCAACCGTTTCTTCGCTTCATGGATGTGCCAGGACACCGTCGTCTCCGAGATCGCCATCACCTCGGCGGCCGCCGCGTGGTTGAGACCTTCGCCATAGACCAGCAGCACCGCGTCGCGTTGCTTGTCGGGCAGCATCCGCACCGCCGCCCACAGCGCCTCGGCCGGATCGTCGACCTCCGCCGACGCTTCGCCCGCGATCAGCGCATAGGCGCCGTAGGCATCGGTCTTGGCAGTGTCGCGGGCGCGCTTGCGCATCATGTCGCGCGAAGCGTTCAGCGTCATGGCATAGAGCCATGTCGTAAAGGCGCCGCTGCCCTGATAGTCGCGGATCGCGCGGCCGAGACGCACGCAGACGTCCTGGGCGATGTCCTCGGCGTCGGCTTTGCGGCCGCACCAGCGATAGGCGGCGCGATAGACGAAGCCGTAATGCCTTTCGAGCAATCTGCCGAAAGCACCCCTGTCTCCGCCCCTCGCCCGCCCAATCAGTTCGGCATCGGAGGCTTCGCCGTCGTCCAGCATCATCGCCATCATTTGCCTGTTAGACGAAGGCTAATGACCAATCCTTGGGACGATGAAAAGATTTTTTTGCGGAGGCGCATTTGCTTCTGCCCGTTCACGGGGAGAAGGTGCCCGAAGGGCGGATGAGGGGCGGCGCGAACATTCGAAGGCTCGCGCTGCACGGCGCCCCCTTCGCGATCTGCGAAAGAAGGCTAGCCCAGCGTCTCTTTGAAAAACGTCGTCAGCCGCTTCCAATGCCTCTCAGCGCCCGCCTCGTCATAGACGCTGTGGTCCTTGACGCACCAGCCGTGATCGACGCCGACATAGTTTTCGATGACGTGGTCAACCTCTGCCACCCTGAGCGCCTCTGCTAGCCGCGCCGACTGCTCCGGCGGGAAGCTGCGGTCGACGCCGGCGACGCCGACATAGACGCGCGCCTTGATCGAGGCCGCCTTGCGGTGCGGGCTGTCGGCCGCGTCGCTGGCGAGATTGCCGCCATGGAAGCTCGCCGCGGCGGCGATACGGTCGGGATAGCTCGCCGCCGCGTTCAGCGCCCGCGCGCCGCCCATACAGTAGCCGACGACGCCAATCGGTCCGGCGATCCCCTCGGCGGCCAGAGCATCGAGGAAGGCGCTGCCGTCGCGGATGGTCATGCCCTGCGTCGTGCCGCCGCTCAGCATCAACAGCAGGGCCTTGGTCTTTTCCTCGGCAAAGGCGGTTTTGGGATCGAACGGACCATAGGGCGCATAGCGGTAGAAGAGATCGGGCACCAGCACGGCATAGCCATGCTCCGCGAGGCGCTCGGCCATCTGGTCGAGCGCCGGGCGCGGACCGAAAATATCCATATAGAGTATGACGCCAGCCTTGGCCGGCGCGACTGGACGAAACAGCCGTGCCTTCGCCGTGCCGTCCAGGGTCTTGATCTTGATGTCCTGCCTCGTCATTGCGCGCTCCGCCGGTTTGCCAGGCGATAGATATCCGCACCGCCCGGCAGGGCAAGCCGCAACCTCTCGATCTCGGTCAAGTTTCCGTGCGGTTCGGAAGAATGCCTACAGTCCGGCGAACGCCGCCATATGGAAAGCCTGGACATCGGCCGGATAGCGATACTTAGCGCCATAAGGACAGGCGTTGCGGTCGAGGCAGCCGCCGGCGCGGCAGGGTGCACCATCCTTGCCACGCACATGCACCAGGCACGCCTGGTGCGCGAAGCCATCCACCGAATAAGCGTCCACCGGACAGGATTTCAGGCAGGGTTTTGCGACACATGTGTCGCAAAGATGAATCGCTTCGTGAGCTTCCGGGGGAGAAATCTCGTCCTCGAACAGCAAGGCCCCGCGATAGGCATGCCAGAGTCCATAGGTCGGATGCATGAGGATGCCGAGCGGCGACGGTTTCAGCCCCTCAGCCCGCATCGCCCATTGCTGGAACGGCAGATAGGGCCGGTCTGAAGGCGACACGGCGCGGACGCCGAATTCTTGCGCCACCGCGCCGATCACCTCGCGCGACCAACTGTCGAGTGGGTTGGCGATGTCCCTCGCCTGTCGTTCCCGCCAGCGCTGGAAATGCGGCCAGTGCGCCGCGCCCGCCTGTCCGACAAGCAGCACGGATTTGGCCGGCGCGCCGGAAGGCCCGGCTGGCGCCACCTCATCGTCACCGAAGCTGAAACCGCCGCGGAGAATCAGGCCGTTGGCCGCGAGCGCGGCCGCAATCTCCTCGACCGTGCCGCGGAAAAAAGTCATCCCTTCCGGTCCGGGTCGGAGAACGCGCTCCGCCAGACTTCCTTGTGGATGATGTCGGCCACTTTAGCCCGGCCTGACTCGGGCTCCTTTCACGTGAAGGCGTCGGCCATCGAGCCCTTCTTCCTGGCGATGAAGTCCTTCAGCGCCTCGTCGATGGCCGGATCGAGATGCGGCGCCTCGTAGCTTTCCAGCCAGCGGCGTGCGAGCTCGTTGGCGCGCTGCGGGGCGGTCTTCTCGCCTTCGGCCAGCCACTGCTCGTAGGAATTGTTATCGGCGATGCTGGAACGGTAGAAGGCCGTCTGGAAATTCGCCTGCGTGTGATCGCAGCCGAGATAGTGGCTGCCCGGACCGACCTGGCGGATGGCGTCCATCGCCTGGCCGTTTTCCGACAGGTCGACACCTTCGGCAAACTTCTGCTGCATGCCGAGCTGGTCGATATCCATCATGAATTTTTCGTAGCAGGACGCGAGACCGCCCTCGAGCCAGCCAGCCGAATGCAGGACGAAATTGGTGCCGGCAAGGATCGTCGAGTTGAGCGTGTTGGCGCTCTCATAGGCTGCCTGCGCGTCCGGGACCTTCGAGGCGCAGAGCGAGCCGCCGGTGCGGAACGGCAGGCCGAGCCGGCGCGCGAGCTGCGCGGCGCCGTAGGAAACCAGCGACGGCTCCGGCGTGCCGAAGGTCGGCGCGCCGGACTGCATCGAGATCGACGAGGCGAAGGTGCCGAACAGCACCGGCGCGCCAGGCCTGATCAGCTGGGTGAACGAAGCGCCGGCGAGCACTTCGGCCAGCACCTGCGTCAGCGTGCCGGCGACGGTTACCGGACTCATCGCGCCGGCCAGGATGAACGGCGTGACGATGCAGGCCTGGTTATGGCGCGAATAGACTTTCAGCGCGCCTAGCATGGTCTCGTCGAACACCATCGGCGAGTTGGCGTTGATCAGGCTGGTCAGCACCGTGTTGTTCTCGACGAAGTCGTCGCCGAACACGAGCTTGGCCATCGCCACCGTGTCCTCGGCCCGTTCCGGCGCCGTCACCGAGCCCATGAACGGTTTATCCGAATACCGGATATGCGAGTAGATCATGTCGAGGTGGCGCTTGTTGACCGGCACGTCCACCGGCTCGCACACCGTGCCGCCCGAATGGTGGATCGAGGGCGCCATATAGGCGAGCTTCACGAAATTCTGGAAATCCTCGATCGTCGCGTAGCGGCGGTTGCCGTCGAGGTCGCGCACGAAGGGCGGGCCGTAGACCGGCGCGAATACGGTCGCGTTGCCGCCGATCTGCACCGAGCGCTCCGGGTTGCGCGCATGCTGGGTGTAGATCGAAGGCGCGGTCTTCAACAGCGAGCGGCAAAGACCTTTCGGAAAATGCACGCGCTCGCCCTTGACGTCGGCGCCCGCGTCCTTCCAAAGCGCTAGCGCCTCGGCGTCGTCGCGGAAAATGATGCCGATTTCTTCCAGCACAGTGTCGGTATTCTTCTCGATCAGCGCCAGGCCTTCCTCGTTGAGGACCTCGTAGACGTTGATCTTGCGCTTGATATAGGTGAGCTGTGTGCCCGGACCGCCGCCCGAGCGCGCCGCGCGCCGGGCCGCCGCGCCGCCGCTGGCACCGCGCCCGCGCCGTGCGTTTGACGCTTCCTGGTCGACTGCCGCGTTCTCGCTCATGATCGTGCTTCCTATAAAACCTGGTCTGGATGGCTCGCGGCCCATAACCGCCGCTTCTCGCCGGATCGTAACCATGCACCCTATTGGAAACGGCCCGCCAGCGCCAACGCCTGTCGCAAAATCGACAAGAAAAGCGCCAACTTTCCAGTCGCTTTCCTTTTGCGGGAAGTCGCAAATCAGCTATGGCTAGCTTGCCCTCGCGGGTTAGGTATTGGCGCATTGATTTTTAGGCTGCCGCAGTCATTCCGAGCAGCAAGGAGCCCGAGAAAATGTCCGACGACGAGATCATCCTTTCCGAGCTTTCCGACGACGAGCTCGTGCAGCAGATGCACGACGACCTGTATGACGGCCTGAAGGAAGAGATCGAGGAAGGCACCAACATCCTTCTCGAGCGCGGCTGGGCGCCTTACAAGGTGCTGACCGAGGCGCTGGTCGAAGGCATGCGCATCGTCGGCGAGGATTTTCGCGACGGCATCCTGTTCGTGCCGGAAGTGCTGCTCTCCGCCAACGCGATGAAGGCCGGCATGGCCATCCTGCGCCCGTTGCTCGCCGCCACCGGCGCGCCCAAGCAAGGCAAGATGGTGATCGGCACCGTCAAGGGCGACATCCACGACATCGGCAAGAACCTCGTCGGCATGATGATGGAAGGTGCCGGCTTCGACGTCATCGACCTCGGCATCAACAACGCCGTCGAGAAATACCTGGACGCCATCGAGCAGCACCAGCCCGACATCATCGGCATGTCGGCGCTGCTCACCACCACCATGCCCTATATGAAGGTCGTGATCGACACGATGAAGGAAAAGGGCATCCGCGACGACTATGTCGTGCTGGTCGGCGGCGCGCCGCTCAACGAGGAATTCGGCAAGGCCGTCGGCGCCGACGCCTATTGCCGCGATGCTGCGGTGGCGGTCGAGACCGCCAAGGACTTCATGAAGCGCAAGCACAACGTCCGCGCTTCCGCCTGACCCAAGGCATCAGGATGGATCGACAAGAAAAGCCGCGCCTTGCAGCGCGGCTTTTTTGTACCCAGATGATAGGCGAGGCTGCCGATCAGTTGACGGTGTCTTTGACCGCCCTTGCCGTCGATTTGACGTCCTTACCGACGCCCCGGATGGTGTTGGCGCAGGCCGTGAGTGCAAGCGCGCATGCCAGGATGGCGATCGGCGCGATGCGTAGCAGTTTCATGGACGGTGTCTCCCTCGACAGATATTAAGCCCCGCAGCGAAAGCCGGCCCGACTTGGTCAAGACGCAAAAAACGGAACCGAATCAAACAGACAGGCTGCTCGTCATCGCCTGCGGGATGATTGCGCGCGAAGTTTTGGCCGTCAAGCAACAGCTAAAGCTCGACCATCTCGATCTGACCTGCCTGCCGGCCGAGTTCCATTTCTATCCGGACCGCATCGCGCCGGCGATGGACAAGGCGATCGAGAAGGCCAAGGCGGAAGGCTACCGGCACATCTTCGTCGGCTATGCCGATTGCGGCACCGGCGGCCTGCTCGATCGCGTCATCGAGAAGCACGACGTCGAGCGAATGGCCGGGCCGCACTGCTTTGCCT
Organism: Mesorhizobium sp. CA5; assembly: GCF_020165105.1. Taxonomy (NCBI): domain Bacteria; kingdom Pseudomonadati; phylum Pseudomonadota; class Alphaproteobacteria; order Hyphomicrobiales; family Phyllobacteriaceae; genus Mesorhizobium; species Mesorhizobium sp. CA5. Next base: position 78,963 of record NZ_JAIUHJ010000022.1, on the reverse strand, counting down.
TCTACCAGGGCATGGACGCCTACGCGAAGGTCGCCGACGACGACATGATGTCGTTCTACATGACCGACTTCCTCTGCCGCCAGTTCGACGCCTTCTTCATCAAGCCGCTCGGCCTCGACCGGCATCCCGAGCTGATCAAGGATTATTTCGGCAATTACGAGAAGCTGATCTATCTCGCCCAGACCGACGATCCGGAGCTCGACAAGGTCGCCGAGAAAGCCGCCGCCATGCTTGGCCTCGCCTATGAGCGCCGCTCGACCGGCTATGGCGACCTGACCAGCGAGCTGGCGCGGACGGCACAGGGCGCCGCCCGAGACGCCTAGCCGTCACGCCTGTTCCAGCGCTGCAAGCACATCGGCGAAGCTGGTCCTGCAGACGAAGCCCAGCCGCTCCCTCGCCCGCGACGGATCGTAGACGCGGTCGATCGAGGAAAACATCGTCCAGCCCTTCCTCGCATAGAGCCTCGAATAATCCGGGAAATAGCGCGCGACGACCGTCGGCGCGTCGGCGATCAGCTCGGCGCAATCCTGCGGCCGGAACGGCGTCGGCGCCGAGATGATGAAGATGTCGAAGCTAAGGCTCGGCGCCTTCTCCAGGGCCGCCACATGGGCTTCCGCCGCATCCTCCACCGTCAGTCGCCGGAACAGCAACTCGTTGGCCTTGGTGTTGGCATCGGACTGCTCGATGGCATGCGCCATGTCGTCCGCCTCGGGAAAGAAGCGTGCCGTGCGCAGCACCACCACCGGCAGTCCATGCTCGATATGGTAGAGGCGACAGAGATGCTCGGCCGAGAGTTTCGTCACGCCATAGATGTTGCGCGGCTCAGGCGACATCTCTTCCGTCAGCCAGGCGGCCCTGCGCGCGCCGCCCTGGAACCCTGCGCGGATTGCCTGCGAGATCATAAGCGACGTCGTCGAGGTGAAGACGAAGCGTTGCACGCCGCAGGCCACGGCAGCATCGAGCAGATTGAGCGTGCCTTGCACATTCGTGGCGATAAAGGCCGTGTTCTCATGATGCTCGATATTCGGCTTGTGCAGCGCCCCACTGTGAATGATGGCCTCGATGCTGTTCTCGCGGACGGTCTTCAGGACAAGATCGCGATCCGCGATCGAGCCGACGATCTGCGTGCGCGCCGAGGCAACCGGATCGAGACCGACCACCTCATGGTCGAGCGCTTCGAGCTTTGGCTGAAGCGCGCTGCCCAACCAGCCGGACGATCCCGTGAGCAAGATTCGCATCGATCAACCGCCATTTTCTAGAGCATGATGCCGAAAAGTGTGGAGCGGTTTTCGGACGACATCATGCTCTATCTCTTTGATTTGGAGCCGGATTCAGATTTCAGGTCGACCCGACCTGAAATCATCCGGCTCTGGCTCACGCTGTAAAGCACGGATGACAGGTGAGCGCGAACCGGTAAGTTGTGCGCCAGCGATAGAAAGAACTTCGTTCCAGTCATTGATTTGAGGAAACACGTTCATGATGCCTCGCCTGTTCCTTGCCGCACTCGGTCTCGTAGCCCTCACATTGCCGTCCCTTGCCGACGGCGAGGTGCAGAAGCTGATAACGGCTGCCGACAAGGCGCGATTGGACAAATATGGCGATACGCGCAAGTCGGCTCTCGAGGAGGCAAGAGCCGGCGATCCGTCCGAGGTCAAGCAGTTGGACGAACTGCTCGCCAGACCTCTCGTCGCCTTCTCCGACAAGGATCTCACCGGCAACTGGAAGTGCCGCACCATCAAGGCGGGCGGCCTGAGCCCGCTCATCATCTATGGCTGGTTCAAGTGCAAGGTGACCGACGACGGCTCCGGTTGGCGCCTCGCCAAGATCAGCGGTTCGCAGCGCACCGCCGGCCGCTTCTTCGACGACGGCGAGAAACGCGCCATCTATCTCGGCTCGTTCTCGGTCAATGATGACAAGGCCAAGCCCTATGGCAGCGGTCCCGAAAGCGACCAGGTCGGCTACGCTTTCCGCAACAGCGCCACCGAGTGGCGGATCGAATTCCCGGCGCCCTATTACGAATCGAAACTCGACATCATGGAATTCAAGCGCTGAGCCCGTCCTTTGCTGCCTCGTTGAAACGGCGCCGGCACACCAAGGATTAACCTGCTCCGCCTAGCATGCGCGCGATTTCAAGCGGGTGGGTGCCGTGGCAGCGTCGGACTCGAATACGCGACCGGTCGTGGTCGTCACCGAAGGTGGCCCGCATATCTGGGCCATCGTCAATGCGATTGCCGACCGCGTCGGTCCCGTCAGCGTCATCCTCGAATCCGCCGAATCCAAAAAGCGCCTGCTCATCCGCCGTGCGCGACGTCAGGGCTGGATCTCGGCCATAGGCCAGCTCGGCACGATGGTGCTGACCAGGCTCGGCAAGCGGTTCCTCGCCGGTCATGCCGGGAGGCTGATCGCCGAGGAGAAGCTCGACACTGAACCGCGGCAAGGTCAGGTGATCATCCATGTGCCATCCGCCAACGGGCCCGGATGCCTCGATGCGGTCGCCAGGATCAATCCGGGCGTGGTGCTGCTTGCCGGCTGCAGGCTGTTGTCGAAGGAAACGCTGGCAAGAATGCCTTGCCCGGTGCTCAACTACCATGCCGGCATCGCGCCGAAATATCGCGGCATGAATGGCGGCTACTGGGCGCTGGCCTTCGGCGATCAAGGGAATTTCGGCACCACCGTTCACCTGGTCGATGCCGGCGTCGACACCGGCGGCGTGCTGAAGCAGGCGCGCGGCAGACCCAAGACCGGCGATACGATCGCCAGCTACGCGCTGCGGCAGGCAGCCTTTTCGCGCGATATCTGCGTCGAGGCGGTCGGCAATGCGCTGGCCGGCAGACTGGAAACGATCGATACGGGCCTGCCATCGACGCAATGGTATCACCCGACGATCTGGTTCTATCTCTGGACCGGCCTGACCAAGCGCGTCTGGTGATCAGCCGCAACGGATTCAGCATTCGCTTCGCGCCATCGCCAGCGTCGCTTTTGAAGGCGCGCGCGTCGTCCCATAACAAGCGGCTCAACCACGCATGCGGCAATGCTCCATGACTTCGAGGAGTTGAGAATTCATGGCCGATCTGATCGTCGTCTACTGGCGCGACATCCCAGCCCAGGTCATCGTCAAGAAGGGCCGGCAGAACGCCAAGCGCGAATTGCCGCTGCGCTTCACCGAGGCGATCGACATGTGCGCCATGCGTACCGGCGCCGGCGGCACCGACGACTATCTGGCGGAGTGGCGCAAGGCCGATCCGATCCCGGTCGGCGACGACATCGAAGCCGAGGTCGAGAAGGCCTATCAGGAACTCGACGCGAAATATGACCGAGAGCGGCTGGTCGCTCTGGTCAGGGCTGGCGGGAAAGAAAATGTCTGAGCAACAGCCGGCGGTCACCCAGGCCACCTTGGTCAAGAAGGCCGCGCCGAAATCCGATTACAAGCCTGCCGACGTGTCGCCGCAGCGCCGCGTTCAGCGCACTTTTGCCGTGCGGCTTTGGTCGGTCCGGCACTCGCGCTTGCTCGAATGGTTCTACAGCCGGTTCGCCGACGTCTTCCTGCTCTTGCACCCTCTTTGGAAAGGCATCGGCTACGGCCGCGTCGAAGCCCCGGTGAAATTCGTCGAGAAGCGGGTCAAGGGCTTCATGTTCGACTGCCGCATGTGCGGCCAATGCGTGCTCTCCTCCACCGGCATGTCGTGCCCGATGAACTGCCCCAAGCAACTGCGCAACGGTCCTTGCGGCGGCGTGCGCGCCAACGGCAATTGCGAAGTCGAGCCGGACATGCCCTGCGTCTGGGTCAAGGCCTGGGAAGGCTCGCGCAACATGGTCCACGGCGACAAGATCCTCACCGTGCAGAAGCCGGTCGATCAGTCGCTGCGCGAAACCTCGGCCTGGCTCCGCGTGACCGCGCAGGCCGCCGCCGCGCGCGAAGCGGCCAAGAATCCCGGAGCTTCGGCATGACCATCCGCCAGATCGACGAGAACCCGGCCGGCATCCACCTGCCGCTCGAGCCCCTGCCCGGCCACACGTCGCGCGGCCGGCTGGAGCGCGTGCTGCGCCGCGGCGAGTTCGCTGTAACGACCGAGCTCAATCCGCCCGACAGCGCCGATCCCGAAGACGTCTACAACCGCGCCAAGATCTTCGACGGCTGGGTCGACGCCATCAACGCGGTCGATGCCTCGGGCGCCAACTGCCACATGTCCTCGGTCGGCATCTGCGCGCTGCTCACCCGCATGGGCTACGCGCCGATCATGCAGATCGCCTGCCGCGACAAGAACCGCATCGCCATCCAGGGCGACGTGCTGGGCGGCGCCGCGATGGGCGTCGCCAATATGCTGTGCCTCACCGGCGACGGCGTGCAGGCCGGCGATCAGCCCGGCGCCAAGCCGGTGTTCGACCTCGATTCCATGTCGCTGCTCGAAACCATCCGCATCATGCGCGACAATGGCAAGTTCCTGTCCGGCCGCAAGCTGACGACGCCACCGCAGGTCTTCCTCGGTTGCGCGGTCAATCCCTTCGCGCCGCCCTACGACTTCCGCCCGATACATCTCGGCAAGAAGATCGCCGCCGGCGCGCAGTTCGCGCAGACCCAGTATTGCTTCGACGTGCCGATGTTCAGAACCTTCATGCAGAAGGCGCGCGACCTCGGCCACACCGAAAAGCTCTTCCTGCTCTGCGGTGTCGGCCCGCTCGCCTCCGCCAAGACCGCGAAATGGATCCGCTCCAACGTGCCGGGCATCCACATCCCCGATGCGGTTATCAAGCGGCTGGAGGGCGCGCAGGATCAGAAGAAGGAAGGCAAGCAGCTCTGCATCGACATCATCAACGAGGTGAAGGAAATCCCGGGCGTCGCCGGCATCCATGTGATGGCCTATCGCCAGGAAGAATATGTCGCCGAGATCGTCGATGAATCCGGCGTGCTGAAAGGCCGCCAACCTTGGAAGCGGGAGATCCGCCGCGACGACCAGCTGGTCGCCGACCGGCTCGACCACCTGCTGCATGACGAGATAACCGAAACCCAGGTGGATATGGTGAAGACCGCGCATTGATGTATGTCGCCCCAAAGTGGGAACCGGTTTGGGCAACGACACACATGAACCTAGAGCCTAAGAGCGCGGACGGCACGCATTCACTTGAACCAAATCAGATAACGATATAAAGAAGTCTTTATATCCCGACGGAGAGATCGCATGACCCGCACCATCGTCGCCTCGGCGACCCGAGAAATCGTCATCGGCTTCGATCAGCCCTTCTGCGTGATCGGCGAGCGCATCAACCCGACCGGCCGCAAGAAGCTGGCCGCCGAGATGGTGGCCGGCAACTTCGAGACCGTCATCAAGGATGCGCTGGAACAGGCCGCCTGCGGCGCCACTATGCTCGACGTCAATGCCGGCGTCACCGCCGTCGATCCCAATGCGACCGAGCCGGCGCTTCTGGTGCAGACGCTGGAGATCGTGCAGGGCCTAGTCGACCTGCCGCTGTCGATCGATAGCTCGGTCAGCGCCGCGATCGAAGCCGCGCTGAAGGTCGCCAAGGGCCGCCCCCTGGTCAACTCCGTCACCGGCGAGGAAGAAAAGCTCGAGGCCATCCTGCCGCTGGTCAAGAAATACAACGTTCCGGTCGTCGCCATCTCCAACGACGAGACCGGCATCTCGATGGACCCGGACGTCCGCTTCGCCGTCGCCAAGAAGATCGTCGAGCGCTGCGCCGATTTCGGCATCCCGGCGCATGACGTCGTCGTCGACCCGCTGGTGATGCCGATCGGCGCGCTGGGCGATGCCGGCCGCCAGGTGTTCGCGCTGCTGCGCCGGTTGCGCGAAGAGCTCAAGGTCAACACCACTTGCGGCCTCTCCAACATCTCCTTCGGGCTGCCGCACCGCCACGGCATCAACGCCGCTTTCATCCCGATGGTGATCGGCGCCGGCATGACCTCGGCAATCATGAACCCGGTCCGTCCGCAGGAAATGGAAGCCGTGCGCGGCGCCAATGTGCTGAACGGCACCGACGAGAACTGCACCAACTGGATCCGCACCTACAAGGATTATAAGCCGGCCGAAGGCGGCCAAGCGGTTGCGGCTCCGACCGCCGTCAATGCGCCGGGCGAAGGTAACGGCAATGGCGGCCGGCGCCGCGGCGGCCGCGAAGCCCGCATGGCCAGAGGATAAGCGCGCAATCGTGAGCCGCACCGCAAACAAGGCTGGTCCGATCGCATCGTGGATGCGGCCGGACAGCTCTGCTTTGCGTTCAGGCCACGCCCAATATGGCGTCGAACAACGCCATTCCCGCCCACGATCCGAAAATGCCTGTCACGCCGCCGACGATGAAATCATCGTCATAGGCGGGCCAGAACGCGTGCAGCAGCAGCGCACCGATGATCGCGCCGAGGATCCCGGTGGCGAGATATTGCGGATTGCGCAGCCACGAGCCCTTGATCACGCGCACCATGGTGAACGCGGTGAAGATGGCGGAGAGCAACAGATCCGACATGGTTGGCCCCTGGACCAACGGACTCTCCGCCCAATAGTAAAACGATCCGTTAAACGGCATCGGCGATTGCCATCGAGACACGTGCCAGCATGAATCCTCCCCCCAACATCACCGATCCGCTCGTGCTGTTCATGCCGTCCGGCAAGCGCGGCCGCTTTCCGGTTGGCACGCCGGTGCTCGATGCCGCGCGCCAGCTCGGCGTCTATGTCGAAAGCGTTTGCGGCGGCCGCGCCACCTGCGGCCGCTGCCAGATCGAAGTGCAGGAAGGCAATTTCGCCAAGCACAAGATCGTCTCGTCCAATGACCACATCTCGCCCAAGGGCGCCAAGGAAGAGCGCTATGAGCGCGTGCGCGGCCTGCCCGAGCGGCGGCGCCTCTCCTGCTCGACGCAGATCCTCGGCGACCTCGTCATCGACGTGCCGCAGGACACGGTCATCAACGCCCAGACCATCCGCAAGGACGCAGATACCAGGGTGATCGCCCGCGATACGGCGATCCGCATGTGCTATGTCGAGATCGAAGAACCCGACATGCACAAGCCCCTCGGCGACCTCGACCGATTGAAGATCGCCCTGATGAAGGACTGGGGTTTCAAGAACCTCGAATTCGACTTCTATCTGATGCCGCAGGTGCAAGGCATTCTGCGCAAGGGCAACTGGACCGCCACCGCCGCCATCCACAAGGACGCCGACAGCGACATCGCGCGCGTCATCGCCCTGTGGCCCGGCCTGAAGAACGAGGCGTACGGCCTTGCCTGCGACATCGGCTCGACCACCATTGCCATGCATCTGGTGTCGCTGCTGTCGGGACGCGTCGCCGCCTCTTCCGGCACGTCCAATCCGCAGATCCGCTTCGGCGAGGATCTGATGAGCCGCGTCTCCTACGTGATGATGAATCCGGACGGCCGCGAAGGCATGACGGTCGCCGTGCGCGAGGCGATCTCCGGCCTCGTCGACAAGGTCTGCGCCGAAGGCAATGTCCAGCGCAACGACATCCTGGATTCCGTCTTCGTCGGCAATCCGATCATGCATCATCTGTTCCTCGGCATCGATCCGACCGAGTTGGGCGGCGCGCCTTTCGCGCTTGCCGTCTCCGGCGCGGTGCGCATCAAGGCCTCCGACATCGGCCTGAAGCTCAACCAGGGCGCGCGCCTTTATATGCTGCCCTGCATTGCCGGCCATGTCGGCGCCGACGCGGCCGCCGTCACCCTGTCGGAAGGCCCGCATCGCCAGGACGAGATGATGCTGATCGTCGATGTCGGCACCAACGCCGAGATCGTGCTCGGCAACTCCACGCGCGTCGTGGCGGCCTCCTCCCCGACCGGCCCGGCCTTCGAAGGCGCGGAGATCTCCGGCGGCCAGCGCGCGGCGCCTGGCGCCATCGAGCGCGTTCGCATCGACCCCGAAACGCTGGAGCCGAAATATCGGGTCATCGGTTCGGAGCTGTGGTCCGATCAGCCGGGCTTCACCGACAGCGTGCAGGCGACGGGCGTCACCGGCATCTGCGGCTCCGGCATCATCGAAGTGGTGGCGGAGATGTATCTCGCCGGCATCATCTCGGAGGATGGCGTCGTCGACGGATCGCTCGGCATGCGCTCGCCGCGCATCGTGCCCAACGGCCGCACCTTCTCCTACGTGCTGAAGGAGGGCGAGCCCAAGATCACCATCACCCAGAACGACGTGCGCGCCATCCAGCTTGCCAAGGCGGCGCTCTATGCCGGCACCAAGCTTCTGATGGAAAAGCAGCACACCGACCATGTCGACCGCATCCATTTCGCCGGTGCCTTCGGCTCTTTCATCGATCCGAAATACGCCATGGTGCTCGGCCTGATCCCGGATTGCGACTTGGACAAGGTCCAGGCCGTCGGTAATGCCGCCGGCGCCGGCGCGCGCATGGCGCTGCTCAATCGCGGTTACCGGCGCGAGATCGAGGAGACGGTGAGCAGGATCGAGAAGATCGAGACGGCGCTTGAGCCGAAATTCCAGGAGCACTTCGTCTACGCCATGGCGCTGCCGAATAAGGTCGACCCCTTCCCCAAGCTGGCGGCCGCGGTGAAGCTGCCGCCGCGCAAAGCGCTGAGCGAGGACGGCACCGCCGGTGACGCTACCCCACGCCGGCGTTCACGCGAGGAGCGTGCTGCACGGCGCGGTCGGGACTAACGTTTCAGTTCATTCCGCTGCCCCTGCGGCCGCGGCATTGACTGCCTTGACGGCGCCCTTGGGACGTTGCGGATGCAGCAGCCTGATCAATGGCTTTTCGACGATCAGATATAGCATCGCCGAGAGCGCCAGCGTGGCGACCAGGATCGTCGCCGGCTGCATCGCTGCCGGCAGGCCGGTCCTCAGGACGACGCCAGTCGTCAGGACGCCGACCACGACATGCCACAAATAAATCGAATAGGACGCATCGCCGAGAAATGTGGGCAAGGCAGCCGGCTTGAACGGCCGCGACCGTTCGGCAAAAACCGCACCCGCCACGATCAATGCGGCCGGAAGTCCCCAGCGCAAGGCCCGCGGCAAATCGGCATCGAATAGCGGGCCGGCCGCAAGCAGAAGAAATCCCGCGCCAGCCATCGCCAGTCCCACCCCGAGCGGCAGCCTGGCGCCTTGGAGCCACATGCGCCCCACAAAGACGCCGGCCGCGAATTCGAGCACGACAGGATCGGTGAAGGCATGCGCATATCCGGCCGGAAGGACGAAATGCAGTGCGACGATGGCGACAAGCGCGCCGGTGAGGACGCCGAACCGCCACCGCTCGCCCAGGAACAGGACAAGCGTGAAAACGAGATAGAACATCATTTCATAGCAAAGCGTCCAACCCTGTATGACGATGGGATGCAGCGCGCCCTCCTGCAGGACCGGCAGGAAGAACAGCGAACCAGCGAAATTCGGGACGCTGAAGAAATGGCCGTAGAAGAATTGCGGCTTGAGCAGGATGCCGGCCGCGGTCAGCAGCGTGACGATCCAGTAGAGAGGCACGATGCGGGTGATCCGGCGCCCCATGAAGCGCCAAGGATCAGCCGGCCTGCCGGCGGTCGTCACCCACATGATGAAGCCGCTGATGACGAAGAAGACGTCGACGCCGGATGCTCCGACGTTGAACGGACCGCCGAACTGCTCGCTGACATGAAAGCAGACCACCGCGCAGGCGGCGAGGCCGCGCAGATATTGGACACTATGGATGCTCGTCACGATGCCTTGATCCGATCGCATCATGCTGCGATGCACACGCCCCACGCCGCATTGCACAATAACAATGCAGCCGCTTGCTGCTGTCAACCGCTCATGACAGCTATCCGGATAGGAACCGGCATAGCAGCCCTCTAAATTCGTTTGCATGCAAATGTTTCCGGATTCGCGCGATCCGGAAACCGAAACGCTGTTTTCGCGAAATCGATCCGATACATGCGTGACGCATTTAACGCGCATCGAACGGCGGCCGACCATGCATGTCGCCCAAAAGTGTTTTTGGGAAACGACATCCATGAAAGCAGATCCTCGGCTGCCGCTGGTTCTTCAAAGGGAGATGAAAATGTCGATGTTTGGAAATCTTAGCCGTTTCGGTGTCACCATCAGGCAGGCTCATGCCAGGAACAAGGCGATCCGCGCGCTCAACGATCTGCCGGCGCATGTCCAGAAGGATATCGGCTGGCCGGCCTCGCCGCCAAGCGACCCGCAGGCAGCCCTTCATGCGCTGCTTCTGGGCACGCCGCGCTGATGACCTTCGCCGATAAATGCAAGCTGCTCGGCAAGCGCCTGGGCCGCGACGCGGCCTCGGCGAACGTCGACAACAGACTGCGCGCGGCGCTGCTGTCGAAGCGGCGCTAGAGCAATTCCAGGAAAGTGCGCAGCGGTTAGGCTCGACAATTCGCCGTAGCCTTTCGCCCGAAATCGCGCAAACAAAGAACCGGCACCATCCGATCACGCCGATGTGCCAGCGTGATCCTTGACATTTTTAACTGAGGTACAATCTTCGCAGAGCGGGGGGAATTCTCTTAGTCGGCTCTGCCGAAGTGCGTGTATCTGCATGCCCAGTTTGAAAAGCCATCTCGTTTCGTTCGTTCTCAGGCACAGCCGCAAGAAGGCGTTTTCCAGTCCCGAGAACCTGCAGCGCTGGATCGCCTACGCCCGCAAGACCGAGGACTATCATCCGCCGGCCTTGCTCAGGGCACGGCTGGACATCACCGAGACCGAGATCGACGGCTTTCCCGTCTATGAGATCGCGCCGAAGGAGGGCGAAAGCCGGCGCATCCTCTACATGCATGGCGGCGCCTACGTCTTTCAGATCACCTCCTACCATTGGGGGCTGATCGCCGAAATGGCCGAGCGTCTCGGCTTCGGCATCACCGTGCCGGTCTACCCCATCGCGCCGGAGCACAATTTCCATGACATGTTCGGCATGGTCGGCAACGTCTACCGGCGCATGCTCGAAGAGACTGAGGCGCAAGACATCGTCTTCATGGGCGATTCCGCCGGCGGCAACATGGCCGTTGTGCTGACCATGATGGCCGCCGAGGAGGGGCTGCCGGCACCGTCGCGCCATGTGCTGATCTCGCCCGGTCTCGACGTTTCGCTTGCAAATCCCGAAGTCTTCGAGGCCGAGCGGCTGGATCCGTGGCTGGGTATTGCGGGTGGGCTGGAAGCGGTGCGGCTGTACAGCGCCGGTTTCGACCGCACCGACTGGCACATCAGCCCGCTCTACGGCAACCTGTCCGTGCTGCCCAAGACGCTGCTGCTGACCGGTTCACGCGACATGCTGACGCCAGATAATCTGATCTTCGCCGAACGCGCGCGTGCTGCCGGGGTCGAGGTCGACCTGGTCTACGAGGAAGGCATGTTCCACGTCTGGCCGCTGATCGAGATGCCCGAGGCGCGCCGCGCTCGCGATTCCATCGTCGATTTCCTCAGCGTTCCGGCGCCAGCCCGAGCCCGCGCTCGACGCAGGACGAAAGTAGCTTTCGCAGCCCGCTCCGCGCCCGCGGCCGAATAGTTCAGAACTTGCCGGTTTCCCGGAACACTTCGAACGTCGCCCGGATATGGTCGGCCACGGCCTTCACCGGCGCGCTCGCATCAGGCGCCACCACCATGGCAAGATTGTAGGTGCCGATCTCGGGCATGCCGTCCTTGGTGCCCAGCGAGACCATGTCGTCGCCGAGGAAGGACTTCGGCAGCGGCGCCACCGCGAGGTCGGCCATGATCGCGGCGCGCTGGCCGGCCGTGTGTGCGCTCATATAGGCGATGCGGTAGTTGCGGCCCTCGCGCCCGAGCGCTTCGAGCGCTCCCGCCCGCCAGGCGCAGCCTTCTTCCCACAGCGACACCGGCAGCGGCTCGCGCAGATGCGCGCAGCCGCCCTTGGCGCCGGCCCACACGATCGGCTCGGTCAAAAGCACCTCCGCGCCGATCGCGCTGGTCTTGTAGGAATTGGTGAGCAGCGTGATGTCGAGCGCGCGGTCGTCCATGCGCCGCCGCAGATTGATGCTCTGGTCGATGGTGACGTCGACGGCAATCGAGGGATGCGACTGGGCAAAACGCTTCAGCACATGCGGCAGCACGCGCTCGCCATAGTCGTCCGGGGAACCGAGCCGCACCACGCCGACAATGTCGGGAATGATGAACTTCGACACCACCTCGCGGTTGATCGACAACAGCCGGCGCGCATAGCCGAGCAGCATCTCGCCATCCGTGGTCAGCGTCACCGAACGCGCGTCGCGCGCGAAGACGGAACGGCCGAGGATGTCCTCGAGCTTCTTGATCTGCATGGAGACGGCCGACGGCGTGCGGAACACCGCATTGGCGGCGGTGGTGAAGCTGCCGGTCTCGGCAATCGCCACGAAGGTGCGCAGCACATCGAGATCAAGCAGCGGCAAGGGATGATTGAGCGGGGCGTTCATGGCAGCTTGCCTTCAATTTTTCTGATGCAATCCATCATTCCATTTCGTTTGATTGAACATCACTCCAGGCGCATAGTCAACTCGATCGATACAGGATGCTGCCAAAAGCAGCCATGAAACGACCCTGACACAGTCCTGCAATCGACGTGAAATGAAGCTGAAACAGACCTGACTTAACGCAGTGACGGGCGCCTCCCTGCCCGCATAGAGGAGAAAGAAATGTCTATCCTGTCGTCCATCGGTCGGCTTGCGACCGAATTCAGCGCGGCCCGCGCCCGCTACCAGACCGAACGCGCGATCCATGCCCTGCCGATCGAACTGCAGAAGGATATCGGCTGGCCGGAAGCCGCCGATGCCAAGACCGGCTTGCGCCTCGGTGTTGGAAGCTGGGCCGGAGCGAAGTAATCAAGTGTGTATGGAGTTCTGAAGGCCTGCCGGATCAGCTCGGCAGGCCTTCGTTTGTTTAGAGTCTTTTTATTTGCATTCAAATGACTTTTCCAGCCATGCGGCCGATGCATGACGCATATGAATAAGTCGCATAGCGGGTTAATTTTCGAATTAAGCCGCTGTAAATTATCGGAAATTTTGAGCACACCGCCTAAAAAAGCCGCAAATGATGTCGCTTTTCATAACAAGCGCTTCGCTTTTGCGATTTAGTTTTTGCTGAAGCGAGCCTATATCCACGCCAGCAAACGAGCTGCCCCACTCCATCAAGCGAAGGCGACCCGTCTGAGCAACCGAATGGAGATGATGATGAAGCTTTTTGCCCGCCTGTTCACCCGCCGCGAAATGAACCTGACGACCGCTCTCGAGCGTCAGCGTCTCGCCAAGACCATGCCCGGCCAGACCGGCGCCATGAATGCTGCCCGTCTCGGCTTCGTCGCCTGAGGCAATCGGCATCCAAAGCTGAATTCAACGCCGCCCGGTTGAACCGAGGCGGCGTTTTCAATGCGTTGACGTTGCATTGCCCGGGCGATGGAGCTTTATGCCCAGCTGAATTGCCCATTTGCGACCCATGTCGCAAATTTAATCTTCACTTAGCCGCCTACCCGATTGACAGGAATGATTTTTCCTGTTGTCGCTATGCTGTTCGCGACATCCTGTTCGCGTCATGGCTGCGTGAGGTTTCCCGTGAATGCCGTAAAGCATCCGATCAAGAGATCGTTTGTATTCTTCCTCATTCCCGATTTCACCATGATCGCCTTTGCGACGGCGCTCGATCCGCTGCGCTCGGCCAACCGGATGCTCGGCTACGAAGCCTATCGTTGGCGGCTGGCCAGCATAGACGGCAAACCGGTGCGCGCCTCGAACGGCGTCGAATGCGCCGTCAACACCTCGCTCGAGGAAGAGCGCAAGAAGATGGCCGGGCCGGATCGACCGAACATGGCGATCGTCTGCAGCGGCATCAATGTCGAGCGCTACCACAACAAATCGGCCTTCGCCTGGCTGCGCGAGGAGTATAATCGCGGCGTCGCCGTCGGCGGCCTGTGCACCGGCGCGCATATCCTGGCCGCCGCCGGCCTCTTGTCCAACAAGCGTTGCGCCATCCATTGGGAAAACCTGCCGGGCTTTTCCGAGGCATTCCCGAAGGCCAATGTCTTTGCCGACCTCTTCGAGGTCGACCAGAACGTCTATACCTGCGCCGGCGGCACCGCCGCGCTCGACATGATGCTGAAGCTGATCGGCGACGATTTCGACGAAAGCCTCGTCAACCGCGTCTGCGAGCAGGTGTTGACCGACCGAGTGCGCAGCCCGACCGATCGCCAGCGCTTGCCGCTGCGCGCCCGCCTGGGCGTTCAGAACTCGAAGGTGCTCACCATCATCGAGCTGATGGAAGCCAACCTAGCCGAACCGCTGTCGCTGATCGAGATCGCCGACCATGTCGATCTGTCCCGCCGGCAGATCGAGCGCCTGTTCCGCACCGAGATGGGCCGCTCGCCTGCCCGCTACTATCTGGAGATCCGGCTCGACCGCGCCAGGCACCTGCTCATCCAGTCGTCGCTGCCGGTGGTCGAAGTGGCGGTGGCCTGCGGCTTCGTCTCCGCCTCGCATTTCTCCAAATGCTACCGCGAGCTCTACGCGCGCTCGCCGCAGCAGGAGCGCGTCGACCGCAAGCAGTTGCTGGCGGCTTAAGCAGGCAGAGGCGCAGTCGTCTAGGCGGACTGCCCCTGCGCGGTCCGCATTGCCTCGATGCGGATGTCTTCGGTAAGCTGCGCCTTGAGCGCGGAAAATTCCGGGCTGGTCTTCAGCGTGTAATGGCGCGGATGCGGCAGGTCGACCGGCACGTCCGACTTGATGCGGCCGGGACGGGCGCTCATCACGATCACCCGCGACGCCATGAAGATCGCCTCCTCGATGTCGTGGGTGACGAACAGCACCGTCTTCTTGCGCCGCTCCCAGATGCCGAGCAGCAGTTCCTGCATCAGTCCGCGCGTCTGGTTGTCCAGCGCGCCGAACGGCTCGTCGAGCAGCAGGATTTCGGGGTCGTTGGCCAAGGCGCGCGCGATCGCCGTGCGCTGCTGCATGCCGCCCGACAGCTGCTTCGGCCAATGGTTCTCGAAGCCCCTCAGCCCAACGAGATCGAGATAGGAAGCGACGATCTCGTTGCGCTCGCGCTCGGGCCTGCCTTGCTCGCGCAGGCCGAAACCGATGTTCTCGGCGGCCGTCAGCCAGGGAAACAGCGTGTAGGACTGGAACACCATGCCGCGGTCCGGTCCCGGCCTGGTGACCGCCTTGCCGTCGAGCAGCACGCGGCCGGTGCTCGGCGCTTCCAGTCCGGCGACGATCCTCAGCAGCGTCGACTTCCCGCAGCCGGATGGCCCGAGGATGGTGATGAAATCATTCGCCGAGACGGACAGCTCAACCGGCTGCAGCGCCTGCACCGGCTGGCCGCCCTCGACCCCGGCAAAGGTCCGCGAAACGCCCTCGATCAGAAGCTTGCTCATGCCAGGCTCCACGGATAGAGCCAGCGGTTGAGCGCCTTAAAGGCGAAGTCGGACAGAAGCCCGATCAGCCCGATGACGATGATGCCGAAGATGATCTGTCCCGTCGCCAGCCGCGACTGGCTGTTGATGATCATGTAACCGATACCTGACGACGAGCCGATCAGCTCGGCGACGATGACATAGGTCCAGGCCCAGCCCAGCACCAGCCGCAGCGTTTCGGCGATCTCCGGCGCGTTGGCCGGCATGATGACGCGCTTGACGATGCCATTGTCGGTCGCCCCCAGCGTGTAGGCAGCTTCGACAAGGTCCCGCCTCGTGCCGCCGACCTTGACCGCGATGATCAGGATGATCTGGAACACCGAGCCGACGAAGATAACCAGGAGCTTTTCGAGTTCCCCGATGCCGGCCCATAGGATGAGCAGCGGAATGAAGGCCGACGCCGGCAGGTAGCGCGCAAAGGACACGAACGGTTCGAGGAAGGCTTCGACCGGCTTCCAGGCGCCCATGGCGATGCCGATCGGCACGGCCACGATCGACGCCAGCACGAAGCCGCCGAAGACGCGCCAGATAGTGATCAGGATATCGAGCCAGAACCGGTCTTCGACGAGCAACCGCCAGCCATCCTTCAGCATCGACAGCGGATCGGCAAGAAAGATCCGGTTCACATGGCCGCCGAGCGTGATCCACGCCCAGAACGCCACGAACAGGACGAAGAAGGCGACGCCGAGCACGGTTCGCGTGCCCGGCGCAACGGGATGCAAGGGGCGCAGCATCAGGAAAAGTCCTTGAGAGGAGGGATCGGCGGCGTCACGCCGCCGATCGGGCGATACGCGATCAGTCGGCGATCGCGCTGGTGTCTGCAAGCGTCGACACATCCGGCGCTTCCTTGATCAGCCCCATCTGCAGCAGCAGCTCTGCCGCGGTCTTGGAAAAGTCCTGAAAATCCTTGGTGAAGAACTGCTTGTTCTCGGCCTTGTCGGCCCATTTCAGGTACTTGGCCGACTCCTCGAACTCCTTGGCTGACTGCTTCACGTCGGCGCCCATAATCTCGTAGGATTTCTGCGGATCCTTCTTGATCATGTCGAGCGCGTCGAAATAGCTGTCGGCGAGCGCCTTGGCGGCATCGGGATTGGCCTTGAGGAAGTCCGGCGTGCAGCCGACCGTATCCATCACCATCGGATAATCGAGCGTGGTCGCCAGGATGTGGCCCTGGTCGGCCTTGTCGCGCACGGCTGAGATGAAGGGCTCGTAGGTGACGGCGGCATCGTTCTGGCCGGCGAGGAAGGCTTGCGCCGCCGCGTCCGGCTCCAGGTTGACGACTGTCACGTCCTTGGTCGACATGCCGTTCTTGTTGAGCACCCAGGCGAGCAGGAAATAGGGCGAGGTTCCAGGCGCGGACGAGGCGACGTTCTTGCCCTTGAGATCGGCGACGGTCTTTATGTCGTTGCGCACGACGATGCCGTCGGCGCCATAGGATTTGTCGAGCTGGAAGATCTGCTTGGTGGCGACGCCGCTGGCGTTCCACACCATCCAGGTCTCGACCGTGGTCGCCGCGCATTGCAGGTCGCCGCTGGCGATGGCCAGCGGACGGCTCGCCTGCGGCACTTTCTTGAGCGTGACGTCGAGCCCGTGCTTTTCGAAAAGCCCGGCCTGCTTGGCCAATGTCAGCGGCGCGAAGCCGGTCCAGCCGCTGATGCCGATGGTGATCGACGTCGCCGCCATCGCCGGCGCGCTGAGCACGGCGGCCGCCGTCAGCGCCGCCGCGAAAATGGTGGTTCTTACCATTGTGGTTCCCCTTTTTGCGGTGAGCGCGAATTGTCTCACAGACCCCAAAAGGCTTGTCAATGAAGCGGAAGCCGCACTCGACGATGGTCCAATCCGACGCCCGCCGGCGGACTTTGAGGGGCTTCTCGATTGCTCACGGCGTGCCCCAGCCGCGGTTGCGCCACATCTTCTCGCCCGCCAAGCAATCCGCGGCCGGCCCGTTGTCGGCGAGCACGACCGGCGGATGCGCGGCCTCTTGCGCCGCCCATTGCAGCGAAGCGGGACCGGCAAGCTCGAGCACCAGCTTGCGGCGGATCGCTTCGGGAAACTGCGTCCAGTCGTTGACCGGGATCATGAAGGCGCCCGGTCCGCCGATGACGCAGTCGCTGTAATAGCGGTCGAGATTCTCAACGTCGAAGGCGCCGCTGAAACCGCCGCGCGTCATCAACGGCAGCCCGTTGATGGTGATGCCTTGCTTGACCACCTCGTCGCGCGTGAGGTCGACCGGCGCGCCCTGATTGTTGGGCCCGTCGCCAGAGATATCGATGACGCGCTTGGTTCCCTGGAATCCGCTCTCGGCGAACAGGTCGCTGCCGAAGCTCAGCGCGCCGGAGATCGAGGTCCGCCGAGCGCTGTCGGGCGGACGGGCATCGAGTTGCGCCACCACCTTCTCGGCATCGGCGCGGTTGGCGATCACCGTCCACGGCACGATGACGCGCTGCCAGGTCGTGCCTGCCCACTCGACATAGGTTACCGCGATCTTGCCGTAGGCGCCGTCGGCGATGGCCTTCAGCACATTGTCATGCGTCAGCGCCGCGGCATAACCATGACGCTGGATCTCAAGCTCGGCCGGCGACATCGAGAGCGAAACATCGACCGCCAGCACCAGCTCGACATCGACGGGCTCGGCGGGAGAAGCTGCCGGTGTCAGCCAGAGCGCCAGCGCCAGCGCGGCACTGCCTGAAAAAATATGCCTTGCACGGGCATAAGCAGACATGGAGCAAGGTTAGGCGAAAATCCCCGCGCGCAAAAGCCGGGAATCCGGGCATCGGATTCCGCCGCCGCGGGACCGCTCAAAAATACCGCGCGAGATTTGAACGGATGCGTTCCAGCACGCTGTCACCGGAAAGATCGGGCACGAATTTCTCGCCAGTGATCGCTTCATAGGCCCGGATATAGACCGCCGAGGCCTGGTTGACGATCTCGTCCGGAATTTGCGGGATCGGATCCGTGTAGGGATCGCAGCGCGCCGACACCCACGAGCGGACGAAATCCTTGTCGAAACTCTGCGGCCGCCCGCCGCTTTCGAACGCCTCGTCGTAAGTGGAGGCGATCCAGTAGCGGCTGCTGTCGGGCGTGTGGATCTCGTCCGCCAGCACGATGGCGCCGTCCGGCGCGGTGCCGAATTCATATTTGGTGTCGGCCAGGATCAGGCCGCGTTCGGCGGCGCGCTGCTGGCCGCGCGCGAACAGCTGCTGCGCATAACGCGATACGGTGTCCCACTGCGCCTGCGTGAGCAGCCCCTGTTCGATGATCTCGGCTTCCGACAGCGGCTCGTCATGGCCGCCGCTGGCGGCCTTGCTGGTCGGGGTGATGATCGCTTGCGGCAGCTTTTCATTGTCGCGCAGCCCATCGGGAAAGGTGTGACCGTAGAAGCTCCGTTCGCCCTTCCTGTATTTGGTCAGGATCGAGGTGCTGGTGGTCCCCGCCAGATAGCCGCGCACCACGATCTCGACCGGCAGCATGTCGAGCCGCCTGCCAACCACGACATTGGGATCGGGATATTCTAGCACGTGATTGGGACAGATGTCGGCTGTCTCCTCGAACCAGTAGCGCGCCGTCTGGGTGAGGACCTGCCCCTTGAATGGGATCGAGGCCAGGATCGTATCGAACGCGCTCAGACGGTCGGTCGCGATGATGATGCGGCGCCCGTCCGGCAGATCGTAGTTTTCGCGCACCTTGCCGTTGTAGCGGTTGGGCAGTTCGGGAATGAAGGCGTCGGACAGGATGCGCATGGGGCGTGTTGCTTTCGCGAGCTGCTGATGGGCCACATAAGCTGTTGGCCCCCAGCACATCAAGCCAAGCCTGAAGGCCTTCCGAGGAAGGCCAAAGCTTTTCCGACCAGTTGCCGCTATCGCGCCGGTCGTCAGCTCCGCGGCTTGAGGTTCTCCGGGTCGTAGAGCGGCTTGTAGCCGACACCGGCCACCTCGACCGGATAGGTCTCGCCAAAATACTCGACCTGCAGCTTGCGGCCTTCCTGGCAATAGGCCCAGGGCAGATAGGCGAGCGCGATGTTCTTGCCGATGGTCGGGCCGTAGGCGACCGAGGTGGTGAAGGAGCGTCGGCCGAGCTCGTCGACCAGCGTCTCGCCGGTCGCGGGATCCAGCACCGGCATGGTGCCGACCGGATATCGCGCGACACCCTTGGCGTCCTTGTTGTCGGTCATTACCAGCGTGCACAGCATCGCCGGCTGATGCTCGCGGGCGCGATACTCCAGATGCTTGGCCTTGCCGCAGAAGTCGTTCTCCTTGACCTTTGGACGGGCAAGGTCGGCCTCGAGCAGATTGTACTCGGTGAGCAGATCGGCGTTCTGCAGCCGCAGGCTCTTTTCCATGCGGCGCGTGTTGGCATAGGTCTCGACGCCGAAAGGCATGACGCCGGTCGAGCGCAGCGCGTCCCAGACGGCCAGGCCGTCCTCGTAGCGCATATGCAGTTCCCAGCCCTGCTCGCCGACATAGGAGATGCGGAAGGCGGTGACGTCCTTGCCGCCGACGCGGATCGGCTTGATTGCCGCGAACGGGAAATTCTCCGGCGTCAGCCCGTTCGGATCCTCGACCACTTTCTGCAGGGTCGTGCGCGCATTCGGTCCCCAGATGCCGATGGTGACGTATTTCTCCGTCACGTCGGTGACGGTGACGTCGAAGCCTTTGTCCTGCGCGGTGCGCTGCATGTAGCGGAAGTCGCGCGGGCCGGCGTCGGCGCCGTCGATCAGCCGGCACCGATCGGCCATGCGGATGACGGTAAAGTCGGCGCGCACCATGCCTTCCTCGTCGAGGAAGTGGGTGTAGATGCCCTTGCCGATATTGCTGTCGCCGCCGATCTTGGCCGCGCACAGCCATTCCAGCAGCGCTACATGGTCGGGTCCCTCGATGTCATACATCGAGAAATGCGACAGGTTGACGATTCCGCAATCCTCGCTCATCGCCAGGTGCTCGGCGTTGGAGACGCGCCAGAAGTGGCGGTTGTCCCACTCGTTCTCGCGCACCGGCACGCGGTTGCCGTATTTTTCCAGCAGATGCTCGTTGGCCGCGTAGCCATGGGCGCGCTCCCAGCCGCCCAGTTCCATGAAATAGCCGCCGAGTTCCTTCTCGCGCTCGTAGAACGGCGAGCGGCGGATGTTGCGGCCCTTGGAAAAGGGCTCGCGCGGATGCACCGCCGGATTGTAGACCTTCATCGCCGTCTCGGTGCAGCGATCCCAGATGAACTGTTCCTTGGTCTGGTGCGGGTAGAAGCGCGAATAGTCGATCGCGTGATGGTCGATCGAGGTACGGCCGTCGGTCATCCAGTCAGCGATCAACTTGCCCATGCCCGGGCCGTCCTTGACCCAAATGGCGACGGCATACCACAGCCCCCTCACCTTCTGGCTTTCGCCCATCGACGGGCCGCCATCGGTGGTAACCTGCAGCAGGCCGTTGAAGGAATGGCCTTCGTTATATCCGAGCTCACCGAGGATCGGCGTCAGCTCCATGGCGCGCTCCAGCGGCGCCATGATCTGCTCCATGTCGAGGTCGCGCTGCGACGGCGAGAGCCGCGCCTGGTCTTTTTCAAGGAGATCGCGCGGGTGGCAGAGACGCGGATTGGTCTCCTCGTAATAGCCCCATTCGATCTGCCCGCCCTCGGCGGTCTTCGGGTCGCCGGTGTCGCGCATATAGGCCGAGTTTCCCTGGTCGCGCAGCAGCGGCCAGCCGATCTCCTTGCCGGTGCCGGCGAACTCGTTGTAGGGGCCGAAGAATGTCAGCGGATGGTCGATCGGCATGACCGGCAGGTCCTCGCCGACCAGCGCCGCGGTGAGCCGGCCCCAGATGCCAGTGCAGACCACCACATAATCGGCCTCGATCGTGCCGCGCTCGGTCACCACACCCTTGATGCGGCCGTTCTCGACGACCAGCTCCTTGGCCGAGGTGTTCGCGAAAGCCTGGAGCTTGCCGGCCGCGACACCTTGGTCGACAAGCTTGCCGGCAACCGTCTGCGAGCGCGGGATGACGAGGCCGGCATCCGGATCCCACAGCCCGCCTTGCACCAGATGTTCCTCGATCAGCGGGAATTTTTCCTTGATCTCGGCCGGCTCGATCAGCCGCGCGCGGGTGCCGAAGGATTTTGCCGAGGCGATCTTGCGCTTGATCTCGTCCATGCGGGCGTCGTCGCCGACACGCGCCACTTCGAGGCCGCCGACGCGGGCGTAGTGGCCCATCTTCTCGTAGAAATCGATCGAGTAGAGCGTCGTCCAGCAGGACAGGAAGTCGTGGCTGGTCGTGTAGCAGAAGTCCGAGGCGTGCGCCGTCGAGCCGATATCGGTCGGGATGCCCGACTTGTCGATGCCGACGATGTCGTCCCAGCCGCGCTCGATCAGGTGATGCGCGACCGAAGCGCCGACGATACCGCCCAGGCCGACGATGACGACCTTCGCCTTTTTCGGAAACTCTGCCATTGCCCGCGACTCCGGAATGATGGACGGGCGCGTTTGCACGCCCTTCGAATGGCGCACAATATGCAGAGGACGCGGATTGAGCTACCGCCTGTTTGCGACACGCCGCAGGTACGGCGCGACCCCTCGCGCTGAGATGAATTGGCTAGTCGAAGGCCCAGACGTCCTCGGCCTGGAAGCCGACCTGGTAGCCCGCGGTCTTGAGCTTTACCACGACCTGGCCAATCTCGGCCGCAGGCAGCGCGCCGACCTCGATCTTGATCATGCCCGGACGATAGCGGCCAAGGTCAAGCTGTTCGAACACCATCCAGTCGGCGCCTTCGCAGTCGACCAGGAAAGCGTCAATGTGGGTGATGCCATTGCGGTCGAGCAAAGTCTGCAAGGTTTCGGACGGCACCTCGATATCCTTCAAGTGCGGCGCGAACTTGTTGAAATTGCCGTCGGCCTCGCCCCAGGCGTTCTTGCCTGACATCAGATTGGTGTCGGTGACCGACGAGCAGCCGATGAACTCGATCGGCAGCGTGCCGGCTTCAAGCGCCGCGGCATCGAATGTATGGACCGTGATCGTGCCCTTGGTCCTGGTCACCGCCACCGGCTCTATGACGAAGCGGCTGGCATCCGGGTAATTGGCGCGCAGCCGTTTCTGATTGTACGGGATCGGCTCGACCAGCATCGCGCACGCTCCGGGGATCCGGTGCAGCCAGGGTGTTACGTCGTCGAACAGCGCGCCGTCGCAGGCGCCGACATTGACCATCTGGAACGGCCGGCCGTTGCCGCCGAACCGTGCCTTAAGCGCCGCCTTGGCGAGGAATTTCGTGCCGTGCAGGGAGGGGCCGCGATCGAGCAGGCCGGCCGGAAGGCCGAGCGACAGAAGAACGCGCGCGAGACTGGAAAGCGAGTTCATGACTTGTCTCCGGGAATGACCTGCAGCGCGGCTCGGTGCCTGCCCTGGCTTGCCGATGCCCACAGCGCCATCAGCGGCGCGGCAAGCAGCAGGAAGGGCGGCAGAAGATTGGGGAAATAGATGCGGGTGTCGTGGATCGGGAAGACCGCGAATTTCGCCAGCACGCCGAGCACAAGCGCCGCCAGCAGGATGCCGGCGCGGCGGTCGAGCCGGAAACCGGCGCGGCTCAAGCCGTACCATCCGGCCAGTGCCAGAACCGACACGCCGACCCAGCTGTTGACGTTGATGGCACGCACCACCGAGGCGGCGAAGGCCTTGAGATAGGCCGTTACCGAGAACGGCGGGTCGAACCCGTCCATGTTGTAGTGCTGCTCGATACTGGAAAACCAAAGATGCGGCCACCAGCCGGGATGCTGGGCCCAGTGCGAAATGGCGAAATAGGCGACGAAAGAGGCCGCGAAGCCTGCCAGCGCGCCCCATGCCTTCTCACGGAAAGCGACGAGCAGCGCCGCGAAAATGGCGAGGAAGACGATGTTATCCGGCCTGGCCATGAACGCGAGGAACAGCAGGACCGCCGTCGCCGCCTCGCGCTTGCGCACATAGGCGAAGACACCGCCGAGGAATAGTGCCGAGCACAGAAGGTCCGGCGTCGAGGCCCGCGCCGCATCGCCGAAATCGGCCATGATCAGCAAGGCGCCGACGACAGGCGCCAGCGCCAGCGCGTCCTCGGCGCGCAGCCAAGCGAGCGTAATGGCGCCGAACAGAAGCACGGAAACCACCTGCACCAGCCGCATCGCCTCGACCGGCGAGACGACATGGCTGAGGCCGGAAAGAATTTCGGCATAGAGGAACTTGATCCGGTACATGCCGAGCAGCGAATGGAAATCGGCGGCATTCTGCGCCATATGGCTGCGGAAGCCGCCGCCGTCGTCAGTCAGCGTCCTGTAATCGCCGGCCGACACACCTTGCTTGACCGTGCTGTAGGCATAGTCATGCAGCGCCTGGGGCTCGGGATAGGCGCTTTCCTCGGCGATCGCCAGATAAGGCAGCATGTCCCAGTTGGCGTCGGGCATGAACCAGGCGGTCGCGGCGGTCAGCAGGATATAGAGCGAGAAGGCGACCGCCCCGATCGATGCTGCCCATTTCGCGTAAGCCCCCTCGCCCCACGCCAGGCCGGCGCCGGTCAGGCTTTCCAGCGGATTGGTTGGCGCGGAGGGGCTGGTCAGCATTCTCAGCGGCCCCTATTTACCGACTTGGCTCTTCACGAAGTCCTTCACGATCGCCACGATGCCGCGCGACAAAAGGCTGTCGAAGGCGTCGACGAAGCGGTCGACATGCTCGGACTGGCAGATCAGCGGCGGCTCGAGCCGGATGACGTTGCGGTTGTATTCGGTGAAGGCGACGAGCACGTCATAGTCGCGCAACAGCAGCGAGCCGACGAAGCCCGACAGCGAGCCTTTCAGCTTGTCGTCAAGCACGCTCACCACCGGTCTGAGCACCATCGGCAGGGTCTGCGAGAAGTCGTGGAACTCGAGCCCGATCATAAAACCCTTGCCGCGCACGTCCTTGATGATCTTCGGGTATTTTTCCTTCAGCGCCTGCAGCCGCTGCAACAGGTATGCGCCCGTCGAAGCGGCGTTGTCGATCAGCCCTTCGTCATAGAGCACGTTGACGCCCTCGATCGCGGTGACGCAGGCCTCGCCCATGCCGCCGAAAGTCGCCATGGCGTGGATCATCGCCGTCTTCGGCGTGCCATAGGCCTTCATGTAGATGTCGCGCCTGGCGATCATCGCCCCGACCGCCGCCTTGCCGGCGCCCAGCGATTTCGCCAGCGCCGTCACATCCGGCACCACGCCGTAATGCTCGAAAGCATAGAAGCGGCCCGAGCGGCCATAGCCGCACTGCACTTCGTCGGCGACCCACAGAACGCCATATTGGTCGCAAAGCGCGCGCAGCTTCTGCCAGTACTCCGTGGGCGCCTGGATGATGCCGCCGCCGCCCTGGATGGTTTCCAGCACGATGACGCCGATCTCCGGATTGCTCTTGAACAGCCGCTCGACCGCGTCGATGTCGGCGAAAGGAACGCGCACGACATTGTCTGCGACCTTGAAATCGGCGCGGTAGAGCTGGCCGTCGGTGATCGCCAGCACGCCCTTGGTCTTGCCGTGGAAGGAATTCTCGGCATAGACGATTTTCGGCCGCTTCGGGCCCGCGGCGCGCTCGGCGAGCTTCACCGCCGCTTCCATGGCCTCAGAACCCGACGAGCCCAGGAACACCATGTCGAGATCGCCGGGCGAGCACTTGGCGATGTTGTGCGCAAGCGCTGCCGCATATTGCGACATGAAGGCGATGGCGATCTCCTGGCGCTTCTCCTCCTGGAATTTCTTCCGGGCTTCCAAAATGCGCGGGTGGTTGTGGCCGAAGGCCAGCGAGCCGAAGCCGCCGAAGAAATCGAGGATCCTGCGGCCGTTCTGGTCGATATAGAACATGCCCTCGGCGTGCTCGATCTTGACCTTGTGAAAGCCGAGCAGCTTCATGAAATGCAGCTGTCCAGGGTTGAGATGAGCCTTGAACAGGTCGGTGATGCGGGCGACGTCCATCGCCTTGGCCTGCTCGACGCTGATCAGATCGGGCTTGGCGATTGCTGTGGGCGAAAGCGCCGGCGCGTCGACCAGCGTGCGTGTTCCGGTATGTTCCGGCTTGGCCATGACGGTCATCTGAAAAATCTCCCCTTCGCGCTCTATTCGGCGGGAACCTGTCTGGTGGCGACGGCGTGGCCGTCCATCTTGGCGCGATATTCGTTGTAGGCGGCGATCAGCATGTCCTCGTCGCGATATTGCGGCACCCAGCCAAGCTGACGCTCGGCCTTGGAAACATCGAGCACGCATTCCTCGTCCGCGATCAGATACTGTTCCGGATCCATGATCGGCATGTTCAACCAGTCGAGCAGGTCGAGCGTGCGCTTGACCGCCCAGCCGGGCGTCGGCAGCAGGATCGACTTGGAGCCGGCATGGCGGATCAGATCGCCGAGCAGTTTTTTGACCGGCGGCGGATTGAGCGAGCCGAGATTGTAAGCCTCGTTCGGCACGCCGGCTTTCCAGGCCGCGCGGGCGGCTTCGGCGCAGTCGAACACCGAGATGAATTGGTAAGGGTTCCTGCCCGAGCCGATCATCGGCACCGGAAAATTCCAGTCGATCAGTTTGAACAGCTTTTCCAGGATGCCGAGACGGCCGGGCCCGATGATCAGGCGCGGCCTGAACAGCGAGATCGACATGCCGCGCTTGCGCCATTCAGCGGCGAGCTCCTCGGTCTTGAGCTTCGACAGCCCATACTCGCCGAGCGGCGCGACCGGATGGTCCTCGGTCATCGGCAGCACGACCGTGTGGCCGTAGATCATGTCGGTCGTGTAGTGGACCAGCTTCGAAGCGCCGGCCTTGTCCATCGCCTGGATGATGTGTTCGGTGCCGTGGAAATTCACCGGGAAGAAGAAATCGTGCCGCTTGGCGCGCACCTGGATCGGCGACAGCATCTTCGCCGACAGGTTGTAGACCATGTCGTCGGTCCTGAGGCCGACCGCCGCGACTGAGACCGGATCGGTGACGTCGCAGGTGACGAAACGCATGGAGCGGTAATGCGGCAGGTCGCTCTTGACGATATCGGCGACGACGACGGTCTCGCCATCGGCGGCGAGCTTGGGGGCAAGGTGGCGGCCGACGAAGCCGTCGCCGCCGAAAATCACATGTCTCATCGAACGATCTCGCTTATGCCGATCTTGTCGGGATTGATGGATGCGGTCTGATTCTCATGCCCGCGCCCACCCATTTCCCGGCCACTTTGCGCGATCAGCACCGTGCCGACGCAGATGCAGGCGATGCCGGCGATGCGCCAGCCATTGAGGTCCTCGCGGAAGACGAAATAGGCGAAAATCGCCACGGCGACATAAGCGAGGCTGAGGAACGGATAGGCGAAGCTGAGCTCGACCTTGGACAGCACGTAGAGATGCGATGCCATCGAGATGACGAAGGTGCACAGGCCGAGGAACACCCAGGGGCTGAACACGATCTGCAAGAGCTTGACGAGCGGATTGACGCCCTCGAAGGAGACCGGCCCCATCGACATCATGCCCTGCTTCAGCATCAGCTGCGCTGCGGCATTGGTCATGACCGTAAAGAGAATGAAGATTATGTATTTCATTGTTGCCACCCCGCCCCTTGGGCGGTCCTATTACAAACCCACAAAGATTTCGTGAAGCCTCGACGGTGCTTTGAGTAAATCGCGTATAACCTTTCATTTACCATGATTTATAGAATTTTATCTATTCTGCGGCTTCAAAAACACCTTTCGTTGCATCCAGTCTTTTTGCCGTCCGTATCCAGAAGCTCGACAGGAAAGCCGGGTCGCGAAGCGCCTCCAGCTGCTGCCATTGCGGTAACGACGCGGCGAATGTCTCAGGTCCCATCCGGGCGTCCTTGTAGGGGTTCACCGCGCCGCCCGCCTCGACTGCGATGCGGTCGAGTTCGGCGAGCAGCCGCAACGTCCTTTCGCCCCGGTTGGGGAAATCGAGCGTCAGCGTGTAGCCGGGCCGCGGGAACGACAGCAGCGCCGGCGAGCGGACATCGCCGAAGCGTTTGAGCACTGTGAGGAACGACCCCTCGCCCGCCCGCCGCGCCGCCTCAAGCAGCGCAGGCACGATGCGGCGCGCATTGGCCTCCGGCACCACGCTTTGGTGCTGGAAAAGTCCACGCGGCCCGTAGAGCCGGTTCCAGTCGCGGACCCCGTCGAGCGGAAAGAAGAAGCCCTGATAGCCTGCCTGGTGCGGAGCCTGGGACTTGCCCTTCTTCCAGCGGTAGGCCGCATTGAAGACGGTGAGGAAGGGCCGATTGAGGACATTGAATGGTAGCTGCACCGGCACGGAGAACCGGCTGCCGGCGCGCGCCGCCGCGTGCGAGCCGTGTTCGGCGTGGTTGCCGGTGAACAACAGCCCGCGACCGCCCCCATGTCCGCCGGCGAGCTGATCGATCCAGGCGACGGCATATTCGTTGGCCTGGTCGGCAGCCTCGGCAAGATCGAAGAATTCGCCGAGATCGCGAAACCGCGTCGCCCTTTCCACTATGTCGAGCGAGGGCACTCGCATCAGCTTGATCGATGCCGACAGGATAAGCCCGGTCAGCCCCATGCCGCCGATCGTCGCCCCGAACAGTCGGACATTGTCGGTCTGCGAGCAGCGATAGGTTCGGCCGTCGGACCGAAGCAGCGTCAAAGCTTCGACATGGCAGCCGAAGGTGCCGCGCCGATGATGGTTCTTGCCATGGACGTCGTTGGCGATCGCGCCGCCGAGCGTCACGAACTGCGTGCCTGGAACCACGGTCGGAAAGAAGCCGTAGGGCGCGGCATGAGCGATGATATCGCAAAGCAGCGTGCCGGCATCGGCCTCGAGCACGCCGGTCTCGGCGTTGAAGGAACGGATGCGGTTGAGCGGCCGCATGTCGACCACCATGCCGGCATCGTTCTGGCAACTGTCGCCATAGGAGCGGCCATTGCCATATCCGAGCAGCGAACCTGTCTTCGCCTCGCCGCGTTTAAGCAAGGCGATCGCCTCGTCCGCCGGGATCGCCTTGCGCGCCGGCGGCGTCGCCAGTCCGAAGCTGCCGAAGCGCTCGTGCCTCATCACCAGCCTCCGGCGACGAGGAAGACCGCGCCGATGGCGACGACGATCTGGCTGCGCCAATCGCGGATGATGAAGACGACCGGGTCGTCATGCATCTCGTCGCGCCGGGCAAGGATCCAGACACGCATCGTCAGGTAAAGCACGATCGGCGCCAGCGGCCATATCAGCCACGGATGCGGATAGAGCTCGCGCACCGCCGGGCTGTCCATATAGAGCGCCAGGACCAGCGCCGAGGAAAAAGCCGACGCCATGCCGGCCTGGGCGACGATCTCCTGGTCCTCGGTGCGATAGCCGCGGCCGGCGATGCGCTCGCCGGGCGGGATGGCCGTGGTGCGCAACTCGACGAAGCGCTTCACCAGCGCCAGCGACAGGAAGAAGAAGATCGAGAAGGCAAGCAGCCAGAAGGAGACGTCGACGCCGGTGGCGGCCGCGCCCGCCAGCACGCGGATCGTGTAGAGGCCCGCAAGCGTCAGCACATCGATCAGAAGCATGCGCTTGAACGACAGCGAATAGGCTGTGGTGACGGCCAAATAGCCGGCAAGCACGCCAAGGAATTCGATCGGAAGGAAGAGGCCGGCGGCGATGCCGATCGCAAGCAGCGCAGCGATCGCGCCGAGACCGAATGGGATCGACAATGCGCCGCTGGCGAAAGGCCGGTTGCGCTTGGTCGGATGCTTGCGGTCGAGCGCGAGGTCGAAGAAATCATTGAGAATATAGATGGCGGACGCAGCGGCGCTGAAGGAGACGAACGCCAGCAGGCATTCCCAGATCATGTTCGGGTTGAAATATTCGTGCGACAGCACCATCGGCACGGCGATCAGCGCGTTCTTCAGCCACTGATGCATGCGCAGCATCTTGATGTAGATCCTCAGCGCCGGCTTCGGCGCGGGTATGGCCTCGGCTTGATGCGCCGCCTGCCAGCGCCGGGCGCTGCGGTCGGGCGCCACCACGAGCGCGTTGCGCGCTGCATCGAACACTTTGAGGTCGTGCCGGCTGTTGCCGGCATAGTCGAAGCCTGCATCGCCATAGGCGGCGACAAGTGCCGCGCCTTTCCTGCCGGAGGTCATGTTGTGCGGACCGTCGGTCGCCAGCACATGATCGAAAATGCCGAGATGCGCCGCGATCGCCTCCGCGAATTTGCGCGGCGTTCCCGTCGCCAGCACGATCTTGCGACCCTCCCGGTGCTCGGCGCGCAGCCGGTCAAGCAGATCCTGGCGGTAAGGCAGCGAGGCCGGGTCAATGTCGACGCGGCCGGCGATTTCCTGCTTCAGCCGGGCCGGCCCGCCGATAAACCAGAGTGGCAGGAGAAAGACATAGAGCGGGTTCTTCTTGAGCAGGATGAACAGACCTTCCCACAGAAGGTCCGTTGCGATCAGCGTACCGTCGAGATCGACCGCAAGCGGAATTGCGTTCCTGTCCGACCTCGCGTCCATGGTCCTGCCCCGATAGAGCGCAGGATCCCGAAACTCCGATCACGGAAAGATCACGCGCCAACTCAACCCCACGCCGTATGCCGGCGTCCTCGGGTCGGATATAGCGGGTCATGGCGCAGCGAACGTTAAAACGTCCGGTTGCAGAGCATTGTCCTACCGGTTTTTCGCCGTCGTCGTTAAGCGTCGGCTACCGGAAACGATAAAAGGCCGGACATCAATCCGGCCTTTGCCAATCTGCGGCGCCACTCTCTGTGGCGAGAGTCACTTGATGCGGGCCGCGCCGCCCGAGATTTCGACCGTTTCCGAGCCGGTCAGGGCTTCGAGGTCACCATTGGGCAGGGTGACGAAGCAGCCGCTCGAGCAGAACTCCACCGTCTCGCCGGCGGCAAGCGTCAGCTCGCTCTTGGCGCCGCCTTCGGTCACGACCAGGGTCCGCGTCTGAGCGTCCCTGTTGATCGCGCTGGCGGCGAAAGCCGAACCGCCCAGGGCCAGCAAAGCGATGGCGGCAACGACAGACTTCCACATTGCAATTCCGGTGTTCGCACACCGCCTCTGTTCAAATTTGCAAGGCATTCTCGCCCTTTGCATCGAAGCTTATATGAGATGTTACCTGAACCGCAACTGAATGCCGCATTCATGCCACAATCGGTTTCGGCGCCGGATGAGCGCAGCGTGTGGCCATTTGCAGGCCGGCCTCATCCGAATGTCGACACACCTCAGCCGGGGTCCGGCTTGCGGCCCCTGCGCTTCATCTTGGCCAGCCGTTCCCGCTCGGCCGCGGCTTCCGCCTCCAGCCTCTCGCGCTCCGCGAATTCGGCTTCGATCTTGTCGTCGTCGATCGGCCAGGCCTCGTGCTTCTTGGTTTCGACCACGGCGCGCGGCGTCGAGGGTATCTCGATCTGCTCCTGCTCGAAGATATCGAAGATGGCGAAGCGGATATCGTTCTGGACGACGCTGCCGTTCATGATGTCGGCGACGAACACGCGGATCTCGAATTCGAGCGCGGCCGCCCCGAAATTGGCGAAGAGAACGAAGGGTTCGGGATTCTTCAGCACCATCGGATGGGCGCGCGCAATATCCATCAGGACGGCATGGACGCGTTTGACGTCGCTGCCATAGGCAACGCCGACCTTGATGTCGATGCGCCCGAGCTTGTTGCGATGCGTCCAGTTGCCGACCGCATTGTTGATGAGGTTCGAGTTGGGCAGGATCACCGCCTGCCGCTGGAAGGTCTCTATCTCGGTGGCGCGCACGCTGATCTTCCGCACCGTGCCGCTGACGTCGCCCGCTACGATCCAGTCGCCGACCTTGAACGGCCGCTCGGCAAGCAGGATCAGGCCCGAAACGAAATTCGAGACGACGTTTTGCAGGCCGAAGCCGATACCCAGCGAAAGCGCGCCGGCAACCAGCGCCAGATTGGAAAGATCGATGCCCGCCGCCGAGATGCCGACCAGGCCCGCGACCGCCACGCCGGCATAGCCGACGCCAAGCCGGATCGAGTTGCGCACGCCGGCATCGACCTTGCCGCGCGCCATCACCGATCCGTCCAGCCAGCCCTGGAACCAGCGCGTCAGGAAATAGCCGATGACGAATACGACGATGCCGCTGAGGATGCCGAGAAAGGAGATGGTCACCGAGCCGATCGTGACGCCGGTCGCCAGCTTGTAGGCCCAGGCCTCGATGTCGCCGGGCTGGAAGCCCCACATCAACAGGATCAGCGGCAGGAACACCACCACGATCATCAGATTGATGGCGATGCTGACGACCAGGCCGAGCTGGTCGAGGGCGGTATCCTCGTAGCTGGAGTTTTCCGAGAGCCATCGTCCGACCGAAGTGTCGGCGAAGCCGCCCTCCTCTCCGATCGCGCGTGCCGACAGGAAGCCGATATAGGCCGTCACCAGCACCGTGCCGGTCACCACGACCTGGAACGAGACGAAAAGCGCCAGGCCGATATAGCCAAGCAGCGCCGCCGCGATGGTGAACAGCCCGAGCCCGATGGCGATGAAACGAAGCCAGGCCGGCCAGGGGCGCCATGAGCCGTCGGCCGCCCTGAACGGCCGCAGCAACCCCATCAGCACAAGGATGACGCCGACGATGATGCTGGCGACAACGCCCCTCGCGATCGTCAGCGAAAGTGGCGAACCCATCTTCTCGTTGACGACCGACAGGAAGTAATTGAACCCGAGTACCAGCGCCATGGCGGTCGTCAGTCCGACGAGCCAGCGCGCGGAACCGGTCGCGACCGGGATCAGGCGCCAATTGGGCAGGCGCGGCTCTAGCGCAGCGTTGGTCAGCCGGTTGACGCAGAACACCATGGCGATCACCGTCAGCAAGGCATTGAGGAACGTGCCGATATCGCCGCGCAGCACATTGTAATAGTTGAAGAAGAACACGGCCGAGGCGAAGAAGACGCCGAGCGCCAGGGTCGGCAGCAGCGTCGACCAGAACGCCACCGACAGCCGGCTGAGATAGGAAGGATCCTCCACGGTCGGGTCGGCCTCGAATATCCGGCCGAACAGGCGCCGGCCGCCGATCAAAAGCACCGCCGCCAGCGCCAGCGCCATAAGCGTCGCCGCGAGGATCGCCTGGAACTTGAACCTGACGGCGAAGCTCGCCCAGGACGACACCGCCTTGTAGAGGCCCGTGAACTGGTCATGCGCGTCGGAAAAGGCCTGCGGGCTCAGTGCGTCCGTCAGGTCGTAGTGCTTGGTGATGACGCTGCGGAAAAGCTCGCTGCGCATGACGGCGATCCTGTCGACCAGCCCGTTGACGCGGATCGACAGGTTTTGCGCGCTGGCGACGACCGCGTTGATCTGAGCTTTTTCCGTGGCGAGCGCGCTGCGCTCGTTACTCACGATCACCGGCTCCGGGGGTTGCCCCTGCGCCGGCGGCTGGCCGAGGACCTCTGCGCGATTGTTGATGTCGGTGAGGCGCTGCCGGAATGCCAGGGCGCTGTTCAGCGCCGCCCGCGAAATATCCTCGAGTTGCAACCGGATGTCGACGAGCCCCGCATCGTCCTGGTCGGGGTCGCTCAGTTTCTTTTCCAGGCCGTCGGTCCTGGCCGTCAGGTCCTGGATGGCCTTGGTCTGGTCGGCGATGAGTTGGGACGAGCCATGGCCGATCGCCTGCGCCGACGCGTCCAGCGCCGGCTGCGCGAAGGCAGCGACGATGACGACCAGAACCAGGCGCAGCAGGCGGAAGAACATGATTTTGTTGGCGACTCGCGGCCGAAAAATTCTCGAAATTTCCGCCCTTGATAAAGACCGGCATATCGGGCGGCAAGCCGTCCCGATCGTGCCGGCGATAGTCGGCCTGTCGAAAAGCGATGGCGCAATCTTGGCTTTGCGCTTCCCGCCTGCTCTATAGTCTGCCGCCTCGCATCATAAGGACGATAGGAAGAATGGCGGAATATTCAGCCTTCTCGCTGCTCAAGAACGCGCTGACCGGCAACAAGGATTGGAAGCCCGCCTGGCGCAAGCCTGACCCCAAGGCTTCCTATGACGTCATCGTCATCGGCGGCGGCGGCCACGGTCTTTCGACCGCCTATTATCTCGCCAAGGAACACGGCATCACCAACGTCGCGGTGCTGGAAAAGGGCTGGCTCGGCTCCGGCAATGTCGGCCGCAACACCACAGCGGTGCGCTCCAACTATCTCTTGCCGCAGAACACCCGCTTCTACGAACATTCGATGAAGCTGTGGGAGAATCTCTCGCACGACCTCAACTACAACGTCATGTTCTCGCAGCGCGGCTGCCTGAACCTCGCGCACACGCCAGCCCAGCTCGACGACTATGCCAGGCGGGGCAACGCCATGCGCCATCTCGGCGTCGACGCCGAGCTGATGAGCGTCGACCGTATCAAGCGGCTTGTCCCGGCGCTGGATGTCTCAGGGTCAGCGCGCTTTCCCGTCCTTGGCGGGCTGATGCAGCCGCGCGCCGGCACGGCTCGGCACGACGCGGTCGCCTGGGGCTATGCGCGCGGCGCCGACCGGCGCGGCGTCGATATTATCGAGAATTGCGAGGTCACCGGCTTCCTGCGCGACGGCGACCGCATCACTGGCGTTTCGACGACGCGCGGCGAAATCCGCGCCAAGAAGGTCGCGCTTGCGGTTGCCGGCAGCACCGGCCGCGTCATGCAGCTTGCCGGCATCTCGCACATGCCGATCGAAAGCCATGTGCTGCAGGCCTTCGTCTCGGAATCGCTGAAGCCCGTCGTCGACACCGTTCTCACCTTCGGCATGGGCCATTTCTACATCTCGCAGTCCGATAAGGGCGGCCTGGTCTATGGCGGCGACCTCGACGGCTACAACAGCTACGCCCAGCGCGGCAGCCTGCCGATCGTCGACGAGGTGATGAGCGAGATGGTGGCGCTGTTTCCCGGCCTGGCGCGCGTGCGCATGCTGCGCTCCTGGGGCGGTCTGTGCGACATGACGATGGA
Organism: Mesorhizobium sp. CA5; assembly: GCF_020165105.1. Taxonomy (NCBI): domain Bacteria; kingdom Pseudomonadati; phylum Pseudomonadota; class Alphaproteobacteria; order Hyphomicrobiales; family Phyllobacteriaceae; genus Mesorhizobium; species Mesorhizobium sp. CA5. Next base: position 44,743 of record NZ_JAIUHJ010000022.1, on the reverse strand, counting down.
CGGCTCGCCGATCATCGCCGCCGGTCCACTGCCGGGCATGTATCTCAATTGCGGCTGGTGCTATGGCGGCTTCAAGGCGACGCCAGCCTCCGGCTGGTGCTTTGCCTACACCATTGCCAAGGACGAGCCGCACGAGTTCAACGCGCCCTTCACGCTCGACCGTTTCTACCGCGGCCTGGTCATCGACGACAAAGGCCAGGGCGCGACGCCCAGATTGCACTAGGGTTTGGATTGAAAAATGCTGATCACCTGTCCCTATTGCGGCCCGCGCGACGTTATCGAATTCACCTACCAGGGCGACGGCAACCGCGAGCGGCCGCAGCCCGCCTCGCAGGACCTCGACGCCTGGAACGCCTATGTCTACGACCGGCTGAATCCGGCCGGTGACCACAACGAGATCTGGCAGCATTCCGGCGGTTGCCGCGCGCATCTCAGGGTCGTGCGCAACACAATCACGCACGAAATCCTCAGCACCGCATTCGCCCGTGGCGGCCACAAGACGGAGAGCCGCTCGTGAGCCCGCGCCGCACAGAGACCGGCGGCCGGATCGACCGGCTGCGCACCATCCGCTTCACCTTCGACGGTGCGCCCTATACGGGCCATGCCGGGGACACGCTGGCCTCGGCGCTGCTTGCCAATGGCGTGACGCTGTTCGGCCGCTCCTTCAAATATCATCGCCCGCGCGGCCTGCTTGCCGCCGGTGTCGAAGAGCCGAACGCGCTGGTGACGGTGCTGCGTGGCGAAGTGCGCGAGCCCAACATCGCGGCCACCATGGTCGAGATCTATGACGGGCTCGTAGCCGTCAGCCAGAACCGTACCCCCTCGCTCGCTTGGGATATCGGCGCCCTCAACCAGCTCGGCGGCAAGCTCCTGTCGGCCGGCTTCTACTACAAGACCTTCATGGGGCCGGTGATCGGCCCGCTGAAGGGCACGCGCTTCTGGATGTTCTGCGAGCATTTCATCCGTCGCGCCGCCGGCCTTGGCAAGGCTGGCACCGCTCCCGATCCGTCTCGCTACGAGCGTATGAACGCATTTTGCGACGTGTTGGTCGTCGGCGCCGGTCCGGCCGGCCTGATGGCGGCGAAAGCCGCCGCCGACCAGGGCGCCCGCGTCATCCTCGCCGATCTCGAAGCCCATTTTGGCGGCTCCGCCAACTGGTCGGGCGAAACCATCGACGGCATGCCTGCCGCCGAATGGGCCCAGCGCACGGTCGCGCAGCTCGGAGGCAACGACAATGTGCGGCTTTTGCCGCGCACGACGGTGTGGGGCTATTACGACGGCAACACGCTGGCCGCCCTCGAACGGGTGACCGATCATAAGGAGGCGCCAGCCAAGGGCGAGCCGCGCCAGCGCTACTGGGCGATCCGCGCCGGCACGGTGGTGCTCGCCACCGGTTCCTTCGAGCGGCCGCTGGTGTTTCCGGGCAACGACCGTCCCGGCGTCATGCTGGCGCATGCGGCGGAACGTTACGTCAATGAATATGGCGTGCTGCCGGGACAGCGCATCGCGCTCTTCACCAACAACGACAGCGCCTACCGCTCGGCCGTTGCGTTAAAGAAGGCCGGCGCGACCATTGTTGCCATCGTCGATGTCCGCGCCGACGTCTCGAACGACATGCGCCGGCTCGCCGGCGAGGCCGAGGCCGAGCTGCTGGACGGCCACGCCGTGGTTGCGACCGAGGGCGGCAAGGCCCTCACCGGTCTCAAGGTGCAGCGCTTCGACGCCACGAGCGGTGCGCTCAGCGGCGATGCCCGCAGCATCCATGCCGACAGCCTTTTGATGTCGGGCGGCTGGTCGCCGACCATTCATCTCGCCAGCCAGGCGGGCGCCAAGGCTGAATGGGACCCGGCCAGGCAGGCGTTCCTGCCGCCCAAGCCGACGCAGCGCTGGATCGGCGCAGGCGCCTTCACCGGCAGCTTCTCCACCGCCGAAGCCATCGCCGAGGGCCGCGCGGCCGGCGTTTCGGCCGCCGGCGGAACGGCGGCGCCCGCAGCCCCGCCGATCGTCGAAGCCGCCCCCGGCGATCCAGATCCGGCGCCGGTCTTCGAGATCAAGGCCAAGGGCAAGAGCTTCGTCGACTTCCAGCACGATGTCACCGCCGAGGACGTGCGGCTGGCGCATCGCGAAGGCTTCGTATCGGTCGAGCACCTGAAGCGCTACACCACGCTCGGCATGGCGACCGACCAAGGCAAGAACTCCAATGTGCCTGGCCTTGCGATCATGGCCGAGGCGCTCGGCAAGCCGATCCCCGAAGTCGGCACGACGCGCTTTCGCCCGCCTTACACGGCGGTTTCGATCGGCTCCCTTGCTGCCGAGCGTTTCGGCGACCTCAAGCCCGAGCGGCTGACGCCGATGCATGACTGGCACATCGCCAATGGCGCGACCATGTATTCGGCCGGCCTATGGTACCGGCCGATGATCTACGGCCTTCCCGGCGAGACGGTCGAGCAGGCCTATGTCCGCGAGGCCAGGGCGACGCGCGAAAGCGCCGGCATCGTCGATGTCTCGACGCTGGGCAAGATCGCCGTGCAGGGGCCGGACGCGGCCGAGTTCCTCGACCGCGTCTACACCAACATGTTCTCCACTTTGGCCGTCGGCAAGGCACGCTACGGCTTGATGCTGCGCGAGGACGGGCTTGCCTTCGACGACGGCACCACTTGGCGGCTTGGCGAGCAGGAATTCCTGATGACCACCACCACGGCCAATGCCGGCAAGGTGATGCAGCATCTGGAATATTTCCTCGACGTCATCTGGCCGGAGCTGAAGGTCACCGTGACCTCCGTCACCGACGAATGGGCGGGTGCGGCGATCGGCGGACCGAACGCGCGCGCCATCCTTGCGGCTTGCGTAAAAGATACCGCTGTCGACAACGCTACGCTGCCCTTCATGGGTATCGTCCATGGCCGCATCGCCGGCGTGCCGGTGATGATCTGCCGGCTGTCCTTCTCCGGCGAAATGGCATTCGAGGTCTATTCCGGGGCCGGCTACGGCACCCATGTCTGGGAAGCCTTGATCGAGGCCGGCCAGCCTTTCGGCCTGGTCACCTACGGGCTCGAGGCGCTGGGCACGATGCGTATCGAGAAGGGCCACGTCACCGGCGCCGAGATCGACGGCCGCACCACGGCGCGCGACCTCCATCTCGACTGGATGCTGTCGAAGAAGAAGCCCTTCATCGGCTCGGCCATGATGGACCGCGAAGGCCTGATCGCGCCTGACCGGCTCGAGCTGGTCGGACTGATCGCCCTCGACAACCGGCCGCTCAACGGCGGCGGCCATATCGTCGAGGAACTGGACGAGGACAATCCGCACGACTCTCTCGGTCACATCACCGCCTGCTGCTATTCGCCGGCGCTGGGCAAATACATTGCGCTTGCGCTGGTCAAGGGCGGCAAGGCAAGGCATGGGACCCGCGCCTTCGTCTCCGACCCGCTGCGCAGACGGTTCGGGCCGATCGAGATCGTCTCCAACCATTTCTACGATCCGGACGGGAGCCGCATGCATGGCTGAGCAGCATTTGCCCGAACGCCAATCGCCGCTCGAGCCGGAGTATCATCCGGGTTCGCACGGCAATTTCGAACATGGCGTCGATGTCATCCTGTCCGAGACGCGGCCGGGCTCGATCCTGCAGCTCGCCGCATGGCCGGGTGAAGAGAAGCAACTGATCGAAATTATCGGCAAGCTCACCGGTCTCACTCTGCCCGATGGCGCCGGCGGCGGCGTGAGCAGCGGCGCCCGCGCCGCCTTCGGCTTCGCGCCGGGAAAGTTCACCGTGGTCGACGAAGCGGAGGGGCTTGCTCAAACCTTCGCAGGCGCCATCACGCCGGCCGTCGGTACGATGACCGATCTCTCGCATGGCCGCACCGCGATCCGCATCGCCGGTCCGAAGGCTGAATGGGTGATGGCGAAGTTCTTCGCTGTCGATTTCGCCTTGCCGGCCTTTCCACTCGGCGCCGGACGTTCGACCAACCATCACGACATCTTCGCCCAGATCCAGCGCAGCGGCCCAGACCAGTTCGACATCTACGTCTTCCGCTCCTTCGCGCGCTCCTTCTGGAAGGCCTTGTGCCACGCCTCGGAGGAAGTCGGTTACGAAGTGCAATAGCCCGCTCGGGCGTTGCTGGCTTAGCATTGGTCCAGGCGGCATCTGGCATTATCGACGGCTACAACTGCTGCTTGAGCGCTGGGCCAGCAGCGCGATAGGTAAGGAATCACGGGCGTTTGCAAGGGCAAACGTCCGCACCGGCAACCAGTTCGACCATACCCTTCCATGACTGTTGAGACTTCGGCGACGGCCACGACCCGCTTTGCTCCGGCGGAGGGTCCGTCGATGCTGTTGCCGGCAACCGTCGCTTGCGGCGTGTTCATGACCAGTCTCGACCAGAACGTCCTGGTCACCGCGCTGCCCGGCATCGGCGAGAGCCTCGACCGGCCGCCAAGCCAGCTTGGCCTTTTGATCACCGTCTATGTCGCCAGCCTCATCGTCACCATGCCGCTTGGCGGCTGGCTGGCCGACCGTTTTGGGCTGCGCAACGTCTATTGCTTGGCGCTGCTCGTCTTCGCCGGCGCCTCGGCCTTGTGCGGCCTTTCGGAAAACATCTGGATGCTGGTCGGCTCGCGCGCCCTGCAAGGCTGCGGCGGCGCGCTGATGGGCACGCTTGGTCAGGTCGTGATCCTGTCGAGCTTCCCGCGCGACCGCACGCTGAAGATCAACATGTACATTTCGCTCGCCGGCCAATCCGGGCCGCTGGTCGGGCCGCTCGTCGGTGGCGCGCTCACCACTTACGTCTCCTGGCGCTGGATCTTCTACATCAACATCCCGATCGCGCTGACCGCGGCGCTGCTGGCCGCCTCCCTGTTTCCGACGACGACCAAGCCGGTGCGCACGCCGTTCGATTTGCCAGGCTTCCTGCTCGTCGGCTGCGGCATGACGCTGCTGGTCTTCGGCATGGATTCGGTCGCTGCGAAAGATGTGGCCGCAAGCAGCATGGCGCTTGAGCTCGGCCTGGCGATCGTCATCCTGACGGTTGCCGCCTTCTACTGCCTGCGCGCGCGCAATCCGCTGCTCGACCTCAATCTCTTGCGCATCCGCACCTTCCGCATCTCCTTCCTGACGGGCGGCGGCCTCGACACCATCGGGCTGAGCTCGGTGGTCTTCCTCTTGCCGCTGATGTTCCAGCTCGGCTTCGGCATGAGCGCCGTGCAGGCGGGATCGCTGACCTTCGTGGCCGCGATCGGGTCGTTGATCATGCGCTTCTTCATGCCGCGCCTTTTGAACCGTTTCGGCTTCAAGCGCGTGCTGGTCACCAATACGCCGATCGTCGCTTTGCTGGTCGCGGGCTTCGCCTTGATGCAGGAGAGCCTGCCGGCATGGATCGTGCTTGCCTATATTTTCGCCTTCGGCGTCTTCCGCTCGGTGCAATGGGCCTCGACCGGCAATCTCTCCTATTCGGACATCGCGCCGGAGCAGCTCGCGCGCTTCAGCGCGCTCTATTACATCCTGTGGCAGCTGGCGGTGGCGATCAGCGTCGGCCTCGCGGCCGCGCTGCTGGCGCTGCTTGCCGGCGGCGGCAAGGCCGGCATCAACGACTACCGCATCCTGTTCGTCATAGAAGGATTGATCACCCTTTGCGCGCTGTCGGCCTATCTGAGGCTGACGCCGCAGGACGGCGCCCATGTCAGCGGCCATAGCGCGCATATGAGCACCGACTGACGCCTCAGCCGACGCTACTTCGCGAACGTCACCCAGTCCTCGAGCGGCGCGCGGTCGGTGCGGAACTCGTTTTCGGGCTTCGAGGTGTCCTCGTAGCCGAGCGCCATGCCGCAGACGACGATCTCCTCGTCGGGAATATCGAGCACCGGCCTGATCTGACGGTGATAGGGCGCAAAGGCCGCCTGCGGGCAGGTATGCAGTCCCCTGCCCCGTGCCGCGACCATGATGTTCTGCAGGAACATGCCGTAGTCGATCCACGACCCTTGGTTCAGCCTCCGGTCGATCGTGAAGATCATGCCGACCGGAGCGTCGAAGAAAATGAAATTGCGGTCGTGTTGGGCGCGCATCCTGTCGACCTCGCGGCGGCCGATGCCCAGCACGCCATAGAGCCCGAAGCCGTTGGCGCGGCGGCGGCTGAGATATGGTTCGAAGAACTGGTCGGGATAGTAGCGGTACTCGTCCCACTCCGCCTTTTCGGCACGGATGCCGGAATTGAGGATGGCATCGCTGATGCGCTGCTTGACCTCGCCCTTGGTCACATAGACGCGCCAGGGCTGCATGTTGGTGCCCGACGGCGCGCGCGCGGCGACCGCCAGGATCGCGCGGATCGTGTCGTCATCGACCATATCGGGCAGAAACGCGCGCACCGACCGGCGCGACAGGATCGCGTCGTCGACGATCGCCGCGTCCATGGCGATTCGGCTATTCTTCTCCAGCATGGGCCGTCCCTTCGCGCATGGCCGGAACTGCAACCGGTTCCATGGCGACCATCCGCAGACACTAAAACTGTATTGGTCCCCGACCGGACGTCCCCACTCGCCGTTCGTGATCGTGGCTTTGCCTCAACCTCAAAAATCGCGCAAGTAAATCTTGTGGCCTATGAAAATCCCCTTGATTTTTTCATGACTTTACCGCTTCATGAAATTTACACGGATTTTTTCACGAGATACGCTTGAGCTCGACTACTGCCAGATCGGAGCAGGACAATGGCGACCGGCTGCTGGCCGGCGACATCCGTGCGCTTCGCAAGGCGCGCGGCCTCACGCTGGCCGAGATCGCCCTCAAGCTCGGCCGGTCGGTCGGCTGGGTCAGCCAGGTCGAGCGCGGCCTCTCGATTCCCTCGCTCGGTGACTTGCGGGCATTCGCCAGCCTCTTCGATGTTCCGATCAGCCTGTTCTTCAGCCATGATGTGCCTGTCGAGCAGGAACGCGGCGTGGTCGTGCGCGCCGGCAGCCGCCGTTCGCTTGGCACAAGCGAATCCGGCCTGGTGGAGGAGCTTCTGTCGCCCGACCTCGGCGGTAGCTTCGAGATGCTTCGCTCGGTCTTCGCGCCGGGTGCGGAGCTGAAGACGGAAGCGCGCCGTCCGACGGAAGAAGCGGGCTATGTCGTGTCGGGCACGTTCGAGATCGAGATCGACGGCGTCTGGCATCGTCTCGGCGAAGGCGATTCGTTCCGCTTCGAGGGCAAGCCGTTCCGCTGGCGCAATCCCGGCGCCGAGCCGGCAGTGGTCATCTGGGTGGTTTCGCCACCGGTATACTGACAATGCATGTCAACCAAAAGTGCGAAGCGGTTTTGGGATAACGACATGCATCAAAAACAAAAATCGAAGCGCGAAGCGCTGAGACTCTGGAGGAAGAAATGGCCGGTTTGCCGACCACGGCACGCGTGGTGATCATCGGAGGCGGCGTCGTCGGCACCTCCTCGCTCTATCACCTCTGCAAGGCGGGCTGGACCGATTGCGTGCTCCTGGAAAAGAACGAGCTGACCTCGGGCTCGACCTGGCATGCCGCCGGCAACGTGCCGACCTTCTCCTCGTCCTGGTCGCTGATGAACATGCAGCGCTATTCGACCGAGCTTTACCGGGGTCTGGCCGAAGCGGTCGACTATCCGATGAACTACCATGTAACCGGCTCGCTCCGGCTCGCCCATACCAAGGAGCGCATGCAGGAATTCCAGCGCGCCAAGGGCATGGGCCGCTACCAGGGAATGGATATCGACGTCGTCGGCCTCGACGAGATCAAGCGCCGCTACCCCTTCATCGAGACGCATGAGTTGAAGGGCGCGCTCTATGACCCGAGCGACGGCGACATCGACCCGGCTCAGCTGACCCAGGCGCTGGCCAAAGGCGCGCGTGACATGGGCGCCAAGATCATCCGCTTCTGCCCGGTCACCGGCGTGCGCCGCGAGAACGGCGAATGGGTGATCGCCACCCCGCAAGGCGAGATCCGCTGCGAGATCGTCATCAACGCGGCCGGCTACCGCGCCGCCGAAGTCGGCAAGATGTTCGGGCGCGACGTGCCGATGATGGTGATGAGTCATCAGTACATATTGTTCGAGGAAATCCCCGAGCTTGCCGCGTGGACGAAGGAACAGGGCCACAAGCTGCCGCTGCTGCGCGACGTCGACACGTCTTATTACTTGCGCCAGGAAAAGAGCGGCATGAATCTCGGCCCCTATGAGCGCAATTGCCGTGCGCATTGGGCGACCCACAACGATCCGATGCCGGAGGATTTCTCCTTCCAGCTTTTCCCCGACGATCTCGACCGCCTCGAGCATTACCTCGCCGACGCCGTCGCCCGCGTGCCGATCCTCGGCACCGCCGGCCTCTCCAAGGTGATCAACGGCCCGATCCCTTACGCGCCGGACGGCAATCCGCTGATCGGGCCGATGCCCGGCGTGCCGAACGCCTTCGAGGCCTGCGTGTTCACCTTCGGCATCGCGCAAGGCGGCGGCGCCGGCAAGGTGCTGGCCGAATGGGTCACCGAAGGCCAGACCGAATGGGATATGTGGTCCTGCGATCCGCGCCGTTTCACCAGCTTCGCCTCGGCGCCCGACTATTGCGTCGCCAAGGGCATGGAGATCTACGGCAACGAATACGCCATCCAGTTCCCGCGCCATGCCTGGCCCGTGGGGCGCAACCGCAAACTGTCGCCGCTGCATGATCGCATCAAGGCGCTGGGCGGCCAGTTCGACGCCTATAATGGCTGGGAGCGCGCGACTTGGTACGCACAAGCCGGCGATGATACTTCCGAAGAGTCTACCCTCACCTTCCGCCGCGACGGCCCCTGGCAGCAGCGCGTGCGCGAGGAATGCCTTGCCGTGCGTGACGCCGCCGGCATCCTCGACCTGCCCGGCTTCTCGCGCTTCAACCTCGAAGGTCCGGGCGCGGCCGATTGGCTGGCCTTGCAGGTCACCGGCCTTGTGCCGAAACCCGGTCGCATCGGCCTCGTCTATTTCGCCGACGACAAGGGCCGCATCGTCACCGAAATGTCGGTGGTGCGCCATGGCGAGGACCAGATGACGCTGATCACTGCCGCGGTGGCGCAGTGGCACGATTTCGAATGGCTGCAGTCGCGCATGCCCGCCGATGCGGCCTTCACGCTGACCGACCGTACGGAGGAATTTTCGACGCAGATTCTGACCGGCCCGAATTCGCGAAAAATCCTGGCCGAAGTCTGCGACGCCGACCTGACGCTGCCCTGGCTGACGCATCAGGAAACAATCATTGCCGGGCGCTGGGCGAAGCTGGTGCGCGTCTCCTTCGCCGGCGAGCTCGGCTGGGAAATCCACACCAAGGTCGCGGACACGGCGACCGTCTTCGATGCCGTCTGGGCCGCCGGCCGGAAGCACGGGCTAAAACCCTTCGGCATGTATGCGCTGGATTCGCTGCGGCTGGAAAAAGGCTACCGCGCCTGGAAAGGCGATCTGTCGACCGACTATTCGATCCTGCAGGGCGGCCTGGAGCGCTTCGTTAAATGGGACAAGCCGGACTTCCGCGGCAAGGCGGCTCTCCTCAACGAGAAGCAGCAGGGCGTGAAGAAGCGCTTCGTCACTTTGGTTGTCGAGAACCCCGGCGACTGCGACGCACCCTATATGTCGACGCTCTGGCACGACGGTAAGATCGTCGGCGAGACGACCTCGGGCGGCTGGGGCCACCGGGTCGGCAAGTCGATTGCGCTTGGCATGCTGCGCGCCGATCTCACGCAACCGGGCACCGCGATCGAGGTCGAGATTTTTGGCGATCGCTTCATAGCCGTCGTCCAGAAGGACGAGCCCCTGTGGGATCCGAAGAATGAGAGGTTGAGAGCCTGATGCCAAAACCATCAAAGCGCATTACCGGTATCGTGCCTTCCGGCAAGGACGGCTGGGAGGTCCATTTCGCCGCCTGGAATCGCAAGCAGGCCGGCGAAGACATCATTGTGCTCTCGGTCGGCGACCATGATTTCGACACGCCGTCGGAAACCATCGAAGCCTGCGTGAGCGCCGTGCGCGGCAGCAACCATCACTACACGCCGCTGCCCGGCCTGCCGCGCCTGCGCAAGGCGATGGCCGCCGCCGCGACCGTTTGCGCCGGCATCCTCACGGAACCCGACGAGGTCATCGCCACGCCTGGCGGCCAGGCAGCGCTTTATGCCGCCGTGCAGGGCGTGCTCGACCCGGGCGACCACGCCATTGTAGTCGCGCCTTACTACGCCACCTACCCCAACACCTTCAGCGCCGCGGGCGCCAGCTTCACGGTGGTCGAGACGCCGGCCGAAGATGGGTTTCAACCCCGCGCGGAGATGATCCGCGCCGCGCTTCAACCCAACACCCGCGCCATCCTGATCAACACGCCGAACAATCCGACCGGTGCCGTCTATTCGCGCGAACGGCTCGAGCAGCTAGCCGAAATCTGCAAGGAGAACGATCTCTGGCTGCTGTCGGACGAGGTTTACTGGACGCTCGGCGGCGGCGAGCACATCTCGCCGCGCTCGCTGCCCGGCATGGCCGAGCGCACGCTGGTCATCAACTCCATGTCGAAGAGCCACGGCATGACCGGCTGGCGCATGGGCTGGCTGACCGGGCCGAAAGCGATGATCGCGCTGATGACCGACCTCAATCTGGTCACGACCTACGGCCTGCCGGCCTTCATCTCCATCGCCTGCGCCGAGGCACTCGAAAACCACTATGGCGTGAAGGATATCGCCGAGCGTTACGCCGCGCGGCGCACGATCTTCCTCGATGCCATACGCGGAGCCAATGAAGTCACCGTGCGCGGCTCCGAAGGCGGCATGTACATCATGCTCGATGTCTCCGCGGTCGAACCCGACGACGAGAAATTCGCCTGGGCGCTGCTCGACAAGGAAAAGGTCGGCGTGATGCCCGGATCGAGCTTCGGGGAAGCCGCCGCCGGCCACATCCGCATCAGCCTCTGCCAGCCCGAACCCGTCCTCAAGGAAGCAGCGCTTCGCGTTCGCCGTTTCGCTTCCAACTATCGCCGCGAGGCCGCATGACCAAGACCATCCCGGCCAAAGCCCGCGCGGTAATCATCGGCGGCGGCGTCTCCGGCTGCTCGGTCGCCTATCATCTGGCCAAGCTCGGCTGGACCGACATCGTGCTCTTGGAGCGCAAGCAGCTCACCTCCGGCACCACCTGGCATGCGGCCGGGCTGATCGGCCAGTTGCGCGGCTCCCAGAACATGACGCGACTGGCGAAATATTCGGCCGATCTCTACGTCAAGCTTGAAGCCGAGACCGATGTCGGCACCGGCATGCGCCAGGTCGGCTCGATCACCGTCGCGCTGACGGAGGAGCGCAAGCACGAGATCTACCGGCAGGCGTCGCTCGCCCGCGCTTTCGATGTCGACGTGCGCGAGATTTCGCCGCGCGAGGTCAAGGAGATGTACCCGCATCTCAACGTCTCGGATGTGGTCGGCGCGGTGCATCTGCCGCTCGACGGCCAGTGCGACCCGGCCAACATTGCAATGGCGCTGGCCAAGGGCGCGCGCCAGCGCGGTGCGACGATCATCGAGAACGTCAAGGTCACCAAGGTCCATACCAAAAACGGCCGCGTCTCCGGCGTCTCCTGGACGCAGGGCGAGGAGCAAGGCACGATCGAGACTGACATTGTCGTCAACTGCGCCGGCATGTGGGCGCGCGAGTTGGGCCGGCAGAACGGCGTCACCATCCCGCTGCACGCCTGCGAGCATTTCTATCTCGTCACCGAGCCGATCCCCGGCCTCTCCCGCCTGCCGGTGCTGCGCGTGCCGGACGAGTGCGCCTACTACAAGGAGGACGCCGGCAAGATGATGCTCGGCGCCTTCGAGCCGGTGGCAAAGCCCTGGGGCATGGACGGCATCCGCGAGGATTTCTGCTTCGACCAGTTGCCCGAGGACATGGACCATTTCGAGCCCATCCTCGAAATGGGCGTCAACCGCATGCCGATGCTGGGCACCGCCGGCATCCATACCTTCTTCAACGGCCCGGAGAGTTTCACGCCGGACGACCGCTATTATCTCGGCGAGGCGCCGGAGCTTTCCGGCTACTGGATGGCGACGGGCTATAACTCGATCGGCATCGTCTCCTCCGGCGGCGCCGGCATGGCGCTGGCGCAATGGATCAATGACGGCGAGGCGCCCTTCGACCTGTGGGAGGTCGATATCCGCCGCGCCCAGCCTTTCCAGAAGAACCGCCGCTACCTCAAGGAGCGCGTCTCCGAAACGCTCGGCCTGCTCTATGCCGACCATTTCCCCTATCGCCAGATGGCGACCTCGCGCGGCGTGCGCCGCTCGCCCTTGCACGAGCACCTGAAGGCGCGCGGCGCCGTCTTCGGCGAGGTGGCGGGCTGGGAGCGCGCCAACTGGTTCGCGCGCGAAGGCCAGGAGCGCGAATACCGCTATTCCTGGAAGCGGCAGAACTGGTTCGACAACCAGCGCGAGGAACATCTCGCGGTGCGCAACGGCGTCGGCCTGTTCGACATGACTTCCTTCGGCAAGATCCGCGTCGAGGGTCGCGATGCCTGCGCCTTCCTGCAGCGGCTCTGCGCCAACGACATGGACGTGGCGCCGGGCAAGATCGTCTACACGCAGATGCTCAACCAGCGCGGCGGCATCGAGAGCGACCTCACCGTGACGCGGCTTTCGGATACGGCCTATTTCCTGGTCGTGCCGGGCGCCACGCTGCAGCGCGACTTCGCCTGGCTGAGAAAGCATGTCGCCGACGAGTTCGTCGTCATCACCGACGTCACCGCCGCCGAAGCCGTGATCTGCGTCATGGGTCCGGAGGCGCGAAAACTGATCCGGAAGGTCAGCCCGAACGACTTCTCCAACCAAGCCAATCCGTTCGGCACTTTCCAGGAGATCGAGATCGGCATGGGTCTGGCCCGCGCCCACCGCGTCACCTATGTCGGCGAGCTTGGCTGGGAACTCTATATCTCGACCGAGCAGGCGGCCCATGTCTTCGAGGCGATCACCGAAGCCGGCGCCGATGTCGGCCTGAAACTCTGCGGCCTGCACACGCTTGATTCCTGCCGCATCGAAAAGGCCTTCCGGCATTTCGGCCACGACATCACCGACGAGGACAATGTGCTGGAGGCGGGCCTCGGCTTTGCGGTGAAGACGAGCAAATCCGGCTTCATCGGCCGCGACGCTGTGCTCAGGAAGAAGGAAGCCGGTCTGTCACGCCGGCTGGTGCAGTTTCGTCTGAAGGACCCGCAGCCGCTCCTCTTCCACAACGAGGCCATCCTGCGCGACGGCAAGATCGTCGGCCCGATCACATCAGGCAATTACGGCCACCATCTCGGCGGCGCGATCGGGCTTGGCTATGTGCCTTGCCAAGGCGAGAGCGAGGCGGATGTGCTGGGCTCATCCTATGAGGTGGAGATCGCCGGCGAGCGTTTCACGGCGGAAGCCTCGCTGAAGCCGATGTACGATCCGAAGGCGGAACGGGTGAGGATGTAGCTTTCCTCTCGCGGCTTCGGGCAGGATTGCCCGCAGGCGTGACCAAGAGTCGCTATTACTTGTCCGGCATGGTTGACGGATCGCGAGCACCGTGTCGGATACCGACAATCACAATTTCGGCGGCGGAAGGCTCATAGTAGATCAGGTAGGGATAAGGCCGCACGACAATCCGGCGCATCGGCCTTTCGTCTGTAGCAACGCCGGCCAAAGGATGTTCAAGCAATAGATTGATGACTGCGTGGAGTCTGGCTTGGATCCGCTTCGCCCCTTTGGGTGACTGCAACGCGATATTGCCGAGAACCTCGTCTAACTCGGCTAACGCCGCCGGCGTGTAACGAAGCTTCACAGGCCGTGCTTCGCCCAAACAGCGCGGACTTCCTCGTCGGTTGCAAATTCACCACGCGCAGCCTGCGCTCGGGACATTGCGAGCGAGGCTTTTTCCTCTCGGCTCAGTTGGTGAATAGGTTCGTCCCCCACTTCACCCGCGAGGCGCAAGAGGACACGTGCGTACTCGTCCTGCAATTCAGGAGGCAAGGTGCGAACACGTTGGACTGCATGCTCGAAAAGCTTGGTCATGCCCTTATTATGCACTTCATTTCCGCATAAAAAAAGGCGTTCGCCACAATCCCGCAGGATAGCTGAAGGCCCCCTAAAACCGCTCAAGCGTCCTGCGGACTTTGACCAGAAACCCCGCCCGGCTCTTCGGCGTCGAGGCATCCATCAGATAGTGCGCCAGGAAAAACGTCTTGCAGCGCGTGGCGCATAGCGCCCGCATGCCGCGTAAAATCGTCTTGCGTCCCGGCTGGCCGACGACCACGCTCCACCAGGTCGGCGCGCCGCAGGTGGTGATGACGCCGACCTTGGTGACGTGTCGCATCAGCGACGTGATGCGTCCCTTGCCGGCCGGCAGCTTGAAGGCGATCTCGGTCGCCCACACGCGGTCGAACCAGCCCTTCAGCATCGCCGGCAATCCGTACCACCAGGTCGGGTAGATGAAGAGAATCGCCTGCGCCCATTGCAGATGCTCGAAATGCGGCGTCAGCGCCGGGTCTTGCGGCGCCCGGTCGTTGTAGAACCGCCGCTCATCGCAACTCATCACCGGATCGAAATTCTCGGCATAGAGATCGAGCAGACGCACGTCCCAGCCCCGCCCTTTCAGCACCTCGATCGCCAGGTCGCGGATCGCCGCGCAATAGCTTTCCGGCACCGGATGGCAATAGACCACCAGCACGCGCATCAGAAGGCGTCCATCGTGGCCGCGACCTTCGCCATGAAGACTTTGCGCGTCTCGTCGGTGGATAGGTTCATCGAATAATGCGCGAGATAGGAGACGGGAGCGCCTGGCTTGATGGTCGCCCGCAGCATGCGCTTGACGATCTTGCGCGGCGGGTCGCCCATCAGCATGGCGCGAAAGCGGCTGCCGCCATAGGTGGTGATGGCCGCGAGCTTGCGGATGTTGTGCAATGTCGGCTGCACTTTGCCGTCGACCAGCTTGAACGACACGCCGGGCAGAAAGACGCGGTCGAAAAAACCTTTCAGGATTGCCGGATAGCCATAGTTCCAGACCGGAAACGACAGCACCAGCGCTTCGGCATTCTTCAGCCTTTCGACATAGCCGGCGACCGCGTCGTCCGGCCCGCGCGGGTCGTGGTAGCCGAGCCGCTCGGCGCGTGTCAGCCTTGGGTCGAAATCGTCGGCATAGAGGTCGCAGTCGTCGACCGCATGCCCCGCCGCGGCGAGCCGCTCGACGATCGTCTTGTGCAGGCCGGCGTTGAAGCTGGTCTCCACCGGATGAGCGTAAAGCACGAGGATTTTCATCACCCCGCCTTCTGCAATCCCTTGAACAGGAACATGCGGCCGGAGCGATAATCATAGTCCGGGTTTTCCCAGGCGATCATCTTGCCGGGATTGAGCAGCCCTTGCGGATCGGTCTCGCGCTTGAAGGCGAGCTGGATCTCGTCGGTCTGCTTCATGCCGCCCTCTTCCAGCGTGTAGCGATGCGGGTTGAAGATCGGGCAGCCATTCTCCTCATGCAGGCGGATGATCTCGTTGAGCCGCGCCTCGGTGGTGAACTTGATCAGCGGCAGGCCGAAGCAGGTGATGTTGCCGTCGAGCCGCACGAATTCGAGATGCGAGAACACCTCGCCTGGGAACATCGCGTCCATCTTCTCGGCCAGCGCCAGCTGGTTGGGGAACGGATAGAGCGACTGCAGATAGGTGATCGACGGGTCGACGCGCAGTGCCCGCAGGGTCGTGTGGTTCCAGGCAAGCTCATAGGCCGGCGGCAGGCCCTTCTTGTCCTCGTTCGTCGCGGTCGCCGCATTGAAGATGACCTCGCCTCCGGTGCGCCGGGTGAAAGCCAGGAAGGCATCGAGCCCATGGTTCGCGACCATGACGACACAGATGCTTTGCCCCTCGCGCAAGAATTTCTGGTGCCGCTTGAAATAGAGCTGCGGCACGGGTTCGGCGATCGGCGTGATCAGCTTGGTCAGGATGCCGTCCTGGCAGGCAAGCGCGTTGCCGTAGCGGGCGGCGCCCATGAATTTGTCGAAGCCGACAATGACGTCGATCCATTCATAGGCGGCGGTCAGCGGCATCTCGACCTCCGTGATGATGCCGTTGGTGCCGTAGGCATGCGTGACCTTGTGCAGATCCTCGCCGGTGAGCTCGAGCGCCTTTGGCTCGGCCTCCATGGTGACGACGCGCAGCCGCAGCACATTGCCGAAATCGCGCAGGCCGCCGAAATTGATCGAGCCGACCCCGCCCGAACCGCCGGCGATGAAGCCGCCGATCGAGGCGGTGTTGTAGGTCGAGGGCGAGAGCCTGAGCTCCTGCCCGGAATGCGCCCGCGTCGCCTTGTCGATCTCGGCAAGGATTGCGCCCGGCCCGGTCACCACCCGCCCCGGCGCGATCGTTTTGATCTCGTTCATCTCGGCGAGGTTCAGCACCACGCCGCCCGACAACGGCATCGCCTGCCCGTAATTGCCGGTCCCGCTGCCGCGCGGCGTCACCGGGACGCCATGCCGGTGGCATGCGGCAAGCACGCGGATCACCTCATCCTCGCTCTTCGGGGTAACGATCAGGTCGCCTTTGATGTGATCGAGTTGCGCCTTCAGCACCGGGCTGTACCAGTAGAAGTCGCGGCTCTTCTGCTGGACGATGGCCGGATGGTCGTCGAGCTTGATCCCGTCGAGATCGCGCTTCAGCGCTGCGATATCCATCATCACACCATCAGTTCGTCGAGTTCGGCATAGTCGGGCAGTTGGCGTTCGATCGCCCTGCCGTCGCGCACCACGATGCGATCCGATTCGGGCCGCGACAGCAATTCGGTCCAGCTCCGCCCCTTGAAGACAACGAAGTCGGCGCTGCCGCCGGCGGCAAGCGTACCGGCGCCGTCGAGCCGCATCACCTCGGCCGGCGTTGCCGCCACCGCCTTCGGCCAGTCGCCTACCGGATGGTCGAAATGCAGGATGCGCGTCGCCATGCGGTAGACCTCCAGCATATCGAGATCGCCATAGGCGTAGAAGGGATCGCGCGTGTTGTCGGAAGCAACCGCCACCTTGATGCCGCGCGCCTTCATCTCGTGCAGCAGCGTCACGCCGCGCCAGCGCGGGGTGGTGTGATCGCTGCGGCGGTCCTGCAGATAGAGATTGCACATCGGCAGCGACACCACGGCAAGCCGCGCCTTCGCCATCTTGTCCAGCGTGTCGAGCACCTCGAGGTCCGGCTGGCGCGCCAACGAGCAGCAATGGCCGACCAGGATGTTGCCCTCGAAACCGTTCCACAGCGACGCCTCGGCGATCTTCTTCAGCGAGATGGCCGCGACATCGTCGGTCTCGTCGGCATGGAAATCGAGATCGAGCCCATGCTCGATCGCCTGGGCGAACACCTTGTCGAGCAGTTCCTCGAGATCGGGTACCATATAGGTGACGACGCCGAGCACGCCCTTGGCCGCGGCGACGCGCTTCGCCAACCGTTCGAACCAGGCTTTGTCGCGCACGCCTTCGATGCCGAGCAGGCAGGCCGCCTGCAGCTCGATGCGCCCGCGCCATTTTTCCCGCATCGTTTCGAACACCGGCCAGGAGATCTCCTCCTGCGGCGGCACGCTGTCGAGATGCGTGCGCATAGCCTTGGTGCCGTGCGCGTAGGCCGAGCGCAGCGAGAAGTCCATGCGGCGCGCGACATCCTCGGCGCTCCAGCGCGTGGTGCGGTCGGCGCCGGTGGCATTGAGCGCGCCCATGAAAGTGCCGTCCGGATTGGGCTTTCGCGGCCAGATATGGCCCTTGTCGATATGGGTATGGCAGTCGACGAAGCACGGCATCACGATGCGGCCGGCAAGGTCGATCGCGCCGGGGTGCGCCTCTGCCTGGTCGTGCGCGGCAAGATCGGCGATCTTGCCGTTGGTGATGGTAATGTTGGCAAGCGCAAACCCGTCCGAGTCGAAAGCGGCGGCAAGACCCGGCGTGAGCGATCGATGAAGCCGAACGTTAGCCAGGCAATAAGAACCAGAGGTTGGTATCAAGGCCTGGCCCCCGCTGTCTTATGCAGAACTGGTCCCCAAATGGGCGCCTCACTATTCTCAACCGCGTCGCGCACCTTACCGCTCCTGTTTCAGCGCGCTCTCGTGCCAGCGGCGCAGGATGAGATGCGACACCAGCGACAGCACCAGGAAGATAAGGATGCCGGTGAGCGAGATCAGGATCAGCGCCGCGAACAGGCGCGGCGCGTTGAGCCGGTAGCCGGCCTCGATGATGCGGGACGCGAGCCCCGACGACTGCCCCTGCGCGCCGGCGACGAATTCCGCCACCACCGCGCCGATCAGCGACAGGCCGCCGGCGATCTTCAGCCCGCCGAGGAAATAGGGCATCGCCGCCGGCAGCCGCAGATAGCGCAATTGCTGCCAGCGCGTCGCGCCGTTGAGCTTGAACAGGTCCCGCAGGTTCCGATCGACCGAGTTCAGGCCGAGCGTGGTGTTGGAGAGGATCGGGAAGAAGGCGACGATCCAGGCGCAGAGCAGCAGTTTGACGGTCTGGTTGTCCACATAGATGTTGATCAAGGGGAAGATGGCGACGATTGGCGTCACCTGCAGCACGATGGCGAAGGGGAAGAACGACATCTCCACCCATTTCGATTGCGCGAACAGCACCGCCAGTCCGACGCCACCGATCACGGCGAGAGCCAAGCTGAAAAAGGTGATCCTGAGCGTCACCAGCAGTGACGAGAACAACAGCCCCGCGTCGTTGTGCAGCGTCTGCAGCACCACGCCCGGCCGCGGCAGGATATATTGCGGGATCTCGTTCCAGACGCAGATGCGGTCCCACAGCACGATCGCCAGCACCATGATCGCCAGCGGCAGCACCCATTTGCCGATGCGCTCCAGCCGCTCCTGGCGGGCGCGGCGCGCCTCTTCCGGATCGAGCGTCAGGACATTGTCTTCAATGGCCATCATTTTGCGATCCGGCGGTTGAGTTGATGGCGTCGACCAGCACGCCCGAGGCCTGCCGGCAAAGCGCAGCGTAGCCCGGCGAGGTCCGGAACGCTTCGTCGCGAGGATAGGGCGCATTGATGGGGAGTTCGCCGAAAACGCGGCCCGGCCGCGCGGCCATGACGACGACGCGGCTGGACAGAAACACGCTTTCGAACACACTGTGGGTGACGAAGACGACGGTGAAGCGCTCGTCCTGCCAAAGCTCCAGAAGATCGTTGTTGAGCTTGAAGCGGGTGATCTCGTCGAGCGCCGCGAAAGGCTCGTCCATCAGAAGGATGCGCGGCTTGGTCACCATGGCCCGCGCGATCGAGACGCGCATCTTCATGCCGCCGGAAAGCTCGCGCGGCACAGCGTTCTCGAAGCCGGTGAGATGGACGCGCGACAGCATCTCCATCACGGCGGGTTCCGCCTTGGCGCGCGACACGCCCTTCAGCCTCAGCGGCAGCCAGACATTGTCGAAGACGCTGGCCCAAGGCAGCAGCGTCGGCTCCTGGAACACGAAACCGATATTCGAGCGGTCGATCGAGCCGCGCCAGTCGAGCTGGCCGGAGGTCGGCGTCGAGAGACCCGCGATCAACCTGAGCGCGGTCGACTTGCCGCAGCCCGAGGGGCCGAGCAGGCTCAGGAAATCGCCTTCGCGGATCGCCAGGTCGACCTTGCTCAGCGCCGTCACGCCGTTGGAAAAGACCTTGCCGACATTGCGCAATGCCAGCAGCATCGGGACCTCCCCCGATGCCGCCGGCGTCTCAGCCACTTTCTCCTGGATCATCTCAGGCCGGCCGCCTTACTTCTTCAGCTCCAGCCCGACACCCTTATTGATGAAGGCCAGCGTGTAAGCCTTCTTGATGTCAAGGCCCGGCTGCGCGACCTTGGCCTTGACCATCTTGTCGTAAAAACTCTGGATGCGGGCTTCGGTCATCGCGCCGATGCCGAGCTTTTCCGAATCGCCCGAATCGACAACGCCGAACTTCTTCATCTGCTCGATCGAGAAGGCCATCTGCTCATCCGTCATGTCCGGATTGTCCTTCTTGATCATCTCATTGGCGGCCTTGTTGTCGCCATAGAGGTATTTGTACCAGCCCTTGGCCGAGCCATCGACGAAGCATTGGACCACCTCCGGCCGCTTGTCGATCGTATCCTGCATCACCTCGATGGTCGTCGCATAGGTGTCCCAGCCATTGTCGGCAAGCAGGAACTGGTTCGGCGTGAAGCCTCCCTGCTTCTGCACCGCGAACGGCTCGGAGGTCACATAACCTTGCTGGATCGACTTCTTGTTGGCGATGAAGGGCGCCGGATTGAACGTGTAGGGCACGCGCTTGGCGGCGTCGAAGCCGAGATCGGTGACCATCCACTGGAAGAAGGTCTGCGCGCCTTCGTCACCCATGATGTACTGGTCGGCGTTCTTCAGGTCTTCCCACTTGTCCAGCCCCTCTCCCGGATGGGACATGATGACCTGCGGGTCCTTCTGGAAATCGGCGGCAACAACGCGCATCGGAATACCTTGCTGCACGGCGTCGAAGGCCGACAGCAGGTTGCCGCCCATGTAGAAATCGATCTTGCCCGCAAGCAGCATCGGCCGGCCGCTGACCTGCGGGCCGCCCTGCATGATGGTCACATCGAGGCCGCAGGCGGCATAGGTGCCGTCGGCGATCGCCTGATAGTAGCCGCCATGTTCCGGCTCGGCCAGCCAGTTGGTGCCGAACGTCACCTTCTCGTTCGCAGCAGCAGTCAGCGTGCCCGCCACCAGCAGGACGGCGGCGCCCGCCAAAATCTTTCCTTGTCCGATCATAAACATCACCCTCTCTTGGCCCGGGCGCGCGACGCGCAGGGCTCAACACCATCGATTCAAGAAGCAAGACACATGCCACCGCCTGGACCGCCTGCTTGTGCGGCAGTCATTGCCGAGACCGGACGGGTCATGCCGTACGCGAGGCATCGTGCCTATTTTTTGGACGCCTGTCCATAATCGCTCCTAGCGGCATCCACGGCATCTTGAATGTTTCATGAATCCGCCACTAGGCTGTCGGCCGACAGGAGAATGCCATGCTCAAATACCTCGCCCCCAAGTCGATCAAGCCGCCTTTCGCCCGCTACAGCCACGGCGTCGAAATACCGGCCGGAAAGCGCCTGGTGCTGTGCTCGGGTCAATTGGGAATCGGCCCCGACGATACCGTGCCGGAGGACGCCGGCGCGCAGGCCGAGCTCTGCTTCAAGAACATCGCCGCGATTCTGAGCGAGGCCGGGCTGACCTTGAACGACATCGTGCGCATCAACGCCTTCGTCATCGGCCGCGAGCACCTGCAGGCCTATATGGATGTCCGCAACCGGCTCTTTTCCGATCCGGCGCCGGCCTCCACGCTGATGATCGTCTCCGGCTTCGCCCGCCCGGAATTCAAGGTCGAGGTCGAAGTTCTGGCAGCGGGCTAGCTGTTTCCGGGGATAGTCTCTAGACCTCAGGCCGGACAGCAGACCAATCGGGAGACGAAAAGTGACGACAAGACGCGTATGGTGGGGCGATTACCGGACGACCGAATACGCCTCGATCGACGCCGAAGCGACCATCGCCGTGCTGCCGGTGGCGGCGATCGAGCAGCACGGCCCGCACCTTCCGGTCTCGACCGACACCTCGATCATGGCGGGCATGCTGGAGACGGTGATCGCGCGCCTGCCCGACGATCTCGACATCCGCATCCTGCCGGTGCAGGCGGTCGGTAAGTCGAACGAGCATCTGCATGCGCCGGGAACGCTCACCTTGCCCGCCACCACCTTGGTCGACGCCTGGACCGA
The DNA here is from genome assembly GCF_020165105.1 of Mesorhizobium sp. CA5. Lineage (NCBI taxonomy): Bacteria > Pseudomonadati > Pseudomonadota > Alphaproteobacteria > Hyphomicrobiales > Phyllobacteriaceae > Mesorhizobium > Mesorhizobium sp. CA5. Next base: position 23,041 of record NZ_JAIUHJ010000022.1, on the reverse strand, counting down.
ACTCGGCCTGTCGGTCGCCCGCGCCGGGGTGAGAAAGCTGATCGTCGTGAATTCGCATGGCGGCAATGAAGAGATCATGGGCATCATTTCGCGCGAATTGCGCGTGCGCGCCAAAATGCTGTCCGTGAAGACGAGCTGGCAGCGGTTCGGCCGCCCGGCCGGCATGTACACCGAGCTGGAGGATCGTCACGGCATCCATGGCGGCGATGTCGAGACATCGCTGATGCTGCACTTCCGGCCCGATCTCGTCGACATGAGCAAGGCGGAGAATTTCGTCTCCAATGTCGGCCGCGCCGAAAAGGAATTCGCCCTGCTGCGCCACACCGGAACGCACGCATTCGCCTGGATCGCCAGCGACCTCAATCCGAACGGCGTGGTCGGCGACGCTTCGATCGCCACGGCCGAGAAGGGCCGGCTGACGGCGGAAATGCAGGCCGACGGTTTTATCAACCTGGTCAGGGATGTGCGCAAAGCGAAGCTTGCCGAGTGGCTGTCGTAGTGGCTGGTCCGCTTTGACTTAGGCGTCGATCCCCAGTTCGAAGGGTATCCCTTCGAACGCGTCGGCGCCGCGCCCGATGGCCTCGATCGCCGCGATCATGCGGCCGTCGCGCTCAAGCAGCGTGTCGGCGACGGCGATCAGCCGTGGATTGGGCGTAGCCGTCGGCGAGAGAAAGCGCAGCGTTCGGGCGAGCTCCATCTCGTCACGCTTGGGCGCCAGCGCCGCGGCGATGATGTAGGCCGACGCCGTCGAGCGGCTGACGCCGGCATAGCAATGCACCACCAGCGGCTTTACCCGGTCCCAGCGATAGGCGAAATCGAGCAAGGCCCGCACATGCTCCTCGCCGGGCATCGTCATGCCTTCCTGCGCGACAGCGATGTCGTGCATGACCAGATGCAGGTGGTTTTCCGACAGGATCGAGGCCGGGCGGACCACTTCGGTGCCTGCGGCGAGCAGCGACAACAACCGCTGCGCACCGGTCCTTGCCACGGCCTCGTCGACCTTCGACAGCGAACAGACGTGGATCATTGCCCGAACTCCTTTGGCGCATCCTTGCGCCGCGCGGCCCACGTGGCAAGGGCGCCTTCGAGGTGTTGCCATTCCGCTTCATTGCCCGGCAAACCGACACGCAGCACTTGAGGCCGCTCGGCAAAATGGCGGACCAGCACGCCGCTCGAGCCAAGTGCCGAAAAAAGGCCTGCGGCCTCGGGAAACGACAGATAGCGGAACAGGCTGGTGCCGCCGGCGACCGGAACATCGAATCGGCCAAGCAGCGCGTCGAGCCGCCCGGCATCCTGCGCCAGGCGTTGCCGCACATCCGCCTGCCACGCCGCATCCGACAAGGCGCGGATGCCATATTCGAGCGCCGGGCCGGCGACCGCCCAGGGCCCGAGCTGCACATCCAGCCGCTCGGCCGTCAGCGGATCCGCCAGCGCGAAGCCGAGCCGAACACCGGCGAGGCCGAAGAATTTGCCGAAGGAGCGCAGCACGACGATGCCCCCCTCCCCGACATCGCCGGCCAAGCTTTGCTCGATCGGGCCGACATCCATGAAAGCTTCGTCGACGACCAGCAGCCCGCCCTTGGCGCGAAGTCGCGCCGCAAGGTCGAGCAGACGGGCCTTTTCGATCACCCGCCCGTCCGGATTGTTGGGATTGACCAGCACCGCAAGGTCCGCCTCGGCCAGCGCGTCGAAATCGCTGACCTCCGCGACCGCATGGCCGGCGATAGCCGCGGCCCGGGCATGTTCGGCATAGGTTGGGCCGAGCACCAGCGCCTTGCCTGGCCGCAGCAGCGAAGCGACGCGCGGCAGGAGAATCTGCGTGCCGGGCGCCGCCGCCACATGCGCCGCCGACGGCGCGCCATAGGCCCTGGCCGCAATTTCGGCCAATTCGCGCAGTTGTCCTGCCTCCGGCAATCGGGACAGCGCTGTGGCGGGCAGGTCGAAAAGCGGATAGGAGTGCGGATTGATACCTGTCGAGAGGTCCACGAAAGGTTTTGGCGCATGAGGAAAAAGCGCGTTTGCCCGGCCAAGGCTGCCGCCATGATCAACCGCTGCAATCGCTCCGCTTAGAAGTTTCATGTCCGTCCTGATCGCTTTCCTATCACTCGCCATCGAACGCGCCCTCGGCTACCCGGACTGGCTGTTCGGCGCCATCGGCCATCCGGTCACCTGGATCGGCAGGCTGATATCCTTTCTCGATCGCCGGCTCAACCACGCTACGGATTCCGACGAATTGCGTCGCCGCCGCGGCGTCCAGGCCTTGCTCGTCATTCTGCTGGTGCCCGGCCTGATCGGCCTGGCGCTGCATGTCCTGCTCTGGATGATGTTCCCCACGGGCCTCGTCATCGCCGCCATCCTCGGTTCCTCGCTGCTGTCGCAGAAGAGCCTCGCGGAGCATGTCGAGGACGTCGCCGATGCGTTGGAGACCGGCGGCCTGACCCTCGGCCGCATCGCCGTATCGCGCATTGTCGGCCGCGATCCGGAAAAGCTCGACAAGGGCGGTGTCGCGCGTGCCGCGATCGAAAGCCTGGCCGAGAATTTTTCGGACGGCATTGTTGCGCCCGCCTTCTGGACCGGCATCGGCGGACTGGGCGGAGGTGCTGCCTACAAGGCCGCCAACACCGCCGATTCGATGATCGGCCACCGCACGCCGAAATACGAAGCCTTCGGCCGTGCGGCCGCCCGCTTCGACGATCTCATCAACCTGCCCGCATCGCGGCTCACCGGCCTGCTGATCGTGCTGGCGGCATTTCTCGTTCCGGGCGCCGATCCGCATGGCGCCTGGCAGGTGATGCGGCGCGACGCCAGGAAGCATCGTTCGCCCAATGCCGGCTGGCCGGAAGCTGCGATGGCCGGCGCGCTGGGCCTGTCTCTCGCCGGACCGCGCAGCTATGGCGGCGAAGTCGTCGAGGACGCCTTCATGGGCGAAGGCGGCCGCCGCGAGGCCGAAAGCACCGACATCCGCCAGGCGCTCAAGCTCTATCGCGTAGCCGACTGGCTGCTGCTCGGCCTATTCGCGGTCGTCTCGGCGATCGTGATCTACCTGACCATCTTGATCGGCGGCTAAAACTCAATTCCCTGCTGCGCCTTCACGCCGGCGGCGAAATGGTGCTTGGTCAGCCCCATCTCGGTGACGAGATCGGCCGCCTCGACGAGGAGCGGCTTGGCGTTGCGGCCGGTGACGATCACATGCAGGTCGCCCCGGCGCGCCTTCAGCGCTGCGACCACCTTTTCCAGGTCGAGATAGTCGTAGCGCAGCGCGATGTTGAGCTCGTCGAGCACAACGAGGCTCATCGAGGGATCGGCCATCAGCTCCAATGCCTTGGCCCAGGCGGCTTCGGCGGCGGCGATGTCGCGCTTCAGGTCCTGCGTCTCCCAGGTAAAACCCTCGCCCATCGCATGCCACACGACTCGGTCGCCGAAGGCCGCGAAAGCATCCTTCTCGCCGGTATGCCATTTGCCTTTGATGAACTGCACGACGCCGACGCGCTTGCCATAGCCCAGCATTCTCAGCGCCAGGCCGAAGGCGGCCGTGGTCTTGCCCTTGCCCGGCCCGGTGTTGACGATCAGCAGCCCCTTTTCAACCGTCTTGCCGGCCACTTCGGCATCCTGCACCGCCTTGCGCTTGGCCATCTTGGCGCGGTGGCGCTCGGCGTCCTTGTCATCAATGGTCTTGTCTTCGATTTCGGCCATGTCACTTCACCTTGAGTGGCAATCCCGCCACCATCATGAGAACGCTGTCGGCAGCGGCCGCCACCTGCTGATTGAGCCGGCCCGCGGCGTCGCGGAACCGGCGCGCCAGCGCGTTGTCGGGCACGATGCCCAATCCGACTTCATTGGATACCACGAACCATGGACCGCGCGGCCGCGACAGCGCATCCTTGAGCCGCCGGCATTCTGCCTCGACATCATGTTCGGCCAGCATGTGGTTGGTGAGCCACAATGTCAGGCAATCGATCAGCACAGGTTGGTGGGTCGGCAAAGCCTCGATTGTGCCCGCCAGATCGAGCGGCGCATCGACGGTGACCCAGCCTTCGCCGCGCCGCGACCGATGCAGCGCGATGCGCTCGCGCATCTCGTCGTCATAAGCCTGCGCCGTGGCAATGTAGGTCCAGGGCGATGGATGGGCGGTTGTCAGCGCCTCGGCATGCGTGCTCTTGCCCGAACGGGCACCGCCCAGGATGAAGGTCAGCTTCCCATCAGAAGCTCTATTGCCGCTCGCGGCTGTCGCGCCGGTCATTCTTGCCTTCCAGGTTGGAATCGTGTCGCGGCCCAGAGGCCGACGGTGCGCGAACCTTAGGCAGAAGCGCAACCACCGGCAAACCCAATTCCGCCACCGCCCGGCGCGATTGCGGCGCGACTTGCGGTGCTACGAGCCGGCAATCCGCGCCGCGACCAGCTGCTGCAGCCGCCACAAATGCGTATCGTGGATGCCGCGCTGCTCGAGATTCTTCACAGTGTTGTAGAGATAGTCGGCGCCCGAGCCCCAATGGCCGCAGGAGGTCGCCAGCCTTTCGACAACCGCTTCCTCGCTTAATGGACCGGCATAGGTGGTGCCCTGGCGGTTGATGACGAAGGCCAGCGCCCGCAGCGGGCCGCCATCGCTCGTCATATCGAGCAGGCGCGGATGGTAGCTGGTCGGCTTCAGTGTCACCTCTCGCCGCAGGAGCTTGTCGAGCAGCTCCCGCCTGTCGCCGTCGCCGAGCCGAAAGGCGACGCCCTTGCATTGTCCGCCACGGTCCAGCGCCATCATCAGACCCGGACTCTCCTTGGTCCCGCGCCAACGCGTCATGTTCATGCAAAAGGATCTGTGCCAGCCGCGCAGCAGCGCCACGCGCTCCTCGACATGCTCGATCTCGGGCTTCCAGATCAGAGAGCCGTAGCCAAACAGCCAGAGCGGTTCGTTGGCCAGGAGTTGAGCCTCCAGCTCACGCGTCATCGCCGCATAGTCGCTGTCATCCAGATGCGCCGCATCGGGATCCGGTCCCGCATCCTCGACCGCACGGAAGCAGCGGGCGACCAGTTCCTCGGTAAGCGACATGGTTCTTGGCAGCATGCGCGCGACCTTAAGGTTCCTGCGCGACCGAAACTATGCGGGCGCCTCGCGATTGACAACTCCTTGGCCCGGGTGTCGGCTGTCGGCAGCCACGGAGAAGCCGATGCAGCCCGATCCGAGCGAACGCGCGCCTTACAACGGCCTGACCAGTCTCCAGTCGACCTTGCCGTCCGCCTCCTACTGGGGCGCCGACGAGTATCGTCGCGATCTGGACGCCATCTGGTACCGAAGCTGGCTGATGGTCTGCCGCGAGGCCGATCTCGCGGAACCCCTCGCCTTCCGCACGGTGCGCATCGGGACCCAGGAGATCGTCGTGCTGCGTGACGAGACCGGCGCCTTGCGCGCCTTCCACAACACCTGCAGGCATCGCGGCTCGCAGCTTTGCCAGGAGAGCGCCGGGCGGCTGAAAGCCAGACTGCTGACCTGCCCCTACCACGCATGGTCCTATTCGCTGCGCGGCGATCTCGTGCGTGTGCCGTCGAAATCGCTGCCCGAGGGCTTCGACAAGGCCGATTATCCGCTCTACCGCGTGGCGCTCTCGGTTTGGCGCGGTTTCGTCTTCGTCAACCTCGCCGAGCATCCCGACGGCTCGGCGGAAAGCGCCTTTGACCGCGCCTCCGGCGATCTTTCCAACTGGCCGCTGGAGACGCTCGTCACCGGTCACCGGCTCACCAGGGTGATGAACTGCAATTGGAAGGTCTTCTGGGAGAACTTCAACGAATGCCTGCACTGCCCGGGCGTGCATAAGGATTTGTCGCGACTGGTGCCGATCTACGGCCGCGGCCTGATGGCCAGGCATGACGATCCCGAATGGGCGCGCCACTCCGACAATGACGCCCCGGAATTCTCCGGCCGGCTGCGCCCCGGCGCCGAAACCTGGTCGAAAGACGGCCATGTCCATGGCCCGGTCTTTTCCGGCCTGACGCCGGCCGAGCGCGCCGCCGGCCAGACCTACGCCACCTCGCTGCCCTCGATGTTCATCGTCGGCCATGTCGATTACATGCGCACCGTGCGGCTGGCCCCGCTCGGTCCCGAGCAGACCGAGCTCACCGCCGAATGGCTGTTCGCCCCGGAAGCGTTGGCTGAGACCGATGTCGAAAACATCGTCGCCTTCGGCACCCAGGTGCTCGAAGAAGACGCCGTGATCTGCGAGATCAACCAGAAGGGGCTGCGCTCGATGCGCCACGAGGCCGGCGTGCTGATGCCGGAGGAATACGATCTGCACCGCTTCCACGATTGGGTGCGCGGCCGTCACGCAGCGTTCAAAACGCCTTCGGCAGGTAGTGCCAGGTGACGAAGCCGCAGAAGGCGGCCAGGATGCCGAGCGTGACGAACACCGAGCCCAGCCCGAAGAAGGCGAGCACCACCGAATAGACGAGCGGCGGCGTCAGCTCGGAGAAATCGAGATAGGTGCGGTAGACCGCCGCCATCTGCGCCTTCTCGTAAGAGCGTACTGAGCGCAAGAAGGCGGTCGAGCCAAGCGCGTCGAGCGCGATGGTGAAGAGCGCGCCGCAGAGCAGCAGCGCGCCCGTGAGCAACGGCGCCGCCTCGCCGATTCCGCCCGCGGCAAACAGCATGGCCGACATGGCGAAATAGGCGAAAGTCATGACCTTGCGCCCGCCAAAGCGCTTGCCGGCCCTGCCCCAGAAGATCGCCGCGAACAGGAGCGCGTTGCCGGCCGAAACCAGCAAGCCGCCGGCGAGCTCGCCCTGGCCGGTAATCACCATGAACAGCGGGCCGTAGACGAAGAACGTCGTCCAGAAACAGGAGCGGCCGAAGGCGATCAGCCAGGCAAGCCTGAGCCTTGGCTGTTTCACGAAGCGGCCGATATTGGCAAGTGGATTGGCGGGCCGCGACTTGCCGGGCCGGATCGACTGGTTATCGCTCAGCCGGTAGAACCAGAACAGGCAAAGCAGCGCGAACGCAAACACGACGACCGCGCCATGCGCGGCATAGATGCCGAAATGGGTGTAGAGGAAGATGCCGAGCGTCGGCCCGCCGGTCCAGGCGAACATCGACCATGCCATGCGCAGCGATTCTGCCTGCATGAAGTCGGTCTTGCGTATGTGATCCATGATGTAGAGGTTGAGCGTGATCGACAGCGCGCTCGCCCCCATGACGCGGCACAGCATGCCGGCAATCTGGCCGGGCAGCGAGTGGGTGATGAAGAAGGCGGAGCCGAGCGCCAGCAGCACGCAGCCTGCCGTGTAGACCCAGCGCCGCGCGAAGCGGCGAATGAGCACCGGCATGAACAGCGTGACCGAGAGGCCCATCAGGGACACGATCGTGTAGAGGACCGAGACGATCCGCTCATTGTGCAGGATCTCGTAGGCCTGGATCGGGATCACGCTGGAGATCGTGGCGCGGGCGAAGGATTCAACCGCATAGAGTGAGGCGAAGGTGCGCGCGTCCGCCGGCCGCAGGGCCGGAAGCCAGATCGGATGGCGCACATGGGTGGACATCGGCCCTCCGAAACGTGAATCCCGCGCCCGAATCTGGCCGGGCCAGCTGCCGGCCAGTAGCAGGAAACCGACTCCGAAAGGCCGAAAAGCGAAGCCTGCCAAAGGCTTTCCAGCTCTGGCCTAAAGCGAATTTCATGGCTGCCATGAACCGCATTGATGGCCGCCTGCTTCTGTCGTCCACTTGAACCGTGATAGTCGTTTGGCAGGACTGAATCGGATCGAGATGATGAGCCTTCAAACGACGAGCAGCCCTGTTCAGGACGCGCCAAAGCACGGCCGCATCCAGGCCATCGACATCCTGCGCGGCATCGCGCTGATCGCGATGGCGAGCTACCACTTCACCTGGGACCTCGAAAACTTCGGCTACACCGCGCCCGCCCTCACCGCCTTCGGCTGGTGGAAATTCTACGCGCGCTGCATTGCCTCGACTTTCCTGTTCCTGGTCGGCGTCAGCCTCTTCCTCGCCCACGGCCATCAGATCCGTTGGCCAGGCTTCTGGAAGCGCTTTGCCATGGTGGGCATCGCAGCGGCCGCCATCTCGGCAGTCACCTACATCGTCACCCCGGACGGGTTCATCTTCTTCGGCATCCTGCATGAGATCGCGCTGGCGAGCCTGCTCGGCCTCGCCTTTCTAAGGCTGCCCTGGCTGGTGACGGCGATCATCGCCGCGGCGGTAATTGCCGCCCCTTACTATCTGCGGTCGGAGTTCTTCGACCATCCGGCTCTGTGGTGGGTCGGCCTTTCCGCCACCAACCCGCGTTCCAACGACTACGTGCCGCTCTTCCCGTGGTTCGGCGCGGTGCTTGCGGGCATCGCCACGGTGAAGCTCGCTTCCGCATCGGGCTTGCTCGCCCGTCTGGGAAGGTGGCTGCCCGGCCGCTGGTCTAAGCCGCTGACCTTCATCGGCCGGCACAGCCTCGCCTTTTACCTCATCCACCAGCCGCTTCTGTTCGGCTCGGTGTGGCTGTTCTCGCAGGTCATGCCGGCAGTCCCTCAGGATCGGGAAGCCGGCTTCCTGCCGGCTTGCCAGGCGCAGTGCGAACAACAGCGGGACAGCAAGTTCTGTACGAGCTATTGTGGCTGCATGCTGGACACGCTGAAGGGCGAAGGGTCGCTCGACAAGCTCTACGCCAACGATCAGTCCAGCGTCTGGAAATCGCATCTGGCCGACATGGCGGAGACCTGCACCGCCGCGACGCAGGACCAGATGGAGGGAGGGCAGCAATGACGGGCATCACAAAGCCCAGACACGGGATCATTCCCTGGCCGCCGGTGATCTATGTCGCGGCGATTGCGGCGAGCATCGTCCTCGGCATGCTCTACCCACTGCCCTGGATCGGCGACATTCTCGGCGATCTCCTGTTCGGCGTCGGCTGGGTGGCGCTGTTCGGCGTCGCCATGCTCTGGGTCACGGCCATCCGTGTCATGATGCGGGCCAAGACGACATTCGACCCCAACGCCGAGCCCGATCATCTGGTGACGTCGGGCCCCTTCGGCATCACCCGCAATCCGATGTATCTCGCCAACACGCTGCTGCTGATCGGCGTCGCCTTCATCACCGGCATCGGCTGGTTCCTGCTCTTCGCCTTTCTGGCCGCCTTCGCGACGCAGAAACTGGCGATCGAGAAGGAGGAAAAGATCCTGGCGGAGAAGTTCGGCAAGAAATACCGCGATTATGCCAAGCGGGTGCGGCGCTGGATTTGAGGTTGCTTCCGCAATGACGGCTGCCTGGTGCGATCAGACTGCACACCTAGGCGATCAGCAACCGCGCACCTCGGCGATTTGGCAGGAGCATCCGCAACTTCGTCATTCCAGGGCGGAGCAAGGAGCGAAGCGACGCGCGCAGACCCTGGAATCCATGCCGTTACCTATACGCGTTGCAACGGTGCAGAGAGCCTACGTTCTGCACCGTTTTCGCCCTTCGGCGAAGGTAACGGAATGGATCCTCGGGTCTTCGCTCCGCTTCGCGTCGCTACGCCCAAGGATGACGAAGGTTCGGAACGCTTCGGCTAATCACCAAGGTCCGCTATGACAGGTGCCATCAGGTATTCACACCCAACTCGGCTAGCCGCTCCACGCAGGATTCTTCCGCCTGGTCCAACTCGGCCAGCGTCTCTTCCAGGTCGCGCCGCTTCTGGCGCAGGTCCTCGCGCTTCTCCTCGATGCGCTTGATCATCAGCTTGAGCTGGCCGACCTCGCCGGGCGGCTCCTTGTACATCTGAATGATCTCGCGGATCTCGTTGATCGAGAAGCCGAGCCTTTTTCCCCGCATGATCTGGCGGATGAGATGCCGGTCCGACGGCCGAAACAGCCGCGTGCGGCCGCGCCTTACCGGCTGCACCAGCCCCTCGTCCTCGTAAAAACGCAATGTCCGCGTCGACACGTCGAACTCGCGCGTCAGCTCGGTGATCGTGTAATATTCCCGCATTCCCGCTCCCAAGCCCGGGCATCGCGCTTGAAGCGTCGCCCTTCCCTCCGATGATACCCATCCAGCGCCGGAATCGGCACGTGACCCCGCGGCAACCCTCGCACGGCACTTACGTAAAAGTCAATTAATGGCGCTTTATTGCTTTAGCGAATGCTGAACCACCAGGTAGCCAAGCCAAGGAAAGCAAAGAAGCCGACGACATCGGTGACGGTGGTGACGAAGACGGCGGAGGCCACGGCCGGATCGATCTTGAAACGGTCAAGCAGCAGGGGAATGAGAATCCCTGCCAAGGCGGCCGCGAACATGTTGATGATCATCGCCGCCGCGATGATGCCGCCCAGATTGGGATCGCGGAACCAGAAACCGGCGACCATGCCGATAAGCACGGCAAACACCACACCGTTGATGAAACCGACACCGACCTCGCGGCGGATGATGCGGGCGGCGTTGTAGATATCGAGGTCCCTGGTCGCCAGCGCGCGCACGGTGACGGTCATGGTCTGCGAGCCGGCATTGCCGCCCATGCCGGCGACGATCGGCATCAGCACCGCCAGCGCGACCACATGCTCGATGGTGCGGTCGAACAGGCCGATGACCGAAGCCGCGAGGAAGGCGGTCACAAGATTGACCAGCAGCCAGGGCACGCGTGAGCGCGAGGTGGCGAGCACCGTGTCGGACAATTCCTCGTCGCCGACGCCGCCCATGCGCAAAAGGTCCTCTTCCGCCTCTTCCTGGATGACGTCGACCACGTCGTCGATGGTCAGTACGCCGACCAGCCGCCCGTTCTCGTCGACCACGGCGGCGGAGAGCAAATTATACTGCTCGAACTCGCGTGCCGCCTCTTCCTGGTCCATGGTGGCCGAGATCGCATGCAGTGTCTCATGCATGACATCCTCGACCTTGACCGCCCGCTTGTTGCGCAGGATCTGGTCGAGATCGATGGCGCCGAGCAGCTTGAAGCTCGGGTCGATGACGAAGATCTGGCTGAAGCGCTCGGGCAGGTTTCTGTCCTCGCGCATGTAGTCGATGGTCTGGCCGATGGTCCAGAACGGCGGCACGGCGACAAACTCCGTCTGCATGCGCCGGCCGGCGGTCTCTTCCGGATAGTCGAGCGCGCGCCTGAGCCTGATGCGCTCGGTGAAAGGCAGTTGCGACAGGATTTCGTCCTGGTCTTCCTTCTCTAAGTCCTCGAGGATGTAGACCGCGTCGTCGGAATCCAGCTCCTGCACCGCCTGCGCGATCTGCGCATTGGGCAGATTGTCGACGATGTCGAGGCGGATCGCTTCATCGACTTCGGTCAGCGCGGAGAAGTCGAAATCGGAGCCGAGCAGTTCGACCAAAGCCCGGCGCTGTTCGGGATGAAGCGCCTCCAGCACGTCGCCGAGTTCCGACTGGTGCAGGTCATCGACCTCGCGCTTGAGGGTGATCGTGTCGCGGTCGACGATCGCCGCGCCGATCTGGGCAAGGAAGGAGGCGCGCACCGCGCCGTCCTCGCCATAGATGTCGGCGTGATGCTCCTCGGCGGGCGCGGCGCCGGTCGTCTGTGTGTCCTGGCCTTCCACCAGCGCCTCCCGCAACGAGGAATCCTGAAACGAGGTCTAGTGCATGATCCCGAAAAGGGGAAACCGCTTTTCGGAAAATCCAAACCCTGTTCGGCAGATAGCGCGGCAACAGGATTCGTCTTGGAAAGATGTCGCTCTAGCGCGTGGAATAGCCGAAGAAATGTGACGGTCGCCTTCGCCTCGCAACCTCCCGGAAGTAGCGTGGAGCGCCCGGGTGGCGGGTGCGACAATCGCTTCAGCCGGCGCGACAGCGCATGTCGCTGGGGAAAGAGCACCCCTTCCCTATTGAGGCAGAATTGTCATGATGCATGATCCAGCAGGATCAGCGCATCGCCAATCGGTCCGGGGACAACGCTGGCCTTGAACATCAAGTCCGCAAAGACGAACGAGGGCAATGCCGAGCGGCGCGTTCGCGTGGTCGTCGCCGAGCGCAATCCTTTCGTCGTTTCGGCGCTGCGCGAGATGCTGGAATGCGACGGCCGCTTCGATTTGCTCGGTGTCGTGCACAGCGGCGCGCAATTCCTGGAACTGGCCGCCGCCACGCAATTCGATGTCGCCGTCGTCGGCTGGAAGCTGGCCGACATGGACGGCGCCGATGTGCTTACGGAAGTCCAGAGCCGCGAGCTTGGCGTGCGCATCGCGATCTTCTCCAACGACCACGACATCGGCATCCTGAAGCAATGCGTACGCCTGGGCGCTCAAGGCTACTGCTTCCAGTTCGACGATCCGCCGGTCATCTTCGAGACGATCCTGGCGGTCGCCCACGGGCGCATCTGCATTCCGTATATCGACATCAACAAGGTCAACGACACACCGTTGTCCAGGCTCACCGTGCGCGAGCGCGAGTTGCTGGCGGTGCTTTCCGACGGCTGGACCAATTTGCAGATCGCAACGCGGACCGGGATTTCCGAGAACACGGTGAAGTATCACTTGAAGAATCTCTACGACAAGCTGGACGTCCGCAACCGCGCCATGGCCGTCGCGCTCTATTCGAGCGAAAAACGCCGCACTTCCAAATCGCCTATCGGGTAGGCCAACCGGGTAGGATCATCCCACCCTCAAGGGCAAACAACTTACCCGGCAAGGTGTTGTTGCAAGGCCTCATCGAAACGAAACTGCCTCCAATATCCCAACGATCGGAGGAGTTTCGCGCATGGCTGGGTTTACCCATCTCTTTATCCCAGGACCCACCAACATTCCGGAACAGGTCCGGCAAGCCATGAACCTGCCGATGGAGGATATGCGCGCCTCCTCCTTCCCCAACCTGACGCTACCGCTGTTCGAGGACATCAAAAAGGTCTTCAAGAACGAGACCGGCCGCGTCTTCATCTACCCCTCCTCAGGCACCGGCGCCTGGGAAGCGGCGATGACCAATGTGCTCAGCCCCGGCGACAAGGTGCTGATGTCGCGCTTCGGCCAATTCTCCCATCTGTGGGTCGACATGGCCGAGCGGCTCGGCTTCGATGTCGATGTCATCGATTGCGAATGGGGCACTGGCGTCCCGCTCGAGCTCTATGTCGAGAAGCTTCGGGCCGACAAGGCGCACCGCATCAAGGCTGTCTTCTGCACCCAGAACGAGACCGCGACCGGCGTCACCAGCGACGTCGCCGGCTGCCGCGCCGCGCTCGACGCGGCGAACCATCCTGCCCTTCTCTTCGTCGACGGCGTTTCCTCGATCGGCTCGATCGACTTCCGCCAGGAGGAATGGGGCGTCGACTGCGCCGTCAGCGGTTCGCAGAAAGGCTTCATGCTGCCGGCCGGCCTCGGCTTCCTGTCGGTCAGCAAGAAGGCGCTTGCCGCTTCGCGGGTGGCGACACACCGGCACTGCTACTTTTCCTTCGAGGACATGATCCGCGCCAATGACGCGGGCTATTTCCCCTATACGCCGGCCACCCAGTTGCTGCGCGGCCTGCGCGCCTCGCTCGACCTGATTGCCGAGGAAGGGTTGGAAAACATCTTCGCCCGCCACCATCGCCTGGCCGAGGGCGTGCGCAAGGCCGTCGACGCCTGGGGCCTGAAGCTCTGCGCCAAGACACCGCAATGGCACTCCGACACGGTCAGCGCCATCCTGGTGCCGGAAGGCATCGACAGCGCCAATGTCGTCAAGCGCGCCTACCAGCAATACAACACCTCCCTCGGCGGCGGCTTGAACAAGGTGTTCGGAAAAGTCTTCCGCATCGGCCATCTTGGCTGGCTGAACGAGGTTATGGTCTGCGCCTCGCTGTCGGCCGCCGAAATGGCGCTGCTCGATTGCGGCGTGCGCCTGGCGCCCGGCTCGGGCGTGGCGGCGGCGATCGAGCATTTCCGCCGCACGGCCGATGTGCCGGTCGCCAGAGCGGCGTGAGGGGTACCATGAGCCACACCATCAACCATCTGAAGAAGCTGAGGCTGCAGCGCAGCGAGCTCGCGGTGCCGGGCTCCAGCCCGGAGATGATCGACAAGGCGGCCAACAGCGCCGCCGACTTCGTCTTCCTCGACATCGAGGATGCGGTGGCGCCGCCCGACAAGGAACGCGCCCGCAAGAACATCATCCAGGCGCTGAACGACATCGACTGGCGCGCCAAGGGCAAGACCGTCTCGGTGCGCATCAATGGGCTCGACACGCATTACATGTACCGCGACGTCGTCGACGTCATGGAGCAGGCCGGCGACCGGCTGGACACGATCCTGGTGCCGAAGGTCGGCGTGCCGGCCGACCTCTATATGGTCGAGGCCATGGTCAACCAGATCGAGATGGCCAAAGGTTTCAAGACCCGCGTCGGCCTCGAGGCATTGATCGAGACGGCGCTGGGCATGGCCAATGTCGAGGCGATCGCCGCCACGCCGGGCCGGCTGGAAGCCATGCATTTCGGCGTCGCCGACTATGCCGCAAGCAACAAGGCGCGCACGGTCAACATCGGCGGGCTCAACCCCGACTATCCCGGCGACCAGTGGCATTTCGCCCTGTCGCGCATGACGGTCGCCTGCCGCGCCTACGGCCTGCGCGCCATCGACGGTCCATTCGGCGATTTCTCCGATCCGGAGGGCTACAACGCGGCCGCCAGGCGCGCCGCGGCGCTCGGCATCGAAGGCAAATGGGCGATCCACCCTTCGCAGATCGCCTTGGCCAACGATGTGTTCTCGCCGCCGGAGAAAGAAGTCACGCGGGCCAGGCGTATCCTCGAGGTGCTGAAGGAGGCCGAGGCGCTCGGCAAGGGCGCCGCGGCGCTCGACGGCAAGATGATCGACGCGGCGTCGGAGCGCATGGCGCGCAACGTGCTGGTGGTGAGCGAGGCGATCGAGCGCGCCGGCCAGTCGCATGGCGCGGCGCACTAAAAAATTACTGGGAGGACATGATGGACATCCACGAATACCAGGCCAAGGAACTGCTTGCCCGCCACGGCGTGCATGTGCCGCGCGGCGGCCTCGCCTACAGCCCCGAACAGGCGACCTACCGTGCCCGGGAGATCGGCGGCGCCAAATGGGTGCTGAAGGCGCAGGTTCACTCCGGCGCGCGCGGCAAGGCCGGCGGGATAAAACTCTGCTCGAACGACGAGGAGATCTCCAACGCGGCAGAAGCCATGCTCGGGCGCAAGCTGGTGACCCAGCAGACCGGCCCGCGCGGCAAGCTGATCTCGCGCCTCTATCTCGAGGAGGCCGTCGACATCGCGCAGGAGCTCTATCTCGGCTTCGTCCTCGACCGCAAGGAAGAGCGCGTCATGATCGTGGCGTCGGCCGCCGGCGGCATGGAGATCGAGGACATCTCCGAAAAGAAGCCGGACTCCATCATCCGCGCCACCGTCGATCCGGGCGTCGGCATGCAAGGCTTCCAAGCGCGCGAGATCGCCTTCGGACTGGGCCTCGAGAGCAACCTGATCGGCAAGGCGACCGAAACCATCCTCGGCTGCTACCAGGTGTTCCGCGACTACGACGCCTCGATGCTGGAAATCAATCCGCTGGTGGTGACGCGCGACGGCAGCCTGGTCGCGCTCGACGCCAAGATGTCGTTCGACGAGAACGCGCTGTTTCGCCGCCCGGAAATTTCCGAGCTGCGCGACAAGAGCCAGGAAGATCCGCGCGAGACTTTCGCCAGCGACCGCGGCCTCTCCTATGTCGGGCTCGAAGGCAATATCGGCTGCATCATCAACGGCGCCGGCCTGGCCATGGCGACGATGGACATGATCAAGATCGCCGGCGGCGAGCCGGCCAATTTCCTCGATATCGGCGGTGGCGCCTCGCCGGAGCGGGTGGCGAAATCCTTCCGCGCCGTGCTCGGCGATAAGAATGTCGAGACAATCCTGGTCAACATCTTCGCCGGCATCAACCGCTGCGACTGGGTGGCGGAAGGCGTCATCAAGGCGATCCGCGAGGTCGGTGTCGACGTGCCGTTGGTGGTGCGCCTATCCGGCACCAAGGTCGAGGAAGGACGCAAGGTCCTGGCCGATTCCGGCGAGAAGGTGATCGTCGCCGACACGCTGGCCGAAGCCGCCGAAAAGGCCGTCGCCGCCTGGCGCGAAGCCGCCAAGAACAAAAAAGCAGCCTGAGGGAGGTCGAGAAATGGCAATCCTGCTCAACCGCAGCACGCGCGTCATCGTGCAAGGTTTTACCGGCAAGATCGGCAGCTTCCATGCCGACGACATGAAGCGCTATGGAACCAAGCTGGTCGGCGGCGTCACCCCCGGCAAGGGCGGCCAGACGCATCTCGGCCTGCCCGTCTTCAACACTGTCAAGGGCGCCGTGCGCGAAACCCGCGCCGAGGCGAGCATCGTTTTCGTGCCGCCTCCCTTCGCCGCCGATTCGATCATGGAAGCCGCCGACGCCGGCATCAAGCTTTGCGTCTGCATCACCGACGGCATCCCCTCGCAGGACATGATGCAGGTCAAGCGCTACATGCGCCGCTACCGCTTCGAGGACCGCATGCGCCTCGTCGGCCCGAACTGCGCCGGCGTCATCACGCCCGGACAGGCGCTGATGGGCATCATGCCGGGCAGCATCTATCTGCCCGGACGCGTCGGCATCGTCGGCCGTTCCGGCACGCTGGGCTACGAGGCCGCCTCGCAGATGAAGGCGCTGGGCATCGGCGTGTCGACCAGCGTCGGCATCGGCGGCGATCCGATCAACGGCTCGTCCTTCAAGGACATCCTGCAGCTCTTCGAGCGCGACGACGACACCGACGCCGTGGTGATGATCGGCGAGATCGGCGGCCCGCAGGAAGCCGAAGCCGCGATCTGGGCGCGCGACAATATGAGGAAGCCGCTGATCGCCTACATCGCCGGCCTCTCAGCCCCGAAGGGCCGCCGCATGGGCCATGCTGGCGCGATCATCTCCGCCTTCGGCGAGTCGGCGCAGGAAAAGGTCGAGATCCTCAAGGAAGCGGGCGTCGTCATCGTGCCGACCCCCGCCTCCTTCGGCGAGGTGGTGGCCGATACGCTGGCGCGGACGAAGAAGGCGGCTTGACGGCCGACCAGGCGAGAATCGCGACAGGATGTGAAGCCTGTTCCGGGCCGGCCTCCTCGATGGTCGTCGGCCCGTGCCTCGGCGCTGCCCTATGAAGGGCAATCCCAGGAAACGTGCGCTGCGGCCGTCCGGGATTGCCTGAAAACAACTGCTTAGCAGCGCGGCGGCAAATCGGCTGACGATCGGGAAAGCGGCTTTGGAACAGAGCAAACCCATCAAGTTTCGTGAGGACGAGCGCAGCCTGCTGTTACGCCTGCTGCTTCAGGTCGCAAGCGCGCGTGAGCCCGAGATCGCCGCGGTCCTGAACGGACGCAGGTCACTCGTCTCGCTGGCCCCGGAGCAGCGCATCCCGGCGCTCCAGGCGAGCGGCGTGTGGTTCCAGTTGCTGACCATTGTCGACGAGTTGCTTGCCATGCGGGCGCGGCGCGAGCTCGAGCAAGGTGCGGGCGCCGACGAAGTGCCTGGGTCGTTCGCCAGCGTGATTGCCGAGATGGCGGCGAACGGCCACTCGGCGGCGGAAGCCCAGGCGGCGCTCGACGAACTTTGCGTCGGCCCGACCATGACCGCGCATCCGACGGAGGCCAAACGCGTCACCGTGCTGGAGATCCACCGCCGCATCTATCGCAAGCTGACCGAGCTCGATCAGCCGCGCTGGGCGCCGCGCGAACGCGATCTCCTGGTCGCCGACTTGGAAAGCGAGATCGAGCTTTTGTGGATGACCGGCGAGTTGCGGCTGGAGCGGCCGACGGTCGAGCGCGAGATCGCCTGGGGACTGCATTTCTTCCGCGAAGTCATCTTCGAGGCAACGCCGCAGCTCTATGGCAAGCTTCAGAGCGCCTGCGAGCGCCACTATCCGGGCGAGCCGATCCGAATTCCTTCCTTCATGCGCTATGCCTCCTGGATCGGTGGCGACCGCGACGGTAATCCGAACGTGACGGCTGCGGTCACGGCCCATGCCATGGCCGAATACCGCAACACCGCCATAGGCTGGTATCTGGCGCAGGTGCAGCGGCTGGTGACGGTGCTCAGCGCCAGTTCGAACGTCATCGACCTGCCGGCCGGCTTCAGGCCGGTGCTGCAAACAGCGCTGGATAAGAGTGGAGAGGCGCAAGAGATAGCCGCCCGCAACCCTGACGAACCGCTGCGCCAGTTCGCTTCGGCCCTGCTGGCCCGGCTGGTCGCCACGCGTGACGGCGGCAAGGCGGCCTACCCCTCGGCGGAGGCGTTTCGCGCCGATCTCAACGCTCTCTCATCAGTCCTCGAAGCGATCGGCGGCCGCGCGGTCGCCAGGCGTTTCATCCAGCCGCTCGTTTGGCAGTTCGGAAGCTTTGGCTTCCGCACGGTCTCGCTCGACATCCGGCAGAACTCCACAGTCGTCAATCGGGTGCTGGCCGAGCTGTTTGCGCTGATAGACGCCGCCGATCCGATCGCCGCCGGCACGCCGCAATGGTCGGCGCGCATTCGCGCGGCCCTCAGCCAGGGCGAGCGGCTGGAGATCGACGAAGGACGGCTCTCGCCGGAAGCCGCCGAGCTGCTTTCGACATTCTCGGTTATCGCCAAGCAGATCTCGGGCTCCGATGCCGATGCGGTCGGCTCTTTCGTGCTCAGCATGACCCGCTCGGCCGACGATCTGCTCGCGGTCTACCTGCTGGCGCAATATTGCAGGCTCTCCACCGCGCCCGGCGGCGACGGCACGATCAGGCTGCGGATCGTGCCGTTGTTCGAGACCATCGCCGACCTGCAGGCAGCCCCTGCCATCCTGAACGAACTGCTCGGCGTCTCGCTGGTGCGGCGGACGGTGCGCGATTTCGGCGCGCGCCAGGAAATCATGCTTGGCTATTCGGACTCCAACAAGGATGGCGGATTCCTCGCTTCCAATTGGGAACTGGCAAAGGCGCAGAAGCGCCTCGCCGCCATCGGCCGCAAGCACAAGGTCAGGATCGGTTTCTTTCACGGCCGCGGCGGCTCCGTCAGCCGGGGCGGCGCGCCGACCGGCCGGGCCATCGCGGCGCAGCCGCAGGGCACCGTCGCCGGATCCATGCGGGTGACCGAGCAGGGCGAGGTCGTGTCGTCGAAATTCGCCAATCGCGGCACCGGCCTCAACCAGCTTGAGGTTCTCGCCGCCGCCGTGCTGGCGCACGGGATCCGATCGCCCGGCGATGCCGGGCCGAAGGAATCGCCGGAGTTCGACGAAGCGCTGGAAGCGCTGGCCGGCATGTCGCAGGCGTCTTATGCCAGGTTGATGGCCGAGCCGGGCTTCCTCGATTATTTCAACCAGGCGAGCCCGGTCGCCGAACTGGCGCTCTTGAAAATGGGCTCACGGCCGGATCGTCGTTTCGGCGCCAGCGGCATTGCCGATCTGCGCGCCATTCCGTGGGTGTTCGCGTGGAGCCAGAACCGACATCTCTTGACCGGCTGGTACGGCATCGGCAGCGCGCTGAGCGCGTTCGTCACAGTACGCGGCGAAGCCGGGCGCGAGCTTCTGACCCGCATGTTCGAGCACTCGCGCTTTTTCCGCCTGATCGTCGACGAGGCCGAAAAGACGCTCTACCAGTCCGACATGGAGATCGCACGGCTCTATGCCGACCTGGTGTCCGACAGCGATGCGGCGGTAAGAATCCACGCCCGCATCGCCGCCGAATACGAGCTGACTCGGCGCCTGATCGGCGACCTTACGGGAGGCGACCTTTCCGCGCGCTTCCCGATGTTCAAAAGGCGTTTCGACAATCTGCGCCGGCAGATGGACGATATCCACCGGCTGCAGGTCAATCTGCTGCGCGAAGTTCGGGCAGGCACAGGCGCAGATCAAAGGCGGGCGACCGACGCCCTGCTCGTCTCGATCAACTGCATCTCGGCCGGTCTGGGGTGGACGGGATAGGCTCGGTTTGCCCGTTGCCGGAATTGCCTCGCGTCAAGCATCAGCGGCGGTGTGGTCTCATTGCCCGCCGCCGCTTCACTTTGGTTCAGGAAACAGCCGGCAGCGACGAGAACGATCGCTCGCCGATGCCAAATTCGACAGGCTTTTGGGGAGAATGGTGCGGTCGAGAAGACTCGAACTTCCACGGGTTGCCCCACAGCGACCTCAACGCTGCGCGTCTACCAATTCCGCCACGACCGCACGTGGTAGGAGCCGGAACCGTCCGGCCCGGGGCCTGTAGCAAATCGTTTCCGGCGAAACAAGTGCGCCGAGCGGAATATTCGCGAATGCGTATCGCCCACAGGTGCGCAGAGATTTTGGGAGGACGACGTGCATCAGGCAAAGCGGCTGGCACAAGCCTCCGCGGCTCGGCTTCACACTGGCAGAACTGGACGTTTTGGCCGATTGCCGCCATATGAGAGGAGCATCGAGAAAGTTCCATGACAGAACGTAGCCAGATCGCCACGTCGTTCCTTCCCCTGCCTGGTTCGGCGCCTGTGGAATGGGTGATCGAACCTGGCCTCACCTCTTATCCGGACGCGCTGGCTTTCATGGAGGCGCGCGCCGAGGCGATCCGCAGCGGTGCTGCCGGCGAGATGGTCTGGCTGGTCGAGCATCCGCCGCTCTACACCGCCGGCACCAGCGCGCGAATTGAAGACCTGATCGATTCCGACCGCTTTCCGGTCTTTGCCGCCGGGCGCGGCGGCGAATATACCTATCACGGTCCTGGCCAGCGCGTGGCCTATGTGATGCTCGACCTGAAGCGCCGGCGCGAGGATGTGCGCGCCTTCGTCGCGGCGCTCGAGCAATGGATCATCGCCACGCTCGCCGCCTTCAACGTGCGCGGCGAGCGGCGCGAGGACCGCGTCGGCGTCTGGGTGGTGCGGCCGGACCGGCCCGCCCTGCCGGACGGCACGCCCGCCGAAGACAAGATCGCGGCCATCGGCATCCGGCTGCGGCGCTGGGTGAGCTTTCACGGCATCGCCATCAATGTCGAGCCGGATCTCGGCCATTTCAGCGGCATCGTGCCCTGCGGCGTCTCGGACCATGGCGTGACCAGCCTCGTCGATCTTGGGCTGCCCGTCACCATGGCCGACCTCGACCTCGCGCTGAAAGCTGCGTTCGAGGATGTGTTCGGACCTGCCGCCGTTCCGGCTGTAGAGCCTGCTCGCAAGGCTAGCTAAGCCGCTCCGCCTAGGTGTGTCGATATTCAGGTCAGGCCGAGTCGAAAATGGCGGGTTCCGAGAACCGCAGCGGAGCGTATTTTGGTCGTGAGCACCGGAAGCGCAGGAAGCCGCCATTTGCAGACCGGCCTCACCTGAATATCGACACACCCTACATGAGCTGCGCCGAAGCCCACAGCATGCCGTAGCCATGGATGGCAAAGACGGCGAGCAGCGCGCCGGCCATGGCCAGCCGGTCGAAGGGCCGGATCGGCTTCAACTCGTGGCGCGGTTTCACGCCGCTGCCCACGGTGATCAGGCTCAGCATCGCGAACACCGCGCCGGCGATCAGCAGGAAGGTCGGCGAGAACCCAGCCCGCCAGCCGAGCGACAGAAGCGCTGAGAGCAGCAGGAAGGACGCCAGCGCAAGTGCGGCCGGGCCTGGGCAGATCTGGCGCAGCACCTGGCCGCCGTCGAATTTCCACACCGGCACGAGGTTGGCGATGTTGAACAGCGACGCGCAGCCGGCAAGCGTGGCCAAAAGCATGGCGGCCAGCCGATGTCCTTCGCCATTGGCGAAGCCGCTGGCGGCGATCAGCACCGGCACCAGGAAGGCGGAGAAGCCGGCGCCCATAAGCGCCACGAAGGCGACCTCGAAGCGGCTGTCATAGGGCCTGCCGCCGATCGCGATGCCGCCAAGCAGCGGAATGAAGATCATCCGCGCGCGGCGATGCCCCGTCAGGCGGAAGGCGGCCATATGGCCAAGCTCGTGCAGGGCGACCACCGAGGTGAGGATCGCCGCCAGCGCCAGGCCGCCAAGATTGAGCCCGAAGAACGGCCACAGGATCAGGGCCGAAAGCACGGCGAAGCCGATCTGGCTCAGCGGATGCTCGAACCAGCCGCCTTTGCGATAAGTGCCCGTCGCCGCCCAGACGTCGAGCTTGCGCAATTCGCGACGCATGGCGAAGAAACGGAAGATCAGGAACGCAACGCCGCGATAGCGGTCGGTCTGGGTGAGCGTCACTCGCACGGCCTCGCCTTCCGGCACAAGTTCGACGGTCTCGCGATAGTTCGCCCAGAATGATGGATCGAGCGCCGTATCCTCGAGGACGGTCATGGAGAAGTAGCTTCCCTCCCTCACATCCTCGAGCCGCGCCTTGCGGTCGATCGGCCGGCCGTCCCGTCCTTCCCAGGAGAGCCGGATCAGCGCCGTCCCCTCGCCGTCCAGCGACTCGGCGGAAAGAATTTCGCCCGACCATCCGGCATCGCTGCCGAACGGCCACAGCGCCTGCCAAAGGCGATTGCGGTCGGCCTTGATCACGCGGCTGACCGTCACCGTGCGCAGTCCGAGCGGCACGGTCATCAAAAGAAAGATCAGTCCGAGATTGCCGGCCACGAGCGTGACCGTGACGATGACCGACACTTGCCTTGGCTCCCTATCTTGAAGGAGCAGCCTAGCGGCGACGCGGCCAAGAAAGGCTTAACAGCGGGCGGGCTCTTGCCCGTCCCGCGGGTGGGCTCTTGCCCGTTCCAGGTGGTCTCCCCCATCCCGACATGGGCGGACTCCTGCCCGCCCCAACGACGGGCGGGCATCTGCCCGTCCCGTACGGCGGCGAAACCGCCTGATCACATGGCGCCGATCCAGATCGCCATGGAAACGAGAAAGGTGCTCATGCAAACCAGTGAAACGACGTCCTGAACAAGATCGCTCATAACTCTCTCCTGTTGTTGCTATGTTCGTAATTTGTTCCAATTTTGTTCGAATGTCAACGACCGTCGGAGGCGTGCCAGATTGATTTCGGGCGATCCGTTTGGGCAGGGTTAAGGAAAGGTTGAGGGCCTTGCTCCGCGGGCACACCGCAGCCGTTTGCGATTAGCCAACACGCCGATGGCTTCGTCATTCTAGGGCGGAGCAAGGAGCGAAGCTCCGTCGCGGAGATCCTGGAATCCTGTGTGTTGGTTCTGGTGTATGGTTGAAGTGGGAAGGAGACCGAATGAATCCTGGTCGTCCTTTCGG
>NZ_JAIUHJ010000021.1:0-100248 GCF_020165105.1 Mesorhizobium sp. CA5 | reverse complement strand
TCCGCACGCTCTTTTGCTTTGACAGCCTTGGCTCGTTCCTGTTCAGCCGCGTCGCGCTCGAGGCGGGCTTTATCGAGATCCTCACGGGTCGATGCTGCGGAAGCGCGTTCTCGGGCGAGAGTCTGCGCAGTCTCGGTTGCGGTCTGCTCCACCCGTCCTCTCGCTGTGGCTGCACCGGTTCGTTCCCGCTCGGCCTTATCCGCGATCGCCGCCTTGGACAGTTCCATTGCGGCGAGGTCGCCACGAAGGTCCTTCGACTTCCGGCGCTCGTCGTCAAGCACTCCGTTCACTTGCGCAAGCGAGGCCTTGGCACTGGCGCGGTCCTCGGCGGCCGTGGCCTGAAGCTGTGAAATTTGCGCCCGCGCTTGGGATAGGTCGCGCGCCATCAATTCAGTTCGCTGACGCTCCATATGAGCAGCCGGCATCTGCGTAACGACATAGTTGATGCTCTCGCCCAGCAGCCTGCGAGCATCTCCCGCAATGCGCTGCAATGCGTCATACGTGCGGGCTGCCGCGAGTTCGTTGCGCAAACGCTCCCCGTATGCGCTGTCGGCTGCTGCCATGCTTGTCCTCAGCGCGTCGACCTGCTTGCGCGATTCCAAGAGCGCACTCTGCAGAGAGGCGCTTCTGGCGCGCTCTTCTTCCACAGCTCGGTGCTCCTGGCCGGCCAGATTCCTCGCAGCGGATGCCTGAGCACGAGCAGCCTCGACTTCAGCCTTGGCAGCCGCGAGATCCGGGCCAGGCGATTCGGCATTCGTACGCCCGTCGCCCTGGGCTGGTCCCTCCATATCCAATGCAGCACTCGCCGGAACCGCGAAGGATCGCGAAAGATCGGGCTGGGAGGGATTCTGGGCCCGCGAAATGGCGGGGGCGCTTTCGACTCGATTTTGTCTCGTCATCGTATAGCCAAGCGGCACGGCCAGGCAGATCGTGGCGATGCCCAGGCGTGATACAAGACCGATAGGCCAGCGAACACGGGGAGGTGAGGCCGTAGCGCTGTTTGTCGGGGAAGCGAAGGGATTGGGCAGGTCGCCTGGCGAACTCTCATAAGCTTCGGAGATCATCTCGAAATGCTCGATTCGCACCCCGAACTGACGGTAGTTTGCATCCTGAGGCCGGGCATCCGCATCCGGGGACACGACAGCCTGAGAAGAACCAGGTCCGGTTGCAAGGTCGACCGGGCGTTCCCAGACCCAAGGAACCTCCTCGAGAGGAACAGGCTTGCATTCTTTCAGGTAGGCGTTTGGTTTCGGGCGACTCCGCAGCACTGCGACAAGGGCATGCCGGAGCACAAGAAAGACGCCCGCCAGTACGAGTATCGCAATCCCGGCCAGGATGGCGAGATCTGTGTTATTCGTGTAAATTTCGGCAAGATGATTTGGCATCGTCGTGCCCATGTGGTCTTGGGTGCAATTTAAGTTCGCGAAGCGGTGTTTGGGTCTTCTCCCCGATGCTGGCTAAAGCTGCTGCTGCTCTCGAAGCTGTCACTGCTTCGGGTCTTCCAGTGCGGTGCGAATGTATTTGTTGCGTTGCGGAGCGCGGTCATGCGCCGGCAGAAGATGTGCGCTCGAACCGAAGCTCGAAGACACCGTGGCCGCCGGTTGTCGCCCGCCGCAAATGTCCCGAAAAGCCGACTCGCACCTCTCCATCGTCAATATCCCAAAAGTTCTCCCACGATGCTTTCCAATCCGCATTTTTGGGAGTCCGGACGGTCCATTCTGAACTCTAAGCTAGGTCATAGACCCTCACGGTCAACCACCTCGGCAGGACTTCCGGCCATGCAGAACGGCCATGCTGATGCCCGCTCTTCGCGCGCGTCTGAGTCTCCGTTCAAACTCGATAGGCGCGTCGACAACGCCTTCTATGATCGAATCTGCGCATTGGTCGAACAGACGCGTCTCCTGCGTGAAATCGCGGCGGAGAATCGTACATGGGGACGGCGAAAGAAGCTTGTGGAACCAAGTCGTCCACAGGACATCCAGTTTGGCTGGGGAACCTGGATTCGAACCAGGACTAACGGAGTCAGAGTCCGTGGGTCTACCGTTAACCTATTCCCCAGCAGGCGCGTCTGGTATCGCGCGATGCGGACGGCTCATGTGCCGCGAGCGCTGCCTTGTAGCCGCCATCCGAAAATAGTCAAGCCCGCAGCTGAGATCAACGCAGGCTTTTTGAACCTTTGTCCGATGCATGTCGTTCTCCCAAAGCCGTTCCGCACTTTGGGCGACATGCATTGGCTCTGCCGCCGGGCGCCGAAGGCTCAGCTCTCGCCTTTGCTGTATTGGGAATGCTCGAAATAGAGCACCACGCCAAGGCCGATCAGCAGCGGAATGATGAGATAGAACAGGCGGAACACCAGAAGCGCGGCGAGCACGCCGACGGGATCCATGTCCGAAAGCCCGGTGAGGAAGACGAATTCGAACACGCCGAGCGCGCCAGGCGCGTGCGACAGGAGCCCGATCGAGAACGACACCATGAACACGCCGAGCACCACGAAATAGCCGGGATTGCCGATCTCGGGCAGGGCAAAATAGATGATCGCGGCGGCCCCCAGCAGTTCGACCGGCCCGATCAGCAATTGCCGCGCCACGATCGGCAGCGCCGGATAGTGCAGCTGGAAGCTGCCTATCTTTAGCGGTCTCAGCCGCAGCCAACTGCCGAAGGCGTAGGCGCCGACAAGGATGAGCATGGCGAGCCCGGCGGCGAATGCGGCGCCGTGATGCGGCGCGCCCGTGAAACGGTCGATGATCTGGGGTTCCAGCAACAGCACGAGGCCGCCGAGGAAAACGCTGGACAGGATGAAGGTGAACCAGCAGATCGCCACCAGCACGCCGACCTCCTGGCCGGTCAGACCTCGCGTGCCGTAGGCGCGGTAACGGATGACCGCGCCGGAAAACACCGAGCCGCCGATATTGTGCGACACCGCGTAAGTGGTGAAGGAGCACAGCGTGACGAACAGCCATGATACTTTCTTGCCGATATGCAGCAGCGCGATATGGTCGTAGCCGGCGAGCGAGGCATAGGCGACGACCGCGCTCAGGGCCGCGAGCACCCAGCCGCGCGGCGGGATGGCGGCAATGCCGGCCCAGACATCGTCGAGCGAAACGCCGCGCAGTTCGTGGATGAGCAGCCACAGCGAGAACGCCACGGCCGCGATGCCTATGACCGGCCAGAAATAGCGCCTCCAATTCATTGCGTCGTCATCATGCGTTGCAACTCATTGATTTTGATGTTGCCCAACCTTCGAACCTTCATTTCAGACATGCCTGATTGAAGCCGGCTATTCAACCGGCAAGACATTGCCCCAACGTGATCTGGCAAAATGCGACGTTTGCGAAATTCGGCCTCGCGCTCTTGGTGATTGTGAACGGCGCTGCTACTCTGTTGCCAACTTGAACAAATCGAGGTGCCTGCTGCGTCCGCTACCGGTTCGCGCGGCGCCGGAAGGAACTGAAGTGGAAGACCACGATACCGGCGCGGGCGCGTCGGCAGTGGGCATGTCCGGGGCATCGCCGACGCAATCGGCGGGCCCGCACACGGCGCGATTCAGCCGCCACGCGGGTGCGCACCAAAGACATGCCGGCCAGCGACAGATTGGCCTAAGCCAGGCCGACCAGCATGGCGATCAACCGAAAGGCAAGACGCGCAAGCGACGCAAGCGCAAGCGCGGCCGCAAGGTGTTCGCGCGTGACGAGAACGTCGCCGTGCCGCATGCCGCGCCTGCCGCCACGGCGACAAAACAGCCTCCGAGCGGGCTTTCGCCGGTTGAGCCAAGGCTGGCGGCCCCGCAGCGTCCGCCGCAACAGGAATTGCCTGTCTTCGCCGCGCTCGACCTCGGCACCAACAATTGCCGGCTGCTGGTCGCGGTGCCTGGCCGTCACGGCCAGTTCCGCGTCATTGACGCTTTCTCGCGCATCGTCAGGCTGGGCGAGGGGCTGACCGCCAGCGGCCGGCTCAGCCAAGCCGCGATGGATCGCGCGGTCGAGGCGCTCAAGATCTGCGGCGAGAAGCTGCGCAACCGCAAGATCAGGAAAGCCAGGCTGATCGCCACCGAAGCCTGCCGTTCGGCCGCAAACGGTGTCGAGTTCCTGGATCGGGTCGAGCGCGAGGCCGGACTCAAGCTCGAGATCATCGACCGCCAGACCGAGGCCCGCCTTGCCGTTTCCGGTTGCGGCTCGCTGGTCGAGCGCGACACGCAAGGCGTGGTGCTGTTCGACATCGGCGGCGGCTCGTCGGAAATCGCGCTGATCGACCTGACCGGACGGCGCTCTCCGCGGCTCGCCAACCACATTGTCTCCTGGACCTCGCTGCCCGTCGGCGTGGTGTCGCTCGCCGAGCGCTTCGGTGGCCGCACAGTCACGCGCGAGACCTTTGCCGCCATGGTCGACGATGTGGCTGCGCGGCTGAAGGTCTTCGACGGCCGCGACCGGCTGGCACATGTACTGGCAAGTCCCAACTTCCACCTGCTCGGCACCTCCGGCACGGTGACGACGCTCGCCGGCGTGCATCTCGACCTCGAGCGCTACGACCGCCGCCGCGTCGATGGGCTATGGATGGACCGCGACAGCGTCGACCGTATGATCGAGCGGCTGATCGGCTGGGATTTTCAGCAGCGCTGCGCCAATCCCTGCATCGGCGCCGACCGCGCCGATCTCGTGCTCGCCGGCTGCGCCATCCTGGAGGCGATCCGCGGTGTCTGGCCGTCCGAGCGCTTGCGCGTCGCCGACCGCGGCCTGCGCGAGGGGATACTGAGCGAATTGATGGCCGACGACGGTGTTTGGCGCGATGGCGGGCGAGGCCGTTGATGGCTAGAAAACCGGATAAGCCGGGTTCCGCCGGCATTCGCGTCCTCAAGACCAGGATCAAGAAGAAGAGCGGCTTGAAGGAATCCTCGCGCCGCTGGCTCGAGCGCCACATGAACGATCCCTATGTGCAGCGCTCCAAGGCCGATGGCTATCGCTCGCGCGCCGCCTATAAGCTGATCGAGATCGACGACAAGCATCATCTGCTGAAGCCCGGCATGAAGGTCATCGACCTCGGCGCTGCGCCCGGCGGCTGGTGCCAGGTAGCGGCCGCCCGGACGAAGTCGACGGCCGAAAACCCACATGTCGTCGGCATCGACTATCTCGAGATGGCCGCGGTTCCGGGCGCCGTCATCCTGCAGATGGATTTCCTCGATCCCGACGCGCCGCAAAAACTTGCCGAGGCGCTCGGCGGCCGGCCGGATGTGGTGCTGTCCGATATGGCGGCACCCACGACCGGGCATCGCCGCACCGACCATCTGCGGACCATGCATCTGTGCGAAGTCGCGGCCGATTTCGCGTTGCACGTCCTGGAGCCCGGCGGACATTTCCTCGCCAAGACTTTTCAGGGCGGCGCCGAGAACGAGCTTTTGTCATTGCTGAAGCAGAATTTCCGATCCGTCCACCATGTGAAGCCGCCGGCCTCGCGCGACGAATCGGTGGAGCTGTATTTGCTGGCGAAGGAGTTCAAAGGCTAGCGCCTTTTCCTTCTCCCCTTGTGGGAGAAGGTGGCCGCGAAGCGGCCGGATGAGGGGTGCTCCAGGGAAAGCCAGCGTCTCACTCCGCTGGAACACCCCTCATCCGTCTCGGCGCTACGCGCCGATCCACCTTCTCCCACAAGGGGAGAAGGAGCGTTCACTTCCCCGCGGTCCCGACCGTTTCCAGCGTCTTCGGCTTGGTCAGCCGGCCGTGGCCCGAGACCGCGTTGCCGGCCTCCGGCGCAAGCCGCATGAAGGTGATCGATGCCGCCGCCGAGACGGCTGCCACGATGAAGAAGGCGATGTGGAAATCCCGCAGTGTCAGCGGCCCGCCATGGATCGAGGTCGACACTTCGAGGATGCCGCCGGCCAGCGCCACGCCGAGCGCGATCGACAATTGCTGGAAAACCGCCGTGATCGGTGTCGCCTTGCTGGTGTCGGCGGGCGTGATCTCGGCATAGGAAAGCGCATTGACGCCGGTGAAGAACATCGAGCGGATGAAGCCGCCGACCAAAAGGATCGCCAGCATCAGAGCGTAAGGCGTCTGCGGCGTGAACAGGCCGTAGATGGCGATCGATGCGGCCGCGACAAGCGAGCCCCAGATCAGCACGCGGCGGAAGCCGGCGAGCCTGAAGATCAGCGCGGTCACGAACTTCATGCCGATGGCGCCGATCGCCGAGACGAAGGTGATCATGCCGGACTGGAAGGGCGTCAACCCGAAGCCGATCTGGAACATCAGCGGCAAAAGGAACGGCACCGCGCCGATGCCGATGCGAAACAGCGAGCCGCCGAGCACCGAGGACCGGAAAACCTGGTTGCGGAACAGCTCCAGCGCCAGCAGCGGATTCCTGGCGTGCCGCGCATGAAGGAGATAGAGCGCGCCCGAGACCACGCCGACTACAATGGTGATGAAGCCGGCCATCGGCGGCAGCGCCGGCAGGCTGACGACGGAAAGGCCGAAGACGATGCCGGAAGCGGCAAGGCCGGAGAGCACGAAGCCCGGGAAATCGAGCGGCGGCGTCTCGGCGGGCTCCGTCCTGGGCAGATAGCGGGTGGCGAGCCACATGCCGATAAAGCCGATTGGCACGTTGATCAGAAAAATCCAGTGCCAGGTGAAGTATGTGGTGATGAAGCCGCCGATCGGCGGGCCGACGAGCGGGCCGACCAGCGCCGGCACGGTCAGCCAGGACATTGCCGCGACCAACTCGCTCTTAGGCGTGGCGCGCACCAGCACCAGGCGGCCGACCGGCGTCATCATCGCCCCGCCCACGCCTTGCAGGAAGCGCGACACCACGAAAGCCGGCAGTGAATTGGAAAACGCGCAGGCAACCGAGCCGGCGATGAAGACGCCGATCGCAGCGCGAAAGACGTTCTTGGCGCCGAACCGGTCGGCCATCCAGCCGCTGATCGGAATGAAGATCGCCAACGACAC
Organism: Mesorhizobium sp. CA5; assembly: GCF_020165105.1. Classification (NCBI taxonomy): domain Bacteria; kingdom Pseudomonadati; phylum Pseudomonadota; class Alphaproteobacteria; order Hyphomicrobiales; family Phyllobacteriaceae; genus Mesorhizobium; species Mesorhizobium sp. CA5. Next base: position 93,319 of record NZ_JAIUHJ010000021.1, on the reverse strand, counting down.
CAGATAAGCCGTCAGCGCCAGCTTCAGCGCGATCGGGCTGGTGTGGATGTCGACGGCGATCGCCGGCAGCGACGTCGCGATCACGGTCGAATCCATGTTCTCCATGAACAATGCGACCGCCAGAATAAGCGGGATGGTGCGGTTCAAGGGAAACGCCCTGATTTGTCTTCGCGATTCTAGGCCCGGCTTGGGGGCAAACCGGTGCGACCGGGCGGTTATCACGCCTCGGCCCGGATGTCGCATTAAATTGCTGTCACTTTTATATGACCGCAACTACTGGTGGCTGGAAGACGGTCGGGCGCAAGACTTTGCGATTGCCCAACGACCCGCTTTTCTTCCGCCCCAGGACGTGGTACCAGCCAGCGCCAATCCTGAAAGGGAAGAAGAGAGTCGGCGCTGGCCAATCGGCCCGGCGCCTTTTCCGCATTCAAAAGGACTGGCCATGGCAAAAATCATCGAAACGTCCACCGGCGCGCTGGCGCTGACTTTCGACGACGTGCTCTTGCAGCCCGGCCATTCCGAAGTCATGCCTGGCGAGACCGACATCCGCACCCGCATTGCCGGCGACATCGATCTCAACGTGCCGATCCTGTCGGCGGCCATGGACACCGTCACCGAGGCGCGGCTGGCGATCGCTATGGCGCAGGCCGGCGGCATCGGCGTCATCCACCGCAATTTCTCGCCGTCCGAACAGGCCGAGCAGGTCAGGCAGGTGAAGAAATTCGAATCCGGCATGGTGGTGAACCCAGTCACCATCGGCCCCGACGCCACGCTGGCCGATGCGCTGGCGCTGATGCGCACCTATTCGATTTCCGGCATTCCGGTGGTCGAAAATGGCGGCACCGGCGGCCACACGGTCGGCCGCCTCGTCGGCATCCTCACCAACCGCGACGTGCGCTTCGCCTCCGATCCGTCGCAGAAGGTCTACGAGCTGATGACGCGTGAGAACCTGATCACGGTCAAGGAGAATGTCGACCAGGAGGAAGCCAAGCGTCTCCTTCACAAGCATCGCATCGAGAAGCTGGTAGTGGTCGACAGGAACGGCAATTGCGTCGGCCTGATCACCGTCAAGGACATCGAGAAGTCGCAGCTCAACCCGCACGCCACCAAGGACGCGCAGGGGCGCCTGCGCGCGGCGGCCGCCACCAGCGTCGGCGACGACGGGTTCGAGCGCGCCGAGCGCCTGATTGATGCCGGCGTCGATCTTTTGGTCATCGACACCGCGCATGGCCATTCGCAGCGCGTGCTGGATGCGGTGACGCGGGCGAAGAAACTGTCGAACTCCGTGCGCATCCTGGCCGGCAATGTCGCCACCGCCGAGGGCACGCAGGCGCTGATCGACGCCGGCGCCGACGCCGTCAAGGTCGGCATCGGCCCGGGTTCGATCTGCACCACCAGAATCGTCGCCGGTGTCGGTGTCCCGCAGCTGTCGGCAATCATGTCGGCGGTCGAGACGGCCAGCAGGGCCGGCGTCAGCGTCATCGCCGATGGCGGCATCAAATATTCAGGCGATCTCGCCAAGGCGCTTGCCGCCGGCGCAAGCGCGGCCATGATCGGTTCGCTGCTTGCCGGCACCGACGAGAGCCCCGGCGAGGTCTATCTCCACCAGGGCCGCTCCTTCAAAGCGTATCGGGGCATGGGTTCGGTCGGCGCCATGGCGCGCGGCTCGGCCGACCGCTACTTCCAGGCTGAAGTTCGCGACACGCTGAAGCTGGTTCCGGAGGGCATTGAAGGGCAGGTTCCCTATAAAGGACCTGTGGCTGGCGTGCTGCACCAGCTTGCAGGCGGCCTGAAAGCCGCTATGGGTTATGTGGGTGGACGTGATCTTGCAGATTTCCGCGAGCGCGCCACTTTTGTGCGCATATCCAACGCCGGACTTCGTGAAAGCCATGCCCATGACGTCACGATCACCCGCGAAAGCCCCAATTACCCGGGCGGAATTTGATCGGCAGACCGATCGGCCTGACCGCCGGCGGGGACTGTGGCGTGACTTGAGCGTGGCGGTGCTTCGGCTGTCGCGTCACGCGGCGGCGCTCTCCATCGCCTCGATTGCGCTGTTCCTGGTCATGACAGCGCTGGAGTTTCTCTATTTCCAGCGCTTGAGCGGCGGCCTGGCCTCGCTCGACATGCGCGTCGCCGGCTTCACGCCCGACGAAGGCATGGCGTGGCTCACCGCGCTCGGCCGGCGCGGCGGCGAGATCATCATCGTCTGGCACTATCTGACCTTCGACCTTTTGTTCCCGGCGCTGCTGTCGCTGACGCTGGTGAGCCTTATCCTCGCCTTCGGGCGGCGACTCAGCACCTTCCGCGCCATGCCGGCGCAGCTGCAGGCCTTGTTCTCGCTGGTGCTGGTGGCTCCCTATGCGGTCGCCGACTACACCCAGAATTTTGCCATGGCGCGGCTGCTCTCCGATTTCCAGCTGGCCAATCCCGATTCGCTGGCCTTCGCCTCTTTGCTGACCGTCAGCAAATTCGCGCTGCTGGCGATCCCGGTCTTCGTCATCGCGGTCTTCGCGCTGGCCGGGCGGCGACGCTGAGGACAAGCAGATGCGCCAGACAGCCATCTTCTGGCCGATGCTGGCGCATGTGCTTCTGGTCTATGTCGTCTATCTGGTGATGTTCAAGCGGCGCTATCTCGCCGTGAAGTCCGGCGAAGCCAGGATCGGCCAGTACAAGGTCCGCTCAACCGAGCCGGCCTCGAGCGTCACCGTCGCCAACAACCTGATCAACCAGTTCGAGCTGCCGGTTCTCTTTCACGTGCTGTGCCTGGCGCTGTTCGTCACCAACGGCGTGAACTATCTGACGCTGGCGTTGATGTGGCTGTTCATAGTCACGCGCTATGTCCACGCCTGGGTGCATCTCGACAGAAACCATGTGCTGCACCGCAGCCGCGCCTTCTTCCTTGGCGCCGGCATACTTCTCATCGCCTGGATCTGGTTCGCGCTCCACCTGCTCGAGGTGGTGTGAGGCTCGCCTTTCCCTTCTCCCCTTGTTGTGGGAGAAGGTGGCCGCGCAGCGGCCGGATGAGGGGTGTTCCAGCTTGACACGGACTTAAGCCAGCGTTGGATGCCGCGATAGGAGATCGCCAGCGTTTCACTTCGCTGGAACACCCCTCATCCGTCTCGGCGCTGTGCGCCGATCCACCTTCTCCCGCAAGGGGGAGAAGGAAGAGGCGCTACAGCTCGAACAACGCGATCCGGCGCTTGTCGAATTTGATGCCGATCTCGCCGCGTACCAGCCTTAGCGCCTGCTCGCCGAAAACGGCGCGCCGCCAGCCCTGCAATGCCGCCACGTCGGCTTCGTCGCCCTCGGCGGCTATACGGTCGATATCGTCGCTGGAGGCAAGCACCTTGGTGGCCACGCCTTCCTTCTCCGCGACGATCCTGAGCAGCACCTTGAGCAGTTCCGCCGCCGCGCTCGACCCCTCCGGCGGCTGCACGCTTTTCGGCAGTTTCGGCATCGCGTCCTTGGGCAGCGCAAGCGCCGCGTTGACCGCGCCGAGCAGCGCGGTTGCCGTGGCGGAGCGTTCCCACCCTTTCGGCGTGGTGCGCAGCTTGCCGAGCGCGGCCGCATCGCGCGGCGCCTGCTGGGCGATCTCATAGATCGCGTCGTCCTTGAGCACGCGGCCGCGCGGCACGTCGCGCTCGCGCGCCTCGCGTTCGCGCCAGGCCGCCACCGCCTGCACGATCGCCAGCTCCTGCGGTTTGCGCAGCCGCATCTTCAGCCTTTTCCAGGCATCTTCGGGATGCGGATCGTAGGTCTCGCGCGAGGTGAGGACATCCATCTCCTCGTTCAGCCAGTGGCCGCGATTCTCGCGCTTCAGCTCGGCGCTGAGATGCTGGTAGACCTCGATCAGGTGGGTGACGTCGGCAAGCGCGTATTCGAGCTGCTTGTCGGAGAGCGGCCGGTGCCGCCAGTCGGTGAAGCGCGAGGACTTGTCCAGCCGGGCTCCGGTGACCTTCTGCACGAGCTGGTCGTAGGAAACGCTGTCGCCGAAGCCGCAGACCATCGCCGCCACCTGGGTGTCGAACACCGGATGCGGCACCAGATCGCCGAGATGGACGATGATTTCGATGTCCTGGCGCGCCGCGTGAAAAACCTTCAGCACCGCTTCGTTGGCCATGAGCCGGAAAAACGGTTTCAGGTCGATGCCGGGCGATAACGGATCGATAAGCGCCTCAATCCCAGGCGCGGCCATCTGGATCAGGCAAAGGATCGGCCAGAAGGTCGTCTCGCGAATGAATTCGGTATCGACGGTAACGAATTCCGACTTTTCGAACGCCGCGACAACGCTCTCGAGTTCTTCTTGTGTGGTGATGACCTGCATCAAATCGCTTTTGGCACAATATTAGGCCTCTTTCAATTTCAGCCGCGCGGGCATTCGTCAAGCGCCGCGACGTCGTCACGCACCGCTAGTTTCGCGCGATGGCGATATGCGCTGGCCCGGCGGGGCGGTTCAGGCCTCGCCGGCCTGCGCCTCCACGCTTTGCCTTGCGGTATCCGCGGCTTCGGCCGATGGCCGTCGGCCAAGCACGCCGGCTGTGGCCAGGCTGAGCAGGATGAAGGGGATACCGATGCCATAGGCCGAGCGGATGCCCCAGTGGTCCGACACGAAGCCGAGCAGCGGCGGGCCAAGCAGAAAGGCGACGAAGGAGATCTGCGACAGGGCCGCGACATTGATCGCCGCCGGACGGTCGGTACGCTGCGCCGCAGCCGAGATCGCCAGCGGAAAGATGGCGCTGCTGCCGATGCCCAGAAGCGCAAAGCCCAGCATCGAGATGAAGGGCAGCGGCGAGAAGAAGACGATGAAGACGCCGGCCATCATCGTCGCCAACAGCACGCGCGCCACGCCGCTTGGCGAGTAACGATCGACGAAGCTGTCGGCGAAGAAGCGTGTCATCGCCTGCGAGAAGGCGAACAGTGCGACCGTGATCCCGGCGACGAACGGCCCTGAGTCGAACACGGTGCGCATATAAATCGCCGACCAGTCCATGCTGGCGCCTTCCATCAGCATTGCCGACAGTGTCACCGCCACGAGGATCAGGATCGGCAGCGTCGGACGGGCGAATATCGGCGGCTTGTCGCCGGTCGCGGCGAAACGGGCAGGCGCGGGTTCGAAGCCGCCCAGGAACAGCGCCATCGCAACCGCCACCGTCGGCACCACCAGCGCCAGATGCAGTTGCGGCGACAGGCCGAGATGCGCCAGCGCGCCGCCGAACAGGCCGGCGCCGAAGAAGCCGATGCTCCAGAACGAATGCGCCCGGTTCATGATGCGGCGCTTGAGCAGGAACTCGGTCCTGTCCGCCTCGACATTCAAGATGATCTCGATGCTGCCGATCATCAATCCGACCGGGAGCAGCATCAGGAACAGGGCGGCGGGGCCCGACGCATGCACCGCGACGGCATAGGCGAAGCCAAGCAGCGGCACCAGCCACAGCAGCGCGCGGCGAAACCCGACGCGCTCCAGGATCGGCGTCCCCAGCGTCAGCGCGATCAGAGTGCCGATCGGCGTCCCGATCAGGGCGAGACCGAGCGTGCCGTCCTCGATCTGCATGGCCCGCTTGATGTCGGGCAGCCGTGGAAAGATATTGCCCATGGCAAAGGAATAGATCGCGAAGCCGGCATAGACGCGGTGCTGGGGGGCGAGTTTCAGGCCAAGGGTCATCAGGCAAATCCGATAAGGAGATTTTGGCGGCGGCTCTCAGGCTGCGGCGACTCTGTTTCTTGCATGAACAGGCAAAACATGCAACAACGTGCACAAATAAATAGGATCGCGCATGCTCACCGAAGAACGCCACCAACTCATTCGCGACCGGCTTGCGGCCGACGGAAAGGTGCTGGCCGGCGAGCTTGCCAGCCGTTTCGGCGTGTCGGAGGACACTGTGCGCCGCGACCTGAGGGAACTGGCGAAGGCCGGGCAACTGCGTCGCGTTTATGGCGGCGCTGTCCCATCGGGGCCCTTTGCAGCCGCGCCGCTCAGCCAGCGCAGCCGTCATGCGGTCGAGGAAAAAACCCGGCTCGCCAAAGCGGCTGTTGCGCTGCTCGGCGCGGGGCAGTCGCTGTTCATCGACGGCGGCACGACCAACGAGGCGATTGCCCGGGCGATCCCGCGCGATCTGGAGCTGACCGTCGCCACCAATTCGCTGGGCGTCGCCTCGGCTCTGACGGACCTTCCCCTGATCGAGCTGATCGTGCTCGGCGGCCGCTATGTGCCCGATCTCGGAACCTGCGTCGGGACCGATACGCTCGCCGCTGTGGCGCAGCTCGGCGCCGATCTGTTCTTTCTTGGCTCCTGCGGGCTGGATATCACGCGCGGCGTCACCGCTTTCGATTCGGCCGAAGCCGAGGTGAAACGCGCCATGGCGAAAAACAGCGCCGGCATCGTCATTGCCGTCACCAACGACAAGCTCGCCACCGCCGCGCCCTATCGCGTGGCAGGGGCGGATGCGATCCGCCATCTCGTGGTGGAAAGGACCGCGCCTGCTGCCACGCTCGCCGATTTCCAAAGCCGGGGTGTGCAAGTCCACTTTGCCTGAACAGTCGCAGCGGCGCGCCTGTGTGACCGCTTGCCTTGACAAAGCCGGCCTCTCATGCGCTTTTCGCGCCAATTTTCGAGCCGGGCCGGACGCCCGCAATTTCCGGACTTTACCCCATGACTATGCATCGTTACCGCAGCCACACCTGTGCCCAGTTGAGAAAGAACGACGTCGGCAATTCCGTCCGCCTGTCGGGCTGGGTGCATCGCGTGCGCGACCATGGCGGACTGCTCTTCATCGATCTTCGCGACCATTACGGCCTGACCCAGATCGTCGCCGATCCGGATTCGCCGGCCTTCAAGGCCGCCGAGACCTTGCGCGGCGAATGGGTGATCCGCGTCGACGGCGAGGTCAAGGCGCGGCTGCCGGAAACCGTCAATCCGAACCTGCCGACCGGCGAGATCGAGATTTTCGCGCGCGAGATCGAAGTGCTGTCGGCCGCCAAGGAGCTGCCGCTGCCGGTGTTCGGCGAGCCGGATTACCCCGAAGACATCCGCCTGAAATACCGCTTCCTCGATCTGCGCCGCGAGACGCTGCACAAGAACATCGTCGCGCGCACCAAGATCATCGCCGAGATGCGCAAGCGCATGGGGGAGGTCGGCTTCACGGAGTTTTCGACGCCGATCCTCACCGCGTCGTCGCCCGAAGGCGCGCGCGACTTCCTGGTGCCGTCGCGCATCCATCCCGGCACCTTCTACGCGTTGCCGCAGGCGCCGCAGCAGTACAAGCAGCTGATCATGGTCTCCGGCTTCGACCGCTATTTCCAGATCGCGCCCTGCTTCCGCGACGAGGATCCGCGCGCCGACCGCCTGCCTGGCGAATTCTATCAGCTCGACCTCGAGATGAGCTTCGTCGAGCAGGACGACGTGCTCTCCACCATGGAGCCGGTGCTGCGCGGCGTCTTCGAGACCTTTGCCGCCGGCAAGCCTGTGACCCAGGAATTCCGCCGCATTCCCTATGACGAGGCGATGCGCACCTACGGCACCGATAAGCCTGACCTGCGCAACCCGATCGAGATGCAGGCGGTCTCGGATCATTTCCGCGACTCCGGCTTCAAGGTCTTCGCCAACATCCTTGCCAACGATCCGAAAGCCGAGGTGTGGGCCATTCCGGCAAAGACCGGCGGCAGCCGCGCCTTTTGCGACCGCATGAATTCCTGGGCGCAGGGCGAGGGGCAGCCTGGCCTCGGCTACATCTTCTGGCGCAAGGAAGGCGAAAAACTCGAAGGCGCGGGTCCGATCGCCAAGAACATCGGCGAGGAGCGCACCGAGGCGATCCGCCAGCAGCTCGGCCTTGCCGATGGCGACGCCGCCTTCTTCGTCGCCGGCGACCCGAAGAAGTTCGTCACCTTCGCAGGCGCCGCGCGCACCCGCGCCGGCGAGGAGCTGAACCTCGTCGATCGCGAGCGTTTCGAGCTCTGCTGGATCGTCGATTTCCCGTTCTTCGAATGGAACGAGGACGAGAAGAAGATCGACTTCGCCCACAACCCGTTCTCGATGCCGCAGGGCGGCATCGACGCGCTTAACGGCCAGGAGCCGCTCGGCATCAAGGCGTTCCAGTACGACATGGTCTGCAATGGCTTCGAGATCGCGTCGGGCGGCATCCGCAACCATCTGCCGGAAACCATGGTCAAGGCTTTCGAGATGGTCGGTCTCGACCGCGCAACCGTGGAGGAGCGCTTCGGCGGCCTTTATCGCGCCTTCCAGTATGGCGCGCCGCCGCATGGCGGCATGGCGGCCGGCGTTGACCGCATCGTCATGCTGCTCGTGGGGGCCAAGAACCTGCGCGAGATCACCATGTTCCCGATGAATCAGCAGGCCTACGACCTTTTGATGAACGCGCCGTCGGAAGCGACCCCGCAACAGCTGCGCGAGCTGTCACTGCGCGTCGCGGTTACGAAAAAGGAAGGCTAGGACTCCGAGCCAAGCCTCTCCTTCTTTTCGAGAAATCGGTTCGACAAAAAAAGCCCGGCATCGCTGCCGGGCTTTCGTTTGGAGCTGACGTGTTCGATCAGTCCTGGTTCGCCTTGACCTTGACGCCAAGCGTCTTCGGCAGGTCGAGCGGGTTGGACATGGCGCCGGCCATGATCAGCGCGAACGGCACCGACGACGGCGGCTCGGCCGAGATTTCCAGGCTCTTTGGATTGTCGAGGAAGGTGTTGACCGCCGCCGAGACTTCCGCCGTCAGCTCGGGATTGTTGAGCTGCGCCATGCCGAACGGCACGATCGCCTTGGCCTGGTTGGCGACGTCCTTGGCCGACATGCCCTGTTGTTTGCCGACATAGTCGAGCACCTTGCCGGTGAGCGAATCGTCCTCGAAGCGCACCGATGCGCCGTTGAAAGAAAGCTGCTGCATCAGGCCGAGCATGGCCATGCCTTGCGCGGAATTGTCGGCGCCTTCCGGCTGGGCGGCGAGCTTCTTCTGCATCTCCTGCATCGACTTGATGAAGTCGAGCGTGTAGCCGCCGAGATTGAAGGTCATGCCGAGCGTGCCGGCATTCTCGACCGAGATGTCATATTTCGACAGCTCCATCTTGCCGTCGCTCGGCTGCCAGGTGCCGGCCATCGCGATGTTGCCCGAGATGTTCTGGTAGCCGAGCGCGTCGATCGCTTCCTTGGACTTCGGATCGTCGACCAGCGACAGGTCGGCGGTGAATTTTTCGGTATTGGCGGTAAAGTCCATCGCCTTGCCGTCGGCCGGCGGGGTGATCTGGACGGCAAGCCCGTCCATCGCGAAAGCCGTCTTGTCGCCGACCTTGACCGTCATGTTGGAGAGTTCCGCCGACTTGTACATCATCAGCGAGCCGAGCGGATCGGTGCCGCCTTCGGCCGGGACCTTCATGTCGTGGACGACCACCGGGCTGAGATTGAGCGTCACGCCGTCCTTGCTGTGCTCGAAAGGCGAGGTCGAGAGGGTTGCGATCTCATAGCTGCCATTGGCCTCGCTGACCCCCTCCAGCTTCACGTCGCCGATCGGCAGCGCTTCCTTCTCGGCCGCCGGCTTGATGGAAACACCTTGCAGGACGGCGTTCGAATCGTCGCCGGAGACGCCTGTCCAGGAAATCTCGACGCCCTGGGCGGCAAGGGCCGCCTTGATGCGCTCGGCCACCGCCGGATCGGCGGCGAAGGCCGAATTGAGCGGCAGCGTCAGCAGAAAGGTCGAAAAGGCCAGTTTCTTGAGTGTTGAGCGTTGGATTGTCATGGCGAGTTCCCTGTCCTGATTGGCTATTGTGAAATTATTTTTGACATCTGCTCCATCACCATTCCGTGACGAACGGGACGGGAAAAAGGCATTTCCGGGCCCATTTGTCGAAAACGGCGATGAAAAGCAAACGCCGGTCGGCAGCTATTGCCCGATGCGGTGAATTTGTCATGAAGACCGCGGCTTTCCTCCGCCAGCGCGTTGCATTGCCAGATAGCGGCCGCATGTAACGGATTGATGTTGGTCGGCCTCGTGTTGCCGACTAAGCCTGTTGCAGATCGGCGGCAAATTGCAGCTGCCGCGGGGCCGCTTCCGTGAAATTCTTCACACCGCCGGCTGCGCATCTATAGCCACGGCGAATGCGCCGACGTTCACGCGGCGCTTGCCGCGAATCACCCGCTCAGCTAGTCCAAATTCATGGGAAAAAGGCTTTTGCCGCCTGATGACAATGGCGGCGGCGATAAAATCGAACCGGTCGATCTGAAGGAAGCGCTCGAGCGGCGCTATCTCGCTTACGCGCTGTCGACCATCATGCATCGGGCGCTGCCGGATGTGCGCGACGGACTGAAGCCGGTCCATCGCCGCATCATGCATGCCATGCGGCTGCTCAGGCTCAACCCCGATCAGGGTTTCGCCAAATGCGCCCGCATCGTCGGCGACGTGATGGGCAAGTTCCATCCGCATGGCGACCAGTCGATCTACGATGCGCTGGTACGGCTGGCGCAGGATTTCTCGATGCGCTACCCGCTGGTCGACGGGCAGGGCAATTTCGGCAACATCGACGGCGATAACGCCGCGGCGATGCGCTACACCGAAGCGCGCATGACCGAGGTGGCGAGCGAGCTGCTTGCCGGCATCACCGAGGACGCGGTCGATTTTCGGCCGACCTACAATGAAGAGGACGAGGAGCCGTCCGTCCTGCCGGGCGCTTTCCCCAACCTGCTCGCCAACGGCTCGTCGGGCATTGCCGTCGGCATGGCGACCTCGATCCCGCCGCACAACGCCGCCGAGCTTTGCGACGCAGCACTCCATCTGATCGAGCATCCCGAAGCGCCGGTGGCGAAGTTGATGGATTTCGTCCAGGGGCCGGATTTCCCGACGGGCGGCATCATCGTCGACAGCCGCGCCTCGATCCTCGAAGCCTATGAGACGGGCCGCGGCGGTTTCCGCGTGCGCTCCAAATGGGGCCAGGAGGACCAGGGAAGGGGCACCTGGAGCATCGTCGTCACCGAGATCCCCTACGGCGTGCAGAAGGCCAGGCTGATCGAGAAGATCGCCGAGCTTTTGATGGCACGCAAGCTGCCGCTGCTCGAAGACATCCGCGACGAGAGTGCGGAGGACATCCGCATCGTGCTGGTGCCGAAGAGCCGCACCGTCGATCCCGGCATCCTGATGGAATCGCTGTTCAAGCTTACGGAGCTCGAAAGCCGCTTCCCGCTCAACATGAACGTGCTGTCGCGCGGCAAGGTGCCGAACGTCCTGTCGTTGAAGGGCGTGCTCAAGGAGTGGCTCGACCACCGCCGCGAGGTTTTGATCCGTCGTTCGAAATACCGGCTCGGCGAGATCGAGAAGCGGCTGGAAATCCTCGCCGGCTACCTGATCGCCTATCTCAATATCGACGAGGTCATCAGGATCATCCGCGAGGAGGATGAGCCCAAGCAGGTGATGATGGCCCGCTGGTCGCTCACCGACAACCAGGCCGAAGCCATCCTCAACATGCGCCTGCGCGCCTTGCGCAAGCTCGAAGAGATCGAGATCCGCAAGGAATTCGACGGCCTCACCGCCGAGAAGAAGCAGATCGAGGCCCTGTTGGCTTCCGACGCCAAGCAATGGTCGACGATCAAGTGGGAAGTCGCCAAGGTCCGTGACACGTTCGGTCCGCAGACCGAGCTCGGCAAGCGTCGCACCCAGTTTGCCGATGCGCCCGAGCACGACTTGACCGACATCGCGCATGCGATGATCGAGCGCGAGCCGGTCACCGTCGTTGTGTCGGAAAAGGGCTGGCTGCGCGCCATGAAGGGCCACCTGACCGACCATTCGCAGCTCACCTTCAAGGAAGGCGACAGCCTGAAGCTCGCCTTCCATGCCCAGACCACGGACAAGATCCTGGTCTTCACCACCGGCGGCAAGTTCTACACCATCGGCGCCGATCGGCTGCCGGGCGGGCGCGGCCATGGCGAGCCGATCCGCATTATCGTCGACATGGAGAACGACCAGGACATCGTCACTGCCTTCGTCCATGATCCCAAACGCAAGCTGCTGCTCGTCTCATACGACGCCAACGGTTTCGTCGTTTCGGAGGAAGAGGTCGTCGCCAACACCCGCAAGGGCAAGCAGGTGATGAACGTCAAGGCGCCGGACGAGGCCAAGCGCTGCATCCCGGTTTCGGGCGACCATCTCGCTATTGTCGGCGAGAACCGCAAGATGCTGGTCTTCCCGCTGGCCGAAATTCCGGAAATGGCGCGCGGCAAGGGTGTGCGGCTGCAGAAATACAAAGACGGCGGCGTGCTGGACCTGAAGACCTTCACCCTGGCGACGGGGCTCTCCTGGCAGGATTCGGCCGATCGCACTTTCACCAAGTCGCGCGAGGAACTGACCGAATGGATCGGAGCCCGCGCCGCCGCCGGCCGCATGGTGCCGAAGGGTTTCCCCAGGACGGGGAAATTTGGGTGAAGCAGCACCTTTCCTTCTCCCCTTGCGGGAGGAGGTGTCGCCGAAGGCGACGGATGAGGGGTGTTCCAGCTTGACACGGACTTGAGCAGCTTTGGATGCCGCGATATGGGGTCGCCAACGCCTCGCCCTGCTGGAACACCCCTCATCCGTCTCGGCGCTGCGCGCCGATCCACCTTCTCCCACAAGGGGAGAAGGAAAGGCACTATTTGGACTATCGTCACGATTGCTGCACTATGATGGTGCATAAGCATCCATCGAACGATCAGGCAGGGAGCAACGCCGGGTTGAAGCGCGCCGAGATCCAGAAGCCGGGGCAGCGCCTGTTCGGCCTGTCGACGCCGCTGAGGGCGGCCGTCATCCCGCCGCTGTCGGCGGCGCGCTGGCTCCTGGTGCTGATCGTCGCTGCCGGCGTCTATTTCTTCCACGGCTTTCTGTTCCCGGTGCTGGCGGCGCTCGTCATCGCCTTTGCCAGTTGGCCGCTGTACCGCCGGCTGCTCGTTGGTGTCGGCGGCAACCGAACGGTCGGCGCGACCTTGGCGATCCTTTTCATCCTCACCTTCCTGGTGGTGCCGATCGCGCTTGCCGGCACCTATGCCATCAATGAGCTGCGCGAGTGGGTCACCTGGGCGATCGAGACCAATCGCAACGGCGCGGTGACACCGGGTTGGATCGCCGCCATACCGGTCGTCGGCCAGTGGCTGAACGAGCAGTGGACGGCCTATCTCGGCCATCCCGGCGGCATCGGCGAGTTGATCCAGTTGATCAGCGGCTCCAACATCGGCAGCATCTATCGCGGCGCCTTGGCCGCCGGTGGCAGCGCCTTCAGCCTGATTCTGACGCTTCTGTTCATGATGATCGCGCTGTTCTTCGCCTATCGCGACGGCGAGTCTTTCGCGGCCCAGGTCGATCGCCTCGGCGAACGCATCCTGCCGACGCGCTGGGAACGCATCTCGCGCGTCGTTCCGGCGACCATTTCCTCGACCGTGACGGGCATGACCATCATCGCCATCGGCGAGGGCCTTGTGCTCGGCATCGCCTATTGGCTGGCCGGCGTTCCATCCCCGGTGACGCTCGGCGCGCTTACCGGCATCATGGCGCTGATCCCCGGCGGCGCGCCGCTCTCCTTCACCCTAGTGTCGATCTACCTCGCCGCCAGCGGCAAGCTTTTCGCCGGCACGGCGCTCTTCATCTGGGGCGCGGTCGAGCTCTTCATCGTCGACAAGACCTTGCGGCCCAAGCTCGTCGGCGGCCCGATCAAGCTGCCGTTCCTGCCGACCTTTTTCGGCCTGATCGGCGGCGTCAAGACGATGGGTTTCCTCGGCTTGTTCATCGGCCCGGTGTTGATGGCGCTGCTCGTCGCCATCTGGCGCGAATGGCTGCGCGAGGTCGAGATCATGGACGAGCTTCCGCCTGTCGCCCACGAGGCCGGCGCGCCGCCACAGATCGAAGCGGCGGCCGAGCCGAGGAAAGTTCAGGCCGGGTGAACCACGGCAAGCGCAGCACGGCGCTTGCGGCCCTCATGGAATTGCCACAGCGAATGCGCGACCAGCGTCACGATCAGGATCGAGCCGCCGATCAGGCTGTTGCGCGTCGGCTCCTCGGCGAAGATCAGCCAGACCCAGACCGGCGCCAGCACCGTCTCCAGCAGATAGAACATCGCCACTTCCGGGCCTGAAATATATTTCGGTCCGTTGGCAAGGCAGAAGAACGAGATCGGCATGATCACCGCGCCGTTGAAGACGATCCACCACGGCGCGTTCACGTGAACGCCTTCGCCCGAAATCATGAAGACGGCGAGTGCCAGCGGCAGGATGACGCCGACCAGCGCGGTGAAGCCCATGTCCTCGCCGCTGGCGCGCGAAATGGTGATGGCGAGGGCGACGAAGAAGGTCGAGCACAGCGCCATGAAATCGCCGAACAGATGCCCGGTGCCGACGGAGCCGCCGACGATGATCAGCACGCCGAAAATCATCGCCAGCATGGCGATGACGGTTGCAGGCCGCGGTCTTTCCTTGAGGAAGAGCCATGACAGCAGCGCCGCGAACACGGTGTTGAAGGCCAGGATGAAGACAAGGTCGGCCGTCGAGGTGTGATAGACCGCCGTGACGAAGCATATTCCGGTCATGCCGTAGCAAAAGGCCACGGCAAGTCCCGACCAGCCCGGGATGAGCCGGGGCGCGTTCCGGTCGAACGACCGCCAGACGGCCCACACCACCAGCCCGGCCAGCAAGGTGGTGGCGGTGCGCAACATCATGATCGTCCAGGGTGTGCCGTCGGCGAGCCGGATCAGCGGTATGTCGACGGTCAGTGTGAGGCCGCCTATGGCGGTGATCAGGAGACCTTTTTGGTGGTCGGTGTGGGTGGACACTTGGGCATTCTCGCAAACTATCTTGAGCAGGCGCACAGCGGCCCCGCCGCGCTCGTTCCAGCCTGAGGGCCGAAAGACCGGTGTCCTCCTCCTTGAAACAGTTAAGGATGAAGCGTGGGGAGGTTCAGCGACTGACCGCTTCGTGGTCGTAGCGTTCCCAGCCTTTCGGGCCGAGATGCTCCTGCGGCATGAAGCGCATCTTATAATTCATCTTGCGCGAGCCGTTGACCCAGTAGCCGAGATAGACGTGGGGCAGTCCCATCGCCTTGGCGCGGGCGATGTGATCGAGGATCATGAAGGTGCCGAGCGAGCGGTCCTCGAAGTCGGGATTGAAGTAGGAATAGACCATCGACAGGCCATCGGCCATCTTGTCGGTGAGCGCGACGGCTATCAGCTCGCCATGGCCCTTGCCGGTGATGAACGTGTCGGGGCCGCGACGCCGGTATTCGATGATCTTGGTGTCGACATGCGTGTCTTCCACCATCATCGCATAGTCGAGCACGGTCATGTCCGACATGCCGCCGCGGCGATGCCGGGCGTCGAGGTAGCTGCGGAAGAGGGAGTATTGCTCCGTCGAAGGCTGCGCGTCATGCATGGCGCCGACGAGGTCGGCATTGTGCTGGATGACGCGGCGCATGTTGCGGCTGGGACTGAATTCCTGTGCCAGGATGCGGACCGACACACAGGCGCGGCACGACTCGCAGGCCGGACGGTAGGCGATGTTCTGCGAGCGCCGGAAGCCGCCTTGCGTCAAGAGGTCATTCATCTCCGGCGCCTTGTCGCCGACAAGGTGCGTGAACACCTTGCGCTCGAACTGTCCCTCCAGGTAGGGGCACGGCGACGGCGCGGTCAGGAAGAACTGCGGCGACTGGGTCGGATGCTGCGTCATCTAATCTTGGAAACGCTCCTGCGAATCGCCCTACCTTTGGCCCGGTCGCCGAAAAATTCAACAGGATTATGCTGCCGCGATGGCCTTGGCCTGTTCATATTTAAGCACGGGCGACGCGGCGGCTTGATGCGCGCGGCCGTGAATCCGTCAGATATCGGTGCGGGTTACGACGGTGCCGAGCAGCAGGTCGTGCAGCGTGCGCTTGCGGTCGGAGAACAGCGTGACCAGGAGCACTAGCGGCGTCAGGATGACGTTGCCGGCCCAGAACAGCACCGAGTGAACCACAGCCGTCATGCCGTCGATGCGGCTGCCGTCGAGCTTCTCCAGGCGGATGCCCATGATCTTCATGCCGGTCGTCGCCTGGTCGCGGCTGCCCAGCGTGTTCCAGATGTAGAGGATGGCGACCATCGGCACCAGCACGGAAAACAGCGCCCAGCCGAGGCCAAAGGTCAACAGGCCGAGAATGGCGACCAGGATGGCGAAGGGAATGGTCAGCAGCGCGACGAAGAAATAGTCGAGCAGGAAGGCGAAAATGCGCCTTGTCCGCACCCCACGATATGCGCGGGTGTCCTCAAACCTCGTCGTGATGATCTCGCCGTCCAATACGCGTGCGTTCATATCCGTTCCTCGATCGCAGCACCCCCGTGGGAATGCCTGCCGCCTTTTCAAATGGTGAGGGCGGCCTGGAATTCAAGGAACGTGCCCGCCACCGCCGGGCGCGACGTCAGAAGATGCCGGGACAGAGCCTGTAGCGAACCCGCCCGAGATAGTCGCGATACTCCTCTGTCAGCGCCAGGATGCGCTCCTCGCGCAGGATGCGATGGACCTGGAACAGGGTAATGATCGCGTAGACGGCGAAATTGTAGAGCGAGAAGCTCGACAGCAGGAACAGGATGTGCCCTGCCAGATAGCCGGCATAGATTGGGTGCCGCACGAACCGATAGGCGCCGCCGGTGACGACGCCGCGGTTGGCCGGCAGGATGGCGAAGGAGCGGCCAAGCGACATCTTACCCCAGATCACCAGCCACAGCGCCAGGAATTGCAGCGGCGCCGCGATATAGAGCGGGATGACGGCGATTCCATCCTGGAACGATACGAAACCCGAACCGAAAGCGGCCGTCACCGAGATGAATACCGTGAAAGGGCTCCAGTCGCGGACAATCGGCCGGCGCGCCAGCAGCAGCCAGGTAAAGGTCAGAACGTCGGAGATCATGAGCAGCAGGATGTTCAGCCGGCCCGGATCGATGACGAGGTGACGAGCACCGCGATAGACGAAGACCGCGGCGACCACCAGCGCGATGAAACGGAACAGGCCCTCGCGCAGGTCGGTGAGAACCACGCTGCTCTGAAGGCCGGACCAGAAACCGGTCTCTGCGCCAGGCAGCGCATCGCTTTTGGAAATCGCCAACTCTGTTACCCCGGTGGTCCCCTCGACATGGACCATTGCACGCAAGCCTTGCCGTCCGGTTAAGGTTTCTCATGCTTTTGGTTGCATCGGCGGATTCGCCCGCCGAGGGAATGGTGTTGCCTGTTGAACATGACATTCTTCCCGGTCTAGCTTGCTGCGGCGCACAAAGGGGACGGGACATGGACTACGACATGCTGGTCATCGGCAGCGGCCCTTCGGGGCGCCGCGCCGCGGTGCAATCGGCCAAGCTTGGCAAGTCGGTGCTGGTGGTCGACAGGGGCCGGCGCCTTGGCGGCGTCTCGGTGCATACCGGAACCATCCCGTCGAAGACGCTGCGCGAGACGGTGCTCAACCTCTCGGGCTGGCGCGAACGCGGCTTCTACGGACGCGGCTACCGGGTCAAGCAGGACATTTCGATCTCGGATCTGGTCGACCGGCTGCACAAGACGCTCGATCATGAGGTCGAGGTGCTGCAGCACCAGTTCATGCGCAACACGGTGAAGAGCGCGCGCGCCGCGGTGAAGTTCCTCACGCCGAACAAGGTCAGCCTGACCGCCGATAATGGCGACTATAGCGAAGTCGGATTCGCCAACGCGCTGATCGCCGTCGGCACCAGGCCGCACCGCCCGGCCGACGTGCCCTTCGACAAGAAGCGCGTCTTCGACAGCGACGAGATGCTGGAGCTCCATCATCTGCCGCGCACGCTGACCGTGATCGGCGCCGGCGTCATCGGCGTCGAATACGCCACCATCTTTTCCGCCCTCGACGTGCCGGTGACACTGGTCGAGCCGCGCAACACCATCCTCGATTTCATCGATCGCGAGATCGTCGACGACTTCATCCACCAGATGCGCGACCGCGGCATGACCATCCGCCTCGGCAGCACGGTGAAGGAGATCGCCTCGAAACCCGACCACGCCGAAGTGACGCTGGCCGACGGCCGCACCATCCGCTCCGAGATGGTGCTCTACGCCGCCGGCCGCACCGGCAATGTCGCCAGCCTCGGCCTCGACACGGTCGGCATCGAGGCCGACGCCCGCGGCCGCATCAAGGTCGATCCGCAGACTTTCCAGACCAGCGTGCCGAACATCTACGCGTCCGGCGACGTTATCGGCTTCCCGAGCCTGGCTTCGACGTCGATGGAGCAGGGGCGGGTGGCGGCTTGCCACGCCTTCGGGGTTCACCTGCCGCCGCCGCCGGAGAGCTTTCCTTATGGCATCTACGCCGTGCCGGAGATTTCGACGGTCGGCCTGTCGGAAGAGCAGGTGCGCGACAGCGGCGCAGCCTACGAGGTCGGCCTGGCGCGCTTCCGCGAGACCTCGCGCGGCCACATCATGGGGGTGAGCAGCGGTTTCCTGAAGCTGTTGTTCTCGGTCGAGACGCGCCGCCTGCTCGGCGCCCACATCGTCGGCGAGGGCGCCACCGAGCTCATCCATATCGGCCAAGCCGTGATCAATCTCGGTGGCACGGTCGACTTCTTCGTCAACAACACCTTCAACTACCCGACGCTGGCCGAGGCCTACAAGATCGCCGGCCTGGACGCCTGGAACCGGATGGGACATGGGTGAGGGGATCGGGCGAGGCCGGTCGAGCAGCCCCTCAACGCGTGTCTGGACGATGTTCCTATAACATGCCGGGATGGTCTCGATCGTTGATGGCCGCACCGGGCCCCGCCTGGCCCAGTCAGGCGACCGCGACAGGCGCTGCCAGCCACTGCCGCAGGATCGCGGCGTCCGCATCGCCAAACTCGTGGCCCGAGGCGACGATGCGCGCGTCGACCTCGGCTTGGCGTTCGCTGAACAGTGTCACCAGGGCAGAGGCGAAAGGGCCATAGGTCTGGTCGGCCGCCCCGGCAATGATCAACACGCGGCTGCCGCCGAGGTTGGCCATCGGCGAGATGTCGAGCACCGGCATCGCCCTCAACAGCGCTGCCTGTCTGACAATGCCGGGATGGAGCAGCATCAGGCTGGAGACGACATTGGCGCCGTTCGAATAGCCAAGGAAGGTCGCGCGTTGCAGGTCGAGCCGCTGCACCTCCGCGACCTCCGTCACGAACTGGGCATAGGCGGCCGTCTCGGCATGGATGGAGACCTGCTCGAAACTGGTCGGCGTGATTCGCTCGAACCAGCGAAATCCGTCCTCCTGTGGAATGCGGCCGCGCGCCGCGACGATCACCGAACGCGGCGCGATCTGCCTTGCCAGCGGCAGCATCGTCGTCTCGTCGACACCTGACCCGTGCAGCACGAACAGGCACTCGCCGCTTGCGTTCGCCGGCCTCAGCAGACGGTAAGGAAAGGCGAGGTCCCGGCGCAGGATACTGTTTTTATCGCTATATTCGGAAGCGCTCATATCCATTTGATTCCATGAGAGATTCGTTGATTTGCCGGCTTCAAAACGGAATATTTTCGCGCTCCGCGAAAGTTGATTGAACCAGGCGCAATTCGGGCCGTTTTTCCGCCGATACACTCCCCCGTGGGAGGAATCGAAGCGGTGCGCCCCGGGGGTCGCATTTGCTGGCTATGAACAACCAGCTTTGAGGCCTTTTGTCGATGACCACCCCTGTTCCCAACGACCGCGATAAGCGTGTCGGAGAGCGCGATACGCGCATCAATGATCGTGACACACGTATCAACGATCGTGACACGCGTATCGACGTGCTGCGCGCGCTCGCGCTGCTCACCATTTTCGTCGACCATGTGCCTGGCACCGTCTTCGAGAACTGGACCTATAAGAATTTCGGCTTTTCCGACGCGGCGGAAGCCTTCGTGCTGATTTCCGGCATCTCGGTGGCGCTGGCTTACGGCACAAAGTTCAAGCCGGGCGGCCGGTTGCTCGCGATCTTGAAGATGTGGCGGCGCGCCGGGGTGCTCTACATCTCCCACATCGTCATCACCATGGTGGTGATCGCGCTGTTTAGCGCCGCCGCGCTGTTCGCCCACCGGCCGGAAATGCTGTCGATGATCAACATAGAACCCTTGATGCGCAACACGCCGCAGGCGCTGCTCGGCATCGTCACGCTCGGCCACCAGCTCGGCTACAACAACATCTTGCCGGTCTATGCGGCGCTGCTTCTGGCGGCGCCTGCGTTCGTCCTGTTCGTCAGCTATCGGCCCGTGCCGGCGCTGATCGTGTCCGGCCTGCTGTGGCTCGTCGCTGGCATTTGGCAGATCGCGCCGCCGAACTATCCGGAGCCCGGCCTCTGGTTTCTCAACCCGCTGTCCTGGCAGTTCCTGTTCAACATCGGCCTTGCCGCCATGCTGCATGTGAAGCGCGGCGGGCGCATCCCGGTCAATCCGTGGCTGCTGGGTGCCGCCGGCATCTATGTGGTCGGCGCGGCGATCTGGGTGCACACTCCGCTCTGGGGTCAGATCACATGGTTCAACCTGCCGGTGGTGATCGGCGGCTTCGACAAGACCTTCCTGTCGCTGCCGCGGCTCTTGCACATTCTTGCGGTCAGCTATCTGATCGTCGCGCTGCCGACGGTCTCCAACCTCTTCCGCGTCCGGCCCGACAATCCGCTCGCGATCCTGGGCAAGCGCTCGCTGCCGGTTTTCATCGCCGGCACGCTGCTTGCCATGGCGGCGCAGGTGCTGAAGCTGATCAACCCGGGCGGCCCGGCCTACGACACGCTGCTGATCGCGGCAGGCATCGCCATGCAGCTCGCGCTCGCGCTCTACCTCGAATGGCTTGCCAGCCTCGGCCCATCCCGCGCCAAGCCGGTGCGCGAGGAGCCTGCGCGTGCGACATTCGGCGTGCAGCCGCTGCCGGCGCGGGCGGGCGGCTACTAGCCGCAGGGCGAGGAAATGCCTGCGATCTATCCGAATTGCCTGAGCCCGCTCAGGCTTTCGGTGCCGGCCCGGTCGAACCTCTGACGACGAACTCGACGCCCATCGTCTCGCGCCGCACCGCGCCATCATGGTCGAGAATCATGCGCGCGGCGCGGCGGCCGATCTCGGTGATCGGCTGGGCGATGGTGGTCAGTGGCGGCGTGGACAGCGCGCCGTCCGGCACGCCGTCAAAGCCGACAATGGAGACATCGCCGGGAACGTCGAGCCCCCTTGCTCTCAGCCAGGCGATGGCGATCAGGGCCATGCGGTCCGACATCGCCAGGATGGCGGTCGGCGGTTCGCCGCTGGCGAAGATCGCCTCGAGGCCGGCCCTGGTGCTTTTTTCCTCGTTCTCGGTCTCATAGACCGGGATTTTCGCCGTATCGATGCCGAAGCGGGAAAGCTCCTCGAAATAGCCGGCAAGGCGATCGCGCGTTCCGGTGTAGACCGCGCTGCGCACCGCTTCCGGCGTTACGAAGCCGGTTCGGTTGTCGGCAAAGCCCAGCGACAGGACGGCGAAACGGCGATGGCCAAGCTCGGCGAGATGGCGCGCGGCGAGCCTGGCGCCGGCGACATTGTCGACGCCGATGGCCGATACGGTCTCGTCCTGGAAGCCGAGCTCCAGCGCAACGAAGGGCAACCTGCGCTCGCGCGTCAGGTCGACAAGACGCGAGCCGCCTTCGATGCAGAACAGTACAAAACCATCGACAAGCGCGCTCTGAATGTTCCAGGCCAGCTTTTCCTGATTGGCGGCCGAGACCAGCGCGATGCCCGCGCCGGTGGCATCGCAGGCTTCGGAAATGCCGGCCATCATCACGCGGGCGAACGGATCGTCGAAGAAGTAGGAGAGCGGCTCGGTCGTGGCGACGCCGATGGCGTTGACCTTGCCGGCGCGCAGCAAGCGGCCTTTCGGGTCTGGACCGGCATAACCCATCTGCTCCGCCACCGCCTTGACCCGCTCGCGCACTTCGGCGCGCACGATCTCGGGACGGCTGAAAACATTCGAGGCCGTGCCATGCGAGACGCCGGCGGCCTTGGCGATGTCGGCCAGCCTGATCGGTCTTGCCTGGCCTTCGAGGAGTGATGCCATGTCGTTCCTCCGAATCCGGTCACGGGAAGAACATGACCGCTGAATTGCTGCTGGTCATCTAACATTTTTGTTGGATCGATTCAAATCCTGCTTGACTTCGCGTGATTGAGGCCTATGATTTGAATCGATCCAAATCCGCTCGCTTTTTGACGGAGCGGTTTCAACAGGAGGGTGCCATGCATCCGGTGAGTTACTTGTTCGAGGACATCTACGGCAACGACTGGGGCATCGCCTCGGCGGCCATTAGCCAGAAGCGGCGCGGCAGAGTGGGTCCCTGGCGCCGCGAACTGCGCTTCCTCGTGGAGCGCAAGCGCGGCTGAACCGTGGCCATTTTTCGTGTCCACGCATTGGATCGATTCAACTTGAGGAGAAGCAGTCATGCATCCGATTGGTCATCTTTTTCAGGACATCTACCGCAACTATTGGGGCATCACGCGCGGAACCGAGCAGCCCGAGCGGCGCCGCGCCAACGACCTGCCTGCGCGCAAGCACAAGCGGCGCGCCGATTAAAAACGCTCGCCGGAAATACCTACGGCCGAGGACGCCACAGCGCCGAGACGGCGATCGCTACCCAGCCGGCGATCAAAAGTGTACCGCCGATCGGCGCCGACATCGGGAACAGCCGCGAGCCGAGAAAGTCGCGGGCGAGCAGATCGCCGCAGAACAGAAGCAGGCCCGCGAGCAGGACGAGGCTGGCGATTCTGAGGCAGCGATTGCCGCCGGCAAGGCCGATGGCAAGGAACGCCGGCGCATGCACCAGCAGGAAATTGGCCGCCGTGCCGGTGAAGGCGCCGCCGCGATGCGCCGCCGTCGCCGACAGCGCCACTCCGGCCGCGCCGACGAGGCCGGCTGCCAGCACGAGAACGCGGCTCCCGCCGTCTGATGCTTGCCCAGTAAGGCTCATCCTGGATGCTCCATGCTGCGGTTGAGGTGGAGGCGCCGGTTAGGATTCGCCGGCTTCCAGCAGCATATGCCGCGCCCGGCGCGACTCGACAATCCAGTTGTAGGCAGCACCCAACGCCATCAGCACCGCTGTGCCCAGAAACACCGAGCGCATACCGAAATGCCCGCCGACGAAGCCGCCGGACAGCGGCCCCGCGACCTGGCCGACATATTGCGCCGAAATCGCCAGGCCAAGCACATTGCCGCCGATCCCGTCAGGGATGTTGTGGCGGATCACGCTAGTGATGCAAGGCAACAGTCCGCCCAGCGCCAGGCCCATCAGGAAGCGCAGGCCGATCAATTGCCAGCCATTGGTGACGTAGGCTTGCGGAATGAGCAGCAATGCCGAGACGGCAAGGGCACCGACCACGACGTTCCAGTGACCGACGCGGTCGGCGAGTTTCCCCAGCCAGGACGAGGACAGGATAGTACCCAGCGCCGCCGCGGACATGACGACGCCTGCGACCATGGTCACCTTGCTCTGGTCCTCGGTGAGCTGCTGCACATAGACGGTGATGATCGGCTCGATCGACATGGTGGCGAAGGCGAGCAGCATGCCGGTGGCCAGCATGGCGACGATCGGCCGCTTGTCGGGGATCTGCGACCAGCCGCTTTTCGGCTTCGTCGTCGAGGCGGGCTTGGGCGCCGGCGGGTTCTCCTTGATCAGGAAAGTCGTCGCCAGGAAGGCCAGGAAAATGACGGCGCCGGACAGCAGGAAGGTCGCGCGGATGCCGATCAGCGGCGGCAGCAGGCCGCCCAGCAGCGGTCCGACCAGCGAGCCCGCCGTGATACCCGCCGCCAGCACGCCCAGCGCCCAGCCGGAGCGCTCCTTGGGCGTCTGCATCGCCACCAGGATCGTCGAACCCGATGAATAACCGCCGGCAAAACCGATCAGCAATCGAAGCAGCACCAGCTGCAAGACGCTCTCAACCATGCCGGTCAACGACATGCAGATCGCCATGCCGAACGAAGCGCGTACCAGCATCAGCTTGCGGCCGTAGCGGTCGCCAAGCCGTCCCCACAAAGGCGCGACCAGCGCGGCCGCGAAGAAGGTCGCGCCAAAGGCGATGCCCGACCACTGCACGATCGCCACGTGGCCTTCGGCGCCGAGCTGCTCGACGTATAGCGGCAGGAACGGAAGAAGCAGCGTCATGGCGACAAGCGTGCTGAACGAGCCGGCGAAGCAGACGGCGAGATTGCGTCGCCAATGGATATTGAAGCCGCTCTGTTCGGGTTCCTTGGGCGTCATGTCATGCGTGCCAATACTGGGGTTGTTGCGGATACCAATTTGGGATACCAAGATGGTATCCGTCATGGACCTGATACTCGCTACTGTCAATGCGAGCGCCGTCAACGCGGCTTGGAAAACGGGACGACAAATGTCGCAGATGCAAAATGTCGAAAGACAGCTTCGCGAGATGATCCTCGGTTTGGAGATCGGCCCGGGCGAGCGGCTGACCGAGCGCTGGATCGAGAGCCGCTTCGGCGCGTCGCGCACGCCGGTGCGGGCCGCATTGCTGCGCCTGGAGACGGAAGGGCTGATCGGCCGCGACGGCCGCGGCTGGACGGTGGCGCCGATCAACCTTGCCGAACTCGGGCAGATCGCCGTCTACCGCGAGGCGGTCGAAGTCGCGGCGGTTCGCCTCACGGCGGCGCTCGAAGACCGTGGCGGCATCGACGTGATCGCGGCGATGCTCGATTCCTGCGATGCTGAGACGCCGCGCGAGGAGTGGCATCGCGTCGGCCTGGATTTCCACATCGAACTGGCAAGGCTTTCCGGCAACGAGTTTCTGCTCAGGGCAGTGCGCGACGCGATGACCAGGCTGTCGCGTGCGCGCTGGCTGGAGGTGCGCGATGAGAAGGCGCTCGGCCGTGCTTGGGCCGAACATCATGCCATCCTCGCCGCCGTCAGGAGCGCCGATGCCGATGAAGCGGCGCGGCTGCTTTCCGCTCACATCGCCGGCAGCCGAGATCGGCTGGTCACCTCATTGCATGACGACCGGCGCGGTTTGCGCGCACGCGGGTTTGCCGTGGTCGCGGCTTGAGGGAAAGCGTCGACACAACGCCGGTTGCATTAGCGGGCTTGCAACATGGCCGGGAGAATGCTGTAGGAGACGAGGGGAACTTGCTGAACTCGCGGACGTATGGCCACACTCTCTCGAACCGCCGCAAAGCTGTTCTATTACGCGCGCAATTTCGCGCGCGACCGCGCACCGCAGTCCCTGTTTCGCGACCGCCTCGCCAGCCGGCTTGAACAGGCCATGCTTTCGGGCAAGACGGTTCGCGAGCGGCTGAACTACTACAACAAGCTGGAACACCCGTTCGTGCCCAGTCCGGACGCCATAGCCGTCGGCAAGCTGCCGTCCTCTTCCAGCATGTATTATTACGACCTCAAGGAATTCGCGCGCTATTTCGATCCCGGCCTGCTGATCGATTTCGAATTCGGCGACGTTGTCGGCGTTCCGGAGTTCCCGAGGATCGTCAAGGACCGGCCCATCGGCGACGACAATGCGAACGGCGTGCTGATGAAGCTGAACAAGTTCCGTCACTTCTACATGCCGCCCGACAAACTGTCTTTCGCCGCCAAGCGTCCGATGGTGGTCTGGCGCGGTCATCTCAACAATCCGATTCGCACCCGCTTCGTCGAAAAAGCCGCCGGCCTGCCGATTTGCGATGCGGGTTCCCACAGAGCCGATGCGCCGGACGGATACCGCAAGCCGTTCCTGAACATCGAGCAGCAGCGACAGTATCGCTACATCGTCTCGCTCGAAGGCAATGATGTCGCGACGAACCTGAAATGGATCATGAGCTCCAATTCACTTTGCCTCATGCCGGAACCGACCTACGAAACCTGGTTCGCCGAAGCCCAGGTCGAGCCCAACGTCCATTACGTGCCGCTGCAGCCGGATTTCTCCGACCTGCTCGACAAGGTGGCCTATTTCGAAAAACATCCCGACGAGGCTGGGCGGATAACCGCCGCCGCCAATGCCTATTGCCGCAGATTCGGCAATGAGCAGGACGAGCAGGCGATCTCGCTGCTCGTCCTCTACAAATATTTCGTGCTGAGCGGACAGGTAAAGCCCGACGCGGAAGTCTGGCGCTTTATCGCCGGCTGAGCGTTTTAAGCGTGAGAGCGGTCGAGCACCTCGTCGGCCGGCCCGAAACGATCCCTGGCCGTGAACTGCTGGTGCCAATAGGGATAAAGCACCGG
This sequence comes from Mesorhizobium sp. CA5, assembly GCF_020165105.1. NCBI lineage: Bacteria > Pseudomonadati > Pseudomonadota > Alphaproteobacteria > Hyphomicrobiales > Phyllobacteriaceae > Mesorhizobium > Mesorhizobium sp. CA5. The sequence continues at coordinate 67,174 of NZ_JAIUHJ010000021.1, read as the reverse complement.
CGGCCGGCTGACGACGTCGAGACGCTGCCGTTCGTCCTCGGTGAGCGACAGGCTTGCCGCGGCGAGGTTGTCCTTGAGCTGCGCCTCGTTGCGCGCACCGATCACCAGGGAGCTGACGGCCGGTCGGCCGAGCAGCCAGGCAAGCGCCACCTGCGCGCCCGACACGCCGCGTGCCTTGCCGATGAAGTTGAGCACGTCGACAATGCGCCACAGGCGATCCTCATCGCGGATCGGCGGTTCCGTCCAGCCGCCGATCTGGCGCGCGGTCGGGCTGTCGCGATGGTATTTGCCGGAGAGCAGCCCGCCGGCCAGCGGGCTCCAGACCAGCACGCCGAGGCCCTGGTCGACCGAGATCGGCAGCAATTCGTATTCGGCCTCGCGCGCTTCCAGCGTGTAGTGGATCTGCTGAGTGATGAAACGGGCCTGATGGCGGCTGTCGCTGACGGCAAGGGCCTTCATTACCTGCCAGCCCGACCAGTTGGAGCAGCCGATATAGCGGATCTTGCCCTGATTGACCAAGGTGTCGAGCGCCGCGACCGTCTCCTCGACCGGGGTGAGCCCATCCCATTGGTGGACGAAATAGACATCGATGACGTCGGTCCTGAGCCGCTTCAGGCTCTTTTCGCACTCGCGGATCAGGTGATGGCGCGACAGGCCTTCGTCATTGGGGCCGGTGCCGATACGCATGCGCGCCTTCGAGGCGATCAGTACATCGTTCTTGCGCTTGCCGCCAAGCGCCTCGCCGATGATCTCTTCCGACAACCCGTTGGAATAGACGTTTGCGGTGTCGATGAGGTTGATGCCGGCATCGATGCAGGTGTCGATGATGCGTTTGGCTTCCGAAAGATCCGAATTACCGACGGCGGCGAACGGACCGGTGCCGCCGAAGGTCATGGTGCCAAGCGTCAATGTCGAGACTTTCAAGCCGGATCGGCCGAGCGTGCGGTATTCCATGTCGGTCCTCGCAATTTGTTTTGAAGAAGCGCCGTGGCGAGCGCCGGAAAGAGGCGAGGGATTTGTAGGACAATTCCCGCCGCTTGTCGCCCCGCTATCGATACGGGGTCGATCACATATCTTCCATGTCGATGCAGCTGCCGGGCGATTGCAATAAAACCGTCATTGCGCCTCTGTATCTCAGTCGGCTTACGGAGTGTCCGGCCGGGGCTTCCGAAGCGGTGATGGCTGACAGGCAGACGGAGCAGCGCGATGAATGAACTGAAACCGAATTCCGGAGCCAAGGACTGGCTGGAGGCCGAGCTCGAGGATACGCTCGACGAGGACTATGAGCTGGAGCTGTCCGAGCCGGCGCTCTCGCTCGAGATCGCCAAGATCTACAAGAAGTCGCATCCGCCCTCCATCGAGCGCATGACCTATTTTCGCGAGCTGCTCAGGCTGCAGTCGGAGCTGATCAAGCTGCAGTCCTGGGTCGCCTACCACAAGAAGAAGCTGGTGGTGGTCTTCGAAGGCCGCGATTCCGCCGGCAAGGGCGGCGTCATCAAGCGCATCACGCAGCGGCTCAATCCGCGCATCGCCCGTGTCGTGGCATTGCCGGCGCCGACCGAGCGCGAGAAGTCGCAATGGTATTTCCAGCGCTACGTGCCGCATCTGCCCGCGGGCGGCGAGATCGTGCTGTTCGACCGCTCCTGGTACAACCGCTCCGGTGTTGAGCGGGTGATGGGCTTTGCCAATGGGGACCAAGTCGAGGAGTTCTTCCGCGACGTGCCCGAATTCGAGCGCATGCTGGTCCGTTCCGGAATCACCCTGGTGAAATACTGGTTCTCGATCACCGACGAGGAGCAGCAGATGCGCTTCCTGATGCGCATCCACGATCCGATGAAGCAGTGGAAGCTCTCGCCCATGGACCTGCAGTCGCGTGTGCGCTGGGAGCAATACACCAAGGCCAAGGAAGAGACCTTCGCCCGCACCAACATTCCGGAAGCGCCCTGGTTCATCGTCGAGGGCAACGACAAGAAGCGGGCACGGCTGAACTGCATCGACCATCTGTTGCAGCAGATGCCCTATGAGGAGGTTCCACACGAGGAAATCACGCTGCCGGAGCGCGTCTTCAATCCAGAATATGAGCGCCAGGTCCTGCCGCGCGAACTCTACGTGCCGGAGAAGTATTGAGGCGCCCTCCTTCTCCCCTTGTGGGAGAAGGTGGATCGGCGCGCAGCGCCGAGACGGATGAGGGGTGTTGGAAGAAATGAGGCGGTGACGATTTCCAGCTCGTCGCCAAGCTGGAGCACCCCTCATCCGACCTCGCTTCGCGAGGCCACCTTCTCCCACAAGGGGAGAAGGAGAAGCCTGGCCTACGCCCGCCCGATCATCACATGCGTGGCATCCGCCGTGGCAACCTGTTCCGTGCACTGATACCCCAGCTTCAGCATGTCGAGCCCGGCGAACAGATGCTCCCCTGAGCCGAGCAGGACAGGCGAGATGGCCAGATGCATCTCGTCGATCAAGCTCTCCTGCAGATACTGCCGAACGGTCGAGACGCCGCCGCCGACCCGCACATCCTTGCCGCCGGCCGCTGCCTTCGCCTGTTCGAGCGCCGAATGAATGCCGTCAGTAACGAAGTAAAAGGTCGTGCCGCCTTCCATCTCGATCGGTGCGCGTTTGTAGTGCGTCAGCACGAAAGTCGGTACATGATAGGGCGGGTTGTCGCCCCACCAGCCTTTCCATTTGTCGTCCGGCCATTCGCCGCGGCTCGGCGCGAACATGTTGCGGCCGAGGATCCACGCGCCGATATTCTCGAAGCTGCGGACCGCAAAATCGTTGTCGGTATCCGTGGTCCCGCTATCTTTGCCGATCATCTGGTGGAAAGAGCGGGTCTTGATCATCCATTTGTGCAGATTTTCGCCACCGACGCCCAGCGGCGTGTCGAGGCTTTGGTCGGGACCGGCGCCGTAACCGTCGAGCGACAAGGTGAAAGCGTTGACACGCAACTTGGACATGGCTGCCTCCTAAACCAGTTGTAATTCGAAATCAGTCTTTGGGATAGCTTAGCTGATTGCGTATTGCAAGCAGTTTATTCCAGCGGGCTGACGACTTTCAGATCGGCCATCCTACCGGCCCGGTTGTTCCTCGAGGCGATCTGTGACAGCGTTTCTCCGGTCAGGGTAACGTTATGCCTGCGCGATGACCGCTCGACCCCAGGATCAGAAGCTTGCCATACGGGTGCTCACACCGCAGTTGTGGCCCGCGCTCGAGGACCTGTTCGGCGAAAAGGGCGCGACGGCGGGATGCTGGTGCATGTACTGGCGCATCGGCGCCGGCTACCGCAAGCAACCGGCTGATCGCAACCGGTCGGCGTTCAAGACGGTGGTGCAAAGAGGACCGCCGCCAGGTTTGCTTGCGTTCGAAAGGGAAAAGGCCGTCGGCTGGTGTCAGATAACGCCGCGCAGTGCCTTGCCGCATCTGGGCAGGGTCTGGCGGCTGAGGGCTGGCGACGATGTGCCGGTATGGTCGCTGTCTTGTCTCTATATTCGCATCGGCTATCGCAGGCGGGGGATCGCCACCGCATTGATCGAGGGTGCGGTGGCGCTTGCCTTCAAGAGCGGCGCGCCAGCCGTGGAGGCCTATCCGATAGACGCGGAGCTGTCGCCCAGTGCGTCAAGCACCGGCTATGTCTCGACCTTCGAGCGCGTGGGTTTCGTCCGCGTGCCGTCTCCAACGAGGGAACGGCCAATCATGCGGCTTACCCGCACGAAAACGGAGCGGGCGTTCGAGGCTAGCCCCTCAGCATCTCCGCCACCACCGGCGCGAAATAGGTGAGCACGCCGTCACAGCCCGCCCGCTTCAGCGCAAGCAGCGATTCCAGCATCGCCTTTTCGCCGTCGATCCAGCCATTGGCGGCCGCTGCTTTGATCATCGAATATTCGCCCGACACCTGATAGGCGAAGGTCGGCATCCGCAGCTCGTCCTTCAGCCGGCGGATGATGTCGAGATAGGGCAGGCCGGGCTTGACCATCAGCATGTCGGCGCCCTCGGCGAGGTCCTGCTCGGCCTCGCGCACGGCCTCGTCGGAATTGGCGTGGTCGATATAGTAGGTCTTCTTGTCGCCCTTGAGCAGGCCGGCCGTGCCGACCGCCTCGCGATAGGGTCCGTAGAAGGCCGAGGCGAACTTCGTCGCATAGGACATGATCGCCACGTCCTGGAAGCCGTTGGCGTCGAGCGCGTCTCGGATGGCGCCGATGCGGCCGTCCATCATGTCGGACGGAGCGATGATATCGGCGCCCGAGGCGGCCTGAATGACGGCAGCCGCGGCGACCTGCTCCACCGTCTCGTCATTGACGATGATGCCGTCGCGCAGGATGCCATCATGGCCGTGGCTGGTGAACGGGTCGAGCGCGGCATCGGTGATGATGCCGATCTCCGGCACCGCGTCCTTGATGGCGCGCGTGGCGCGGTTGATGACATTGTCGGGGTCGAGGATGTGCGATCCGGTCTGGTCGCGCAGCGCAAGCTCGACATTGGGGAAGGTGGCGATGGCCGGGATGCCCAGCTTGGCCGCGCGCTCGGCTTCCTTCACCGCGAGGTCGAGGGACAGGCGATAGACGTCCGGCATCGCGGCGATCGGCTCGCGCGTGTTCTTGCCGTCGATGACGAAGATCGGCCAGATCAGGTCGTTCACCGAAAGCTGGTTCTCCTGCACCAGCCGTCGCGACCAGTCGGCCTTGCGCATGCGCCGCAGCCGCCGGCTGCCGGTGATCTCGTCGACGCTGCGCGCGCCGGCGGGCTTTGCGGGAGTGAATTTGTTCATCGCCGAAACTCTCTTTTGCGCCCGGCTTTTACCACGCGTCTCCGCTGCTGACCAATGCGACACGATTGTGCCAGCGTCGAAGCGCGAGTTCCTCGCCCCTGCCAAAGGCGGGGGAGAGGTGGCCGCGAAGCGGACGGAGAGGGGGCCTTCGTAGGGCGCTCCCCTCTCCGTCTCGGCTTCGCCGAGCCACCTCTCCCCACTGCGTGGGGCGAGGAACCCTCACGGCTGCCCGTGCCCCGACAAAATCTGCGCCGCGCCCCTGATCGCCACACGGAACGCCTCGTCGAAGCTGACGCCGCGCGCCTGCCAGCGGTAGGTCCTGCCGCGATCGTCCAGCCGCCAGTCGGCGATCCAGCCAAGCTCCTTGTCGCTCCACACGATGCTGCCGGCGAGCGCCCGGGCCGCTCCCGCTTTCTTCGCGAGCTTGTCGAGCTTTGCCATATCGGCGGCCGCGAGCGCCTTTTCGTCAAGGCCGCCGAGCTGGCTGGCCTTTGGAAAGACAATGCGCATCAGCAGTGGACTTGTGGCGTTGGCGAAGGATTCCCTCATGGTCTTGCCCAGGTCCTCATCCGCCGTCAGGACGAAATGCCGCGAGCCCTGCTCGGCGGTCATGAAGACGGCGATAGGCGGCCGCTCGCCGAGCCAGGGCCTGCTGCCGAGTTGCGCCAGCAGCTTGTCGATGACAGCTGGCTTGTAGAGGCAGGTGAGATCATGCGGCCTGTCATGCGTGCCTTGCTCGTCATGGATCGGGATGCCTTCGAGGCGGTCGTGATAGCGGAAGGACTGCACGAAGTCGGCCGCCTTGTCGCGCAGAGCCAGCATCTCCGTCTTCTGCGTCAGGCGCTGGTCGCCCGAGACCTTGACCAGCACCTTGTCGAGGCAATCCTTGAAGCCGATCTCGCGATTTGTCTCGCCGGTGCCGGTGACGATCGCCTGCGCCTGGTAGAGCTCGGCGATTGTCGCGGCGCGGACGGGCAGTCCCAGACATAGGAGACCGACCAATCCAACCGCAAAGCGGAAAATTCCAGGCATGTCGATCTGCTCGAAACCTGTCGGGCGCGGGCACAGTGCTTTGCGGTTACCTAACATCTGGCGCTGCCGCCCGCCAGCGCAAGGAGCGCTGCCCAGTAACCGCCGCCATTGACGCGTCTCCATGCCGCCTTTAGCACTTCTCTCCCCCGGCGGGCGGAGAGAGGGATTCTCTGGTGATGGATTTTGGCGGAGGCGACGAGATCCGCTTCGAGCGGCTGGGCAGAGCGGGTGTGGTCACTTTGACCCGCCCCAAGGCTCTCAACGCCGTCACGCACAACATGGTCAAGGCGCTCGGCAGGGCGCTCGACGCCTGGGAGCAGGACACGGGCGTCGGTGTCGTCGTCGTCAAGGCCGAGGGCAGGGCGTTTTCCGCCGGCGGCGACATCCTGCATATTTACGAGGCCGGCCGCGCCGGCGAACCTCCGGTCGATTTCTTCGCCGACGAGTACCGGCTCAACGCCCGCATCGCGCGCTTCCAGAAACCTTATATCGCTTTGATCGACGGCATCGTCATGGGCGGCGGCGTCGGCATTTCCTTCCATGGCTCGCATCGCGTGCTGACCGAAAACGCGCAGTTCGCCATGCCGGAGGTCGGCATCGGCTTTTTCCCGGATGTCGGCGCTAGTCATCTGCTGCCGGATCTCGGCGGCTCCTTCGGCATGTATCTCGGGCTGACCGGAAATCGCATCCGCTACGGCGATGCGCTTTGGTCGGGGCTTGCCACGCACACCATCAAGGCGCAGGACCAGGCGGGGTTGCTCGACGCGCTGGCGACCAGCAACGATCCGGATGCCGAGCTGCGCAATTTCTCCGTCCCGGCAAAACGCGAGACGGAGCAGCAGGACCTGGATTCGATCGCACGCCATTTTTCGCAAAGCTCGCTTGCCGATATCATCGCCAGCCTCGAGGAGGCCGCCGCCGACGATGCTTTCGCCGCCAGGACGCTTGCCATGATCAAGACCCGTTCGCCGACCAGTCTAAACGTCGCCTGGCGCGAGATCAGCGCCGGCTCGACACTGTCGATGGACGAATGCATGAAGATGGAGTTCCGCATCCTCAACCGCATGCTTTCCGGCCATGATTTCTACGAAGGCATCCGCGCCGCCATCATCGAAAAAGGCTCGAAGCCCGAGTGGCGACCGGCAGGACTGGATGAGGTCCGGACGGCCGACATCGACGCCTATTTCGCGCCGCTCGGGGACAAGGAGCTTGCCCTGTGAGCGAGGTCACCTCCAGGCGCGTGGTGCTTCAGCCCTCGACCACCGAGGTCATCTTCGCCTGGTTCCAGCGCGTCATCGCCGGCTACTGCCTGTTGTTCGGCATCCTCTATTGGATCCGCCTCATCGGCATTTATCCGGGCGAGATGTGGCGCTTCGACCTGATGCCGGTGCACTGGCAGGTGGCGGCGGCCATGCTCGCGGTGTTCTTTCCCTTCGCCGCCGCCGGCCTCTGGATGCTGGCATCGTGGGGGCCGGTGATCTGGTTCATCTGCGCCGCGACCGAGACGGTGATGTATGCCGGTTTCCCCGATCTCTTCGGCCACCGCCTGCTGATCGTGATCTCGCACGCCTGCGTGGCCTTGCTCTACATCGTCTTTCGCGTCACCATCTGGCTGCAGAAGCGCCGGCTCCGCCAATGAGCATGATGCCGAAAAGTGTGAAGCGGTTTTCGGACGATATCATGCTCCACCCATAAAGCCGGCCGAGGGCCGGCCTTCGGAACCGGTTTCGCGGCCCCGTTTCACTGCAAGATCCATTGGCTAAATCTTTAGGTTAATTGTTCTTGCTCGGGTGACCGATCGTTAAGCGTCTTCCGAAACGTCTTACCGGTAAGCTCTTGTTAGCCCTGGCGTTTAAGTCGAATTTTATGAGTATTCGATAGTGTCGCGATCAAGGTGAAAAACAAAAAATCACCAAGGCGACAAACGAGAGGCAAAGACAATGATCAATTCGCGTCCGGCGGCGAAGACCGCAAACGTATCTGACGATCGCCGCGAGGCTATCCGCTCGCTTTACATGGAATCGCTGCAGCTGGTGGAGCGTCTGCACCGCCGCCTGCTTGACGTGATCAAGGACGAGTTCGACCGCAACGGCCGTTCCGACATCAACGCCATCCAAGCGCTGCTGCTCTTCAACATCGGCAACTCCGAGCTGACCGCCGGCGAGCTGCGCTCGCGTGGCTATTATCTCGGCTCCAACGTCTCCTACAATCTGAAGAAGCTGGTCGACCTCGGCTTCATCAACCACCAGCGTTCGCGCATCGACCGCCGTTCGGTCCGCGTCTCGCTGACGCCGAAGGGCAACGAGGTGGCCGACGTCGTCGCCGGCCTCTACGAGCGCCATGTCGGCTCGATCGAGGCGGTCGGCGGCATCAACACCGACGAGTTCAAGCAGATGAACCGCGCGCTGCAGCGGCTCGACCGCTTCTGGAACGATACGATCGCTTACCGGATGTGAGCGCTTCGCAATTGGGGACGGGAAAGCCGCGCCGAAGAAGCGCGACCGGGAGAAGAGTACGGGATCGGTGCTTGAAGCGCACCGGTCCTATCCTTTTGCGAAGGCGGGCATCTGCGGGAGTTTGACCGTCGCTCTGCGCATTGAAGCTCCGCGCCTGAAGGGCAGGGTGCTTACTTCGCAAGGACGCGCCAGCATCGCGCGATGCAAAAAAGCATCGCCGCCCTTCCTTTCACCTCGCCGCCGCATGCAAATCGCGGGCCAAGGCCACGTTGCCGCCATAATCGCGGTCAATGCGGTTTGTGAGTGACGCTGCGGGCCTGTGCCTTGCGCTCCTTGGAACCTGCGTTGCGGCAGCGCGTTTCTGGCGGCCGACCGATGCGGGTCATGGTTGGCGAATTGTTAAGTTCGCCAGCCCTAGAGTGCGGACAAGCCGCCCGGCAAGCGAATTGAGCGAGAGCGAATAGCCAAGAATGTCTGCCATGAGAACAAGCCGCCGTTTCTTCCTCACTGGAGCCTCCGCGCTCGCCGCCGCCATGGTTGCCGGTCATGCGAGCGCGCAGGACGTGATCGGGGACATCCTGAAATCCTCGACCCGCGGCAACTGGGACGACCAGTTCGACGCCCGCGGCACCGACACCAACAAGGTCGCCTCGACGCTGCCGATCTTCAGCCTGCAGACGGTGGCCTTCACCGAGCAGGCGGTGGCGCAGTACCAAAACATCGTCTCCCAGGGCGGCTGGGAACAGGTTCCGGCCACCAAGAAATTGCAGCTCGGCGTCGACGATCCGGATGTCGTCCCGCTGCGCAAGCGCCTGATGGTCTCGGGCGACCTGCCGCAGAGCGCCGGCATTTCGACGGCCTTCGATTCCTACGTCGACTCGGCGGTAAAGCGCTTCCAGCTCCGTCACGGCCTGCCGGCCGACGGTGCCATGGGCAAATACACTTATACGGCAATGAATGTCTCGGCGCAGATCCGGCTCGGCCAGTTGCAGACCAACCTGCAGCGCCTGAAGGAAAAGGCCGGCACGCTGGGCGACCGTTACGTGCTGGTCGACATTCCGGGCGCCCAGGTCGAAGCGGTCGAGAACGACCGCGTCGTGCTGCGCCACACCGCGATCGTCGGCAAGATCGACCGCCAGACGCCGATCGTGAACTCGAAGATCAACGAGATCATCGTCAATCCATACTGGAATGCGCCGGTCTCGATCGTGCGCAAGGACATCATTCCGCTGATGCGGAAGGACCCGAACTACCTCAAGGACAGCCACATCCGCCTGTTCGCGCCGGACGGCAGCGAGGTCGATCCGATGACCATCGATTGGTCGACGGACGACGCTGCGAAATATCGTTTCCGCCAGGATCCGGGCAACAACAACGCGATGGCCTCGGTCAAGATCAACTTCCCGAGCCCGGACGGCGTCTATATGCACGACACGCCGCAGCAGAGCCTGTTCGGCAAGCTGATGCGCTTCGATTCCTCCGGCTGCGTGCGTGTCCAGAACGTGCGCGACCTCGTCACCTGGATCCTGCGCGATACGCCCGGCTGGGACCGCCAGCATTTCGAGGCAGCGATCAAGACCGGCGAGAACACGCCGATCCAGGTCGTCAACCCGGTTCCGGTTCACTTCCTCTACCTGTCGGCGTGGTCGACCGCTCCGGGCGTCGTGCAGTTCCGCGACGACATCTACGGCCTCGACGGCGCCAGCGAGCTGCAGATCAGCTCCGCGCTGTAAGCATCCGATGTAAGAAGAAAAAGGCCGCTCTCGTAGCGGTCTTTTTTGTTCAGGCCAGCCGCGGGTTTGGATCAGGAATCGAACTCGGCTTCAGGCTGGCGGGCATCGAGGCTGAGCGCGCCGAACTGCAAGCCATGCTTCGTCGTGGCGAAATCAACGATCACACGGCGCGCAAACTGTTTACCGAGATCACCTTCTCCGAAACGACCGTCAAGGACGGCGAACCGCGGGATTAGAACCGGGTGCGCTTGTCTTGGCGCAAACCGGCCAGCAAATTTCGCGCCGCAAACGTGGCGGCCCGAAAACAACTGTGTTAATGCGCGGCGACCTCGCAGACCTCCGGCCCCAAGGGAAAGCAAGCCATGTCAAATGCAGCGGCAGCCTCCAGCAAATTCGAATCCTTCTTCGAGACCACGCTTGCCGACGCCGATCCGGAAATCTTCGGCGCCATCCGTAACGAACTCGGTCGCCAGCGCCATGAGATCGAGTTGATCGCTTCCGAAAACATCGTGTCGCGCGCCGTGCTCGAGGCGCAGGGCTCGATCATGACCAACAAATATGCCGAGGGCTACCCGGGTAAGCGCTACTATGGCGGCTGCCAGTTCGTCGACGTGGCCGAGGAACTGGCTATCGAGCGCGCGAAGAAGCTGTTCGGCTGCAACTTCGCCAACGTCCAGCCGAATTCGGGCAGCCAGATGAACCAGGCAGTGTTTCTGGCGCTGCTGCAGCCCGGCGACACTTTCATGGGTCTCGACCTGAATTCGGGCGGCCATCTCACCCATGGCTCGCCAGTCAATATGAGCGGCAAGTGGTTCAAGGTCGTCTCCTACGGCGTGCGCAAGGAGGATCACCTGCTCGACATGGACGCGATCGAGAAGACCGCGCATGAGACGAAGCCGAAGCTGATCCTGGCCGGCGGCACCGCCTATTCGCGCATCTGGGACTGGAAGCGTTTCCGCGAGATCGCCGATTCGATCGGCGCTTACCTCATGGTCGACATGGCGCATATCGCCGGTCTCGTCGCCGGCGGCATGCATCCGTCGCCGCTGCCCCACGCCCATGTCGTGACCACGACGACCCACAAGTCGCTGCGCGGCCCGCGCGGCGGCATGATCCTGTGCAATGACGAGGAAATCGCCAAGAAGATGAACTCGGCGGTGTTCCCGGGCCTGCAGGGCGGGCCGCTGATGCATGTCATCGCCGCCAAGGCGGTGGCGCTCGGCGAAGCGCTGAAGCCGAGCTTCAAGGCCTATGCCGAAAGCATCGTCGCCAATGCCAAGGCGCTGGCCTCCAGCCTGCAGGAGACTGGCCTCGACATCGTCTCGGGCGGCACCGACAATCACCTGATGCTGGTCGACCTTCGTCCGAAGAACGCCACCGGCAAGCGCGCGGAAGCAGCCCTTGGCCGCGCCAACATCACCTGCAACAAGAACGGCATCCCATTCGATCCGGAAAAGCCGTTCGTCACCTCTGGCGTGCGCCTCGGCACGCCGGCCGGCACCACGCGCGGCTTCGGCCAGGCCGAGTTCCGCGAGATCGGCAAGCTGATCGCCGAGGTGCTGGACGGGCTGAAGGCGGCGAATTCCGATGAAGGCAACGCGGCGGTCGAGGCCGCTGTGAAGGCCAAGGTCACGGCGCTGACCGACCGCTTCCCGCTCTATCCCTATCTCGGTTGACCGGGCGCCGCGCGTCATCTTTTATCCTGCGCTTGCGCCGCTCCTCTGGGCGGCGCGGCTTACTGGAGATCCGATGATGCGTACTTCCCGTCTCGCCGCGGCTTTGCTTGGCCCGCTTGCCGCCTTCGCCGCCTCCGCCGCGATGGCTCAGGACGAAACCAAGCCGAATGCTGATCTGCCCGCCACCAATACTTTCGGCAGGTGGACCACCATCATCGATACGCTCAATACCGGCCAGGACGCGCACAAGACCTGCGCCGCCTCGACGGCTTTCCTCGACGGCAACGGCAATGCCGGATCCCTGACGCTGTCGATCTCGACCGGCGACGCGCTGCCGCCGGATGCCTATCCGGCCATCATGTTCATCATCGACAATAAGACCTTGCCGACCGGCGACAAGATCGCCGCCACTTTCGGCGACCCCGGCGTGAAGGTCGCCGCGACGGTCACCTCCAACGCCGCCGCCGGCGGTCGCCCCAGCTGGATGGTCGACAACCAGGCCAAGACCAGCCTTGCCTTGCTGCGCGCCATGCGCAAGGTCACCTCGCTCGATGTGGTCTTCGGCAAGCAGGCCGTCGCCAGCATCCCGATGGATGGCTTCACCAAGGCCTATCGCAATCTCGGCACGTCCTGTGGGTTTTCGACCAAAGACGTCGCGCCCTGACGCTTGTTGGCCTACCGGGCAGGGGCGCTGGCAATCTTGCTCGCGCCTCGCTATCTCTGAAGGGGAGAAAAGGTCTTTCCTTTGCCAAGACGGCAAAAGGCACTAAGCCTTCCGCCATCTGAGAATCGCGAACCGAAAGCTTCCCATGCGCTGTCCCTATTGCCAGTCCGAAGATACGCAGGTGAAGGATTCGCGTCCCGCCGAGGATGGCGCGGCCATCCGCAGACGCCGCGTCTGCCCTGATTGCGGTGGTCGTTTCACCACCTTCGAGCGCGTGCAATTGCGTGACCTCGTGGTTGTCAAGAAGTCCGGGCGCAAGGTGCCGTTCGACCGCGACAAGCTGCTGCGCTCGGTCGAAATCGCGGTGCGCAAGCGCAATGTCGATCCCGAGCGCATCGACCGCGCCGTCACCGGCATCGTGCGCCAGCTCGAAAGCTCCGGCGAAACCGAGGTTGCCTCGGGCGAGGTCGGCCGGCTGGTCATGGAGGCGCTGAAATCGCTCGATGACGTTGCCTATGTCCGCTTCGCCTCGGTCTACCGCAATTTCCGCGAGGCCAAGGATTTTCACGAGCTGCTGGGCGAATTGAAGGGCGACGAGGAGAAGACCGAAGAGGACGCCGGCTGATCATGGCGGGACAGCGACTGGACGAGGCCGCGCAGGCGGCCCTTGATCGCCGTTTCATGGCCGCGGCCATCAGGCTGTCGCGCCGCAATGCCGGCCGCACCTCAACCAACCCTTCCGTCGGCACCATCATCGTGCGCGACGACGGCGCCGGCCCGATGATCGTCGGCACCGGCGTGACGGCCGTGGGCGGCCGCCCCCATGCCGAGACCGAAGCGCTTGCCGAGGCCGGCGAGCTTGCGCGCGGTGCTACGGCTTACGTCACTCTGGAGCCCTGCGCCCATCACGGCCGCACGCCGCCCTGCGCCAACGCGCTGGTCAATGCCGGCATCGCCCGCGTCGTCGGTGCGGCGAGCGATCCCGATCCGCGCGTCTCCGGCAAAGGCTACGCCATCCTGCGCACCGCCGGTGTCGAGGTGGTGGAGAAGGTGCTGGCCGCCGAGGCCGCCGAGCAGATGGCCGGCTACCTGACTCGTTCCCTGAAAAAACGCCCGGAAGTGACGCTGAAGCTTGCGCTTTCGAGCGATGGCAAGATCGGTCGCAAAGGCGCCGGCCAGGTTGCCATCACCGGCGAGATCGCACGGCGCGATGTCTATCTGATGCGCGCCGAGTCCGACGCCATCCTGATCGGCATCGGCACCGCGCTCGAGGACGACCCGGCGCTGACCGTGCGCCTGCCGGGACTGGAGAACCGCTCGCCGGCGCGCATCATCCTCGATCGGCAGATCCGGCTGCCGGAGACGTCCAGGCTGGTCTCGGGCGTCGACCGCGTGCCGCTCTATGTCGCTGCTTGCCCAGAGGCCGATGCGCACCGGCGGGCGTCGCTCGAACGCGCAGGCGTGCACTTCATCGGCACGGAAACCTATGAAAGCGAGATAGCCTTGCCGGAGTTGCTGGAGGATCTGGCGGCACTCGGCATGGCGAGCGTTTTGGTCGAAGGCGGCGCCAGGGTGGCCAAGGCCTTCCTGGAGGAAGACCTGGTCGACCGCATTGTTCTGTTCCAGGGGCCGGAGGCGATCGGCGAGGACGGTATTGCATCGCCCATCGACGCCGACCACATCCCGGCAGGCTTTCGCAAATTGCGCGACATGCGGTTTGGCGAGGACAGCTATGCCGAATGGGTAAGACCATGATCGCGAAAAGTGGGAACCGGTCTTTGTGCGAGATCATGGTCAAAACGAAAGACACTCTCTGATGTTTACTGGAATTGTCACGGATGTGGGCGCTATCGCTTCGGTGAAGCCGCTGGCGGAAGGCGTTGGCCTGCGCATCGACACCGCCTATGATCCCGAGACCATCGCGATTGGCGCCTCGATCTCTTGCGGCGGCGTTTGCCTGACGGTCACGGCGCTGCCCGAGCACGGCTCGAATGCGCGCTGGTTCGAGGTCGAGGCCTGGGAGGAAGCGCTGAGACTGACCACCGCGTCGAGTTGGAAGCCCGGCACCAGGATAAATCTCGAACGCGCGCTGAAGATCGGCGACGAACTCGGCGGCCACATCGTCTCCGGCCATGTCGACGGCATCGCCGAAATTGTCGAGCGCAAGGAAGAAGGCGATGCCGTGCGCTTCACGCTGGAAGCGCCGCGCAATCTGGCGAAGTTCATCGCGCCCAAAGGGTCGGTCGCGCTCGACGGCACCTCGCTTACCGTCAACAAGGTCGAAGCGACCCGCTTCGACGTGCTCCTCATCCATCATTCGCTCAGCGTCACCACCTGGGGCGAGCGCCGGGCCGGCGACCGCGTCAACATCGAGATCGACACCATGGCGCGTTACGCAGCGCGCCTGGCGGAGGCCGCGAAAGAGGGGCTTTGATGGATCCCAAAGGAGCTGAAGAGACCGTCGAGCGCCGGCAGATGACTCTCGACGCGTTGGCGGATGTCGATGCCGGCAGAGTGATAAAACACCAGGAAGTCGAGGCTTGGGTCAAAAGCCTGGTGGATCGCGCGGATCTCGCAACGCGTCAGCCTGAATAGGTCACAGAACGTCGCGCCACAGCATCTTCCGCTTGCGGTCAACCCGGCTTCGGCCTAAGTCACCGGCAACCCCCCGGAGACTTTTATGGCTGGCACATCCCAACACGGCAAAGCGTTCATTCGCCCGAAGGCGAAGGCGCATCTGCTCATTGTCGAAGCGCGCTTTCACGACGATCTCGCCGACGCCCTGCTCGAAGGCGCGACAGGCGCGCTCGATGAGGCCGGCGCCACCTATGACGTGGTGACGGTTCCCGGCTCGCTCGAAATACCGGCCGTTATAACCTTCGCGCTCGATGGAGCGGCCGAAGGTGGCACGCATTACGACGGTTTTGTTGCGCTCGGCACCGTCGTCCGTGGCGACACCTATCATTTCGATATCGTCGCTAATGAATCGAGCCGCGCGCTGATGGACCTTTCGGTGCAGGAGGCGATCGCGATCGGCAACGGCATCCTGACGACCGAGAACGATGCGCAGGCATGGGCGCGCGCGCGGAAGACGGAAGGCGACAAGGGCGGCTTCGCGGCGCGCGCGGCGCTGACCATGATCGCGCTCAAAGAGAAATTCGGAGCCCAATCGTGACCGATCCCGCCTCGACCGGTGCGGTGCGCCACGCCAACAAGCGCGGCGCCGCCCGTCTTGCCGCCGTCCAGGCGCTCTATCAGATGGATGTGGCCGGCAGCGGCGTCTTCGAGATCACGGCCGAATACGAAGCCTTCCGCCTCGGCAAGGAAGTCGACGGCGCGCTCTATCGCGAGGCCGACGCGCAATGGTTCCGCGCCATCCTGACCGGCGTCGTCGAGAACCAGAAGACCATCGATCCCGTCATCCGCCAGGCGCTGACCGAGGACTGGCCGCTGTCGCGGCTGGATTCGACGCTACGCGCCATCCTTCGCGCCGGCGTCTACGAATTGATGAAGCGCGAGGACGTGCCGGTGGCCGTGATCGTCTCCGAATATGTCGACATCGCCAAGGCATTTTACGAGGAAGACGAGCCGAAGCTGGTGAACGCCGTACTGGATCGCGTTTCGCGCCGGGTTCGCGGCGAGGGACGCGGCAAGGACGCTTCGTGACAACCGCAACGGCCGCGTTCGCCGAGACCGGCAGGGAAGGGCGTCGCACGGCGGTGCTGCTTGCCGCAGCGCAGGCGATCGTCGGTTCGGCCGCGCCGATCGCCATTTCGCTGGGCGCGCTCGCCGGGCAATATCTGCTCGGTCCAGACAAGTCGCTCGCGACGGCGCCGGTCACCGGTTTCAATATCGGCGTGGCGCTGGGAGCCTTGCCGGCCGCTGCCATCATCCGCCGGCTCGGCCATCGCGGCGGCTTCATGACAGGCACTATCGTCACCGCGCTCGGTGGCCTGGTCGCGACGCTCGCGCTCTTCCAGGCAAGCTTCTGGCTGTTCGCCTTCGGCCTCTGCGTCATTGGCGTCGGTGGCGCTTTCGTCCAGCAATTCCGCTTCGCGGCTGCCGACAATGCGCCGCCGGAATTCAAGGCGCGCGCCATCTCCTTCGTGCTGGCGGGCGGCATCATCACCGCCGTCCTCGGGCCGCAGATCGTCATCTACACGCGCGAATTGCTGGCTCCGGTAATGTTTGCCGGGTCCTTCGCCTCGATCCTGCCCCTGGGGGCGGTTGGCGCGCTCATCCTGTCGTTCCTGCGGGTTTCCTCCCGGACCGGCGCCGTCACTGAAACCGCTGCAAGCGATGCCCGCCCGTTGATTGAAATTGTCGCCCAGCCGCGTTTCGTCGCCGCGTTGTTCTGCACCGTCGGCAGCTACGCGCTGATGAGCTTCGTCATGACCGGCGCGCCGCTCGCCATGGTCGGCTGCGGCCTGTCGGAAGACAATGCCACGCTTGGCATTTCGTGGCACGTCATGGCCATGTTCGGGCCAAGCTTCTTCACCGGTACGCTGATCCATCGCTTCGGCGCCGAGCGCATCGTCGCCACTGGCCTTGTCCTGCTGATCGGCTGTGCTGCCGTGGCGCTTTCCGGCCTGGCGCTCTGGCAGTTTTGGACGGCGCTGATCCTGCTCGGGCTCGGCTGGAATTTCGGTTTCATCGGTGCCACCGCAATGGTCGCGGCCAGCTACCGGCCCTCCGAGAAGAGCAAGGTCCAGGGTTTCCACGACTTTGCCCTGTTCGGCTCCGTCGCATTCGCTTCGCTGATGTCGGGCGCGATCTACAATGCGTGGGGTTGGACCATGTTGAACTGGATCGTCTTCCCTGTCGTCGCGCTCTGCTTCCTGGCGCTCGGCACGTTGAAGTTGGTGGGTGCTCCCAAATCTTGAAGAAGGCGCCCGACCAGCTCTTCCGGCCTCTCGAACAACCGGCCTGAACGACCGGCGTCAGGCATCCGGGGGGAGCACCTGCAGGACCCGCGCGATGAACATGTGGAACTCCTGCATATAGTTGCGCAGGAATGTCTCTGTTGACGCCACCGTCACCTCGCCATCGTCGGTGATCAGCCCCGGGGTGAACTGAATGTAGGCTTCGGGCGAGTTCATCTGGGGCGCGTTGCAGAAGCTGAGCACGCTGCGCAGGCTCTGTTGGGCGACCGCGGTTGCGATCGCGCCCGGCGATGTTCCGATGACGGCAGTCGGTTTGCGGGCAAAGGAGTTCTTGCCGTAGGGCCGGCTGGCCCAGTCGATTGCATTCTTCAGGCCGCCGGGGATCGATCGGTTGTACTCCGGCGTGACGAAAAGCACCGCCTGGACCGATGCGATGGCTTTCTTGAACTCCAGGGCGACAGGCGGGAAGGCGGCGTCATAGTCGTAGCTGTAGAGCGGCAAGTCCTTGAAGGGGATTTCCGTCATCTCAAGTTCCGGCGGCGCCAGTTTGACGAGAGCCTTCGCAAGCTTGCGGTTGATGGAGCCCTTGGCGAGGCTGCCGATGAGGTAGCCGACTTTGTGCTTGGCCATGACACACTCCTGTTTTGGCCGCCGACCCGCCTTTCCCAATATTTCGCAAAACAGGGTAAGCCGCCAGCCGGCCTTAGGTCGGCATCGCGCTATGTCGGGTGGAACAGTGCTTTTGTCGGATCGAACAAAATTATTGCGCCTGTCCCCCAAGTTATGAAACCGTGTACCCCGACTGCCCGTCATAGCCGTGCTCATATACAGCCACCGATCAATCGGTTCACAGCAAGGGATTTCACAATGTTTTCAATCGGAAAGCTCGCCGTAGCAGCCATTGCGCTCGGCCTTGCCACTGCCTCGGCCAGCGCCCAGGTGGTCGTCTCCTCGAAGATCGATACCGAAGGCGGGGTGCTGGGCAATATCATCCAGCTCGTGCTTAACGCCAACAACATCAAGACAACGGACCGGATCCAGCTCGGCGCGACGCCCGTGGTGCGCAAGGCGATCACCGCCGGCGAGATCGACATCTATCCCGAATATACCGGCAATGCCGCCTTCTTCTTCCAGAAGGCAGACGATCCGGTCTGGAAGGACGCCGCCAAGGCCTACGAAACCGCCAAGAAGCTCGACTATGACGCCAACAAGATCGTCTGGCTATCGCCGTCGCCGGCCAACAACACCTGGGCGATCGCGCTGCGCAAGGAAGTGGCCGACGAGAACAAGCTCGTCACCTTGACCGACTTCGGCAAATACGTCGCGGGCGGTGGCAAGGTGGTGCTGGCGGCCTCCGCCGAGTTCGTCAATTCGGCGGCGGCGCTCCCGGCCTTCCAGACGACATACGGCTTCACGCTGAAGCCGGATCAGCTGATCACGCTCTCCGGTGGCGATACCGCGGCGACCATCGCAGCCGCTGCCAACCAGACCAACGGCGCCAACGCGGCCATGGTCTATGGTACCGACGGCGGCATCCAGCCTTCCGGCCTCGTCGTGCTCGAGGACGACAAGGCTGTGCAGCCCGTCTATCAGCCCGCACCGATCATCCGGGAAGAGGTCCTGAAGCAGCATCCCGAGATCGAGACGCTGCTGAAGCCGGTCTTCGCCAAGCTCGATCTCGTCACGTTGCAGGGGCTCAACGGCCGCGTTCAGCTGGGCGGCGAGCCAGCGAAGGGGGTCGCGGAGGATTTTTTGAAGAAGAACGGGTTTTTGAAGTAAGATAAGCCCGCCTTGAAAAGCTAGAAGTCGTTGCGAGGCGCCCCCCTCTGTCCTGCCGGACATCTCCTCCTCAAGGGGGGAGATTGGCTGTTGCTGCGCGTCGCTCTCTTCTCCGGCCTTGGTGATTGGCGAAGGCCCTCGCGACATCTGATCTCCCCCATAGAGGGGGAGATGGCCGGTAGGCCAGAGGGGGGCGCCTCGCGCAAACGCGCGTCATGACCCTGCGCCTCGACAAGCTCGGCGTCGTCATTGCCGCGATCGTGGCCTACGCCGCGTTCCTCGCCCCGTTCGCCATGTTCCGCGCCAATCGTATCGTGCCGGGGCAGGCGCGCTCGATCCTGGAAGCGCTGCCGTCCATGCTTGGCATGCTATTGCTGGCGATAGCGACAGGGGCCGCGATCGTCGCCCTGCTCAGGACGCCGCTTTTGCTCAGGCTGATCGCCGGCGTCGTGGCGCTGGTCGCGCTGTCGGCCCTGATCGGTGTTGCCGGCGGTTTTCTGACGCCCGCCGGCAACACCTTCGCTCGCGTCTCGCCGGCCTCCGGTTTCTGGCTGCTGATCTTTGCTTTCACCTTGCTTCTCGCCGATGTGCTGACCAGGCTGAACCTGTCGCCCGGGGCGCGCGTCGGCGTGCTCGTGCTTGCCGCTTTGGCCATCGCCGCGCTGCTCGTTTCGGGACGTTGGGACAGTCTTTCCATTCTCAAGGAATATGCAGGCCGCGCCGACAGTTTCTGGGCTGAAGCTTCCAAGCACGTCACGCTGGCGCTTGGTTCGCTGGCCGGCGCGGTCGTGGTCGGGATACCGCTCGGCATCTTGTGCCATCGCGTCGAGAAGCTGCGGGCAGGGGTGCTCAACGTGCTCAACATCATCCAGACCATTCCGTCGATCGCGCTCTTTGGCCTGCTGATCGCGCCGCTCGGCTGGGTCGCCCTGCACGTGCCGGGTGCCGCCGCGGTCGGCATCAGGGGCATCGGCACCGCGCCGGCCTTTGTCGCGCTGTTCCTCTATTCGCTGCTGCCGGTGGTGGCCAACACCGTGGTGGGACTCGCCGGCGTGCCACGCGCCGCCAACGACGCCGCGCGCGGCATGGGCATGACCGATCGCCAGCGCCTCTTCGATGTCGAGTTCCCGCTCGCCTTTCCGGTGATCCTGACCGGCATCCGCATCGTGCTTGTTCAGAACATCGGGCTTGCCACTATCGCCGCGCTGATCGGCGGCGGCGGCTTCGGCGTGTTTGTTTTCCAGGGTGTCGGCCAGACGGCGATGGATCTGGTGCTGCTCGGCGCGCTGCCGACCGTGGCGCTGGCCTTTGCTGCGGCGATCATCCTCGACGCGGTCATCGAGATGACCGCCACCAAGCGCAGGGTTGAAACGGCATGATCGAAATCGAAGGCATTACCAAGCGCTATGACGAGACGACGGTGGTCGACAATGTTTCGATGGTCATCGAGCCTCGAACCGTCGCAACCATCGTCGGCACGTCGGGGTCCGGCAAGACGACGCTGCTCCGGATGATCAATCGGCTGGTCGAGCCGACCTCCGGCGTCATCAAGCTCGACGGTGCCGACAACCGCTCGGTGCCCGGCTATCAGCTGCGCCGCAGGATCGGCTACGCCATCCAGGGGCATGGCCTGTTTCCACACCGCACGGTAGCGCAGAACATCGCCACCGTGCCGTTGCTGCTCGGTTGGGACCGAGACCGCATCAAGGCGCGCGTCGACGAGTTGATGACGCTCTACCAGCTCGACCCGCAGGCTTACGGGCCGCGCTACCCGCACGAGCTTTCCGGCGGGCAGCAGCAGCGCGTCGGCGTTGCACGCGCTTTGGCCGCCGAGCCGAACGTGCTTTTGATGGACGAGCCCTTCGGCGCGCTGGACCCGATCATTCGCACCAAGGCGCAGGAGGATCTGCTGGCGATCCAGAAGCGCTTCGGCACCACCATCATCCTCGTCACCCACGATATGGAAGAGGCCGTGCATCTGGGCGACAAGATCGCCGTCATGGATGCCGGCAAGCTGGTGCAATACGCAAGACCGGCGGAGATTCTGGCCAGGCCTGCGAACGGCTTTGTCGAGACACTGGTCGGCGCCAGCGAAAGGCCGTTCCGGCTGCTGTCGCTCGGGCCTGTGCGCGATGCCGTGGAGCCGGGCGGTGCCGAAGGCGAGGCGATCCCCGGCGAAGCCACGCAACGCGACGCCTTGGCCGAGTTGTTGTGGTCGGGCCGCCCGGCGCTGCCGGTGAAAGGCGCCGACGGCAAGCTGCTCGGCCGCGTCACCGTCGAAGGCCTGGTGAAACGCGCGGCGAGGCCGCAATGAAAGCCTGGCTGCCCGCGCTGTTGAGGCTGGCTGTCCTGGTGCTGCTGGTGGTCTTCATCACCGCCCCCGGCTGGTTTGAACCGCTGCTGAAACCCCTGACCGAGAATGGCGCGCCGGCGATCTACAACCAGGGCAGCCTGCTGACGCTGACGTTGCAGCATTTTAGGATCGTGCTGATCGCGACGGTGGCGGCGACGACCATCGCGGTGGCTTTAGCCATCCTGGTCACAAGGCCGGCGGGCGCCGAGTTCCTGCCCTTGTCGCGCAGCCTGGTCAATATCGGCCAGACCTTCCCGCCCGTTGCCGTGCTGGCGCTTGCCGTGCCGGCCGTCGGCTTCGGCGAAAAGCCGACGCTGATCGCGCTCTTCCTCTATGGCCTGCTGCCGATCTTCGAGAATGCGCTGACGGCGCTCACCACGCTGCCCGGCAACGTGATGGAAGCGGCGCGCGGCGCAGGCATGACCGGCTGGCAAAGGCTGATGAAGGTCGAGCTGCCGCTGAGCGCCCCGGTGATCCTCGGCGGCATCCGGCTCTCGGTGGTCATCAGCCTCGCCACCGCGACCATCGGCTCGACGGTTGCCGCCAAGACGCTGGGCGAGGTGATAATCGCCGGCCTGATCTCGAACAACCTTGCCTTCGTGCTGCAGGGCGGTCTGATCGTCGCGGCGCTTGCCGTGCTGATCTATGACGGCCTGTCGGCGATCGAACGCTACGCCGCGCGGCGTATGGGGCAGGGGGCGGAGTAGCTGGTTGGTCGGCAATACCCGGCGTCATTTCAATCGATCTAATTCGAAGCCTGCGCCGACACAGCTATTGGCACCATCGTCTTTTGGGCGAAAGCCGGGCAAAAACCGAACAATATCTTGACGTTCCAAGCCCTGTTTCGCATACACCCCAGCCAAGGGGTGGATTCCGCATGCGGCATCCATCTCCGTTCCAACGGCCCAGGGAGGGGTTCTTTTGGGCCATCAATCGAGGAAAATCCGGCAATGACCATCATTACCGCCGTCATCGCCTGCGGCCTGCTGTCAGTTCTGTACGCCATCTGGGCGACACGTTCGGTCCTTGCGTCCGATCAGGGCAATCAGCGCATGCAGGAAATCTCCGCCGCCATCCGCGAAGGCGCCCAGGCTTACCTGGCGCGCCAGTACACGACCATCGCGATCGTCGGCATCGTCGTTCTCCTGCTTGCCTGGTGGCTGCTTTCGATCACCGCCGCCATCGGCTTCCTGATCGGCGCGGTGCTCTCGGGCGCCGCCGGTTTCATCGGCATGCATGTCTCGGTGCGCGCCAATGTGCGAACCGCGCAAGCCGCTTCGAACAGCCTTGCCGCCGGCCTCGACATCGCCTTCAAGTCGGGCGCCATCACCGGCATGCTGGTAGCGGGCCTGGCGCTGCTTGGCGTCTCGATCTACTACTTCATCCTGACCGGCCCGATGGGCCTGCAGCCGAACGACCGCGTCGTCATCGACTCACTCGTCGCCCTCGGCTTCGGCGCCTCGCTGATCTCGATCTTCGCCCGTCTCGGCGGCGGCATCTTCACCAAGGGCGCCGACGTCGGCGGCGATCTCGTCGGCAAGGTCGAGGCCGGTATCCCCGAAGACGATCCGCGCAACCCGGCCACCATCGCCGACAATGTCGGCGACAATGTCGGCGACTGCGCCGGCATGGCCGCCGATCTGTTCGAGACCTATGCGGTGACCGTCGTCGCCACCATGGTGCTCGCCGCCATCTTCTTCGGCGGTACCGCGATGCTGGGGGCCGCGATGCTCTATCCGCTGGCCATCTGCGGCGCCTGCATCCTGACCTCGATCGTCGGCACCTTCTTCGTCAAGCTGGGTTCCAACGGCTCGATCATGGGCGCGCTCTATAAGGGCCTGATCGTCACCGGCCTGCTGTCGATCGTCGGCCTCGCCGCCGCTACATCGGCCACGCTCGGCTGGGGCGAGGTCGGCACGGTCGCCGGCATCGTCATCACCGGCAAGAACCTGTTCATCTGCGGCCTGATCGGCTTGGCTGTGACCGGCTTGATTGTCGTGATCACGGAATACTACACCGGCACCAACAAGCGTCCGGTGAACTCGATCGCTCAGGCGTCGGTGACCGGCCACGGCACCAACGTCATCCAGGGCCTCGCGGTCTCGCTGGAATCGACGGCGCTGCCGGCCATCGTCATCGTCGGCGGCATCATCGCCACCTATCAGCTCGGCGGCCTTTTCGGCACAGCGATCGCGGTCACCACCATGCTCGGGCTGGCCGGCATGATTGTGGCGCTCGACGCTTTCGGCCCGGTCACCGACAATGCCGGCGGCATTGCCGAAATGGCCGGCCTGCCCAAGGAAGTCCGCCACTCGACCGACGCGCTCGACGCGGTCGGCAACACCACCAAGGCGGTGACCAAGGGCTACGCCATCGGCTCGGCCGGCCTCGGCGCGCTGGTGCTGTTCGCTGCCTACTCGAATGATCTCAGGTTCTTTGCCGCCAATGGCGATAAGTACCCCTACTTCCAGGGCATGGGCGAGATCTCGTTCGATCTCTCCAACCCGTATGTCGTCGCCGGCCTCATCTTCGGCGGCCTGATCCCCTATCTGTTCGGCGGTATCGCGATGACCGCCGTCGGTCGCGCCGCCGGCTCGATCGTCGAGGAAGTGCGCAAGCAGTTCCGCGAGGACAAGGGCATCATGGCCGGCACCTCGAAGCCGAACTATGCGCGCGCCGTCGACATCCTGACCAGGGCGGCGATCCGGGAAATGATCATTCCGTCGCTGCTCCCGGTGCTGGCGCCGCTCGTCGTCTATTTCGGCGTGCTGCTGATCTCGGGCTCGAAGGCCTCGGCCTTCGCGGCGCTCGGCGCCTCGCTGCTCGGCGTCATCGTCAACGGCCTCTTCGTCGCCATCTCGATGACCTCCGGAGGCGGCGCCTGGGACAACGCCAAGAAGTCGTTCGAGGACGGCTTTACCGACAAGGACGGCGTCAAGCACCTGAAGGGTTCGGAAGCGCACAAGGCCTCGGTCACCGGCGACACCGTCGGCGATCCCTACAAGGACACCGCCGGCCCGGCCGTCAACCCGGCGATCAAGATCACCAACATCGTCGCGCTGCTTCTGCTCGCCGTGCTCGCGCACGGCTGATTGCGGCTATTCCACGACAAAGCCCGCGGGAGCGATCCCGCGGGCTTTGTGTTTCGGCATGACATCATGCATTCCGGAGGCACTCAACCGCCTTCCGGCCTTTCGCCGCCACGGCGATAGCGGGCCAGCAACGCCTTGGCGTCTGGCTCTCGTTCGGGCATCGGCGGCAAGCCGCGTGTCCGGCGCAACATGGCAATGAACGCGCCGCGGCGATATAGGCGACGGAAGGACCGCGCCCGCGGATGTATGCCAAGCATCGCCAGAAGCCTGCGTTTGAGATAGCGGAAGCGCTTGAGGGGGGCGGGTTCCTCGGCGTTGCCGAGAATCCTGACCCGCAACGCGTCTGGAGCATCCATCGCGTCCATCAGTTCTTCCTGTTCCCGCGCCGTATCTCGCGCGTAGCTGCCTTCGCGCTTGCCCGAATGCAGCATGAGCACGGTCAGATGGGGCATTGTCGCAATCACCGCACCCTTGCGCCAGGCACGGAACAGCCAGTCCTGGGAACTCTCGCAAACGCACTGGCTGGCCGGGCGCCATGGCCCAAGCCTTGGCAGCGACGCGCGCCGGATCATTTGCGCGGAGCCGAATCCGACTGTGGTGACTGGGTCATAGAAGCCGTCCCGGCCCATTCCGAGGATCATATGCCTGGAGCCTTTGCTCGCGGACGACTCGATGACTGCACCTCGGGCGATCACCACATCGGCACCGGTGGCGTCGATCCAGCCGCACATGGACGCCAGATGGTCGGGAAACCACAGGTCGTCATGGTTCAAGATGGCGACGAAGCGGCCGCGGGCCCGGGCAAAGCCGATATTGTTCGGACCCGACTGCTCGCCGAAGTTCACGGGAAGGTCGATATAGCAGATGCGGGCGTCTTCGAATGCAGCGACCATGGCCGCGGTGTCAGGACGGCACGCGTCGCCGATGACTATGGCCTCCCAGTCCTGCAGGGTCTGACCAATGAGGCTCTTCAGGGCCTGATGCAGCACCGCCGGACGATTGTGCGTCGCTATCACGATCGAGACCAGCGGTTCGATCGGTCCGATTGGCGCGCCTTGACCGGCCTGTTCCACACTACACCAGCTTGTAGGGGATTTGTTCCGTATCGGGCGGCAGGCGCCAATGGTCGGGCGCGTCATAGGCGTAAGCCTTGTCGACGAGGTTGAGCAGCAACGCTGTCTCCGGTCCGAGGGTCACGACACCGTGCCAGACGCCAGGCGGAATGGTAACGATTGCCGGTCGCAGGGCGCCGACGATCTTGTGCCAGACCGTGCCGAAGCTGGGCGAGGCCTTGCGCCCGTCGAAAAGCGATATCCGCACGCTGCCGGCGCAGCAGAACAGGCGGTCGAGGGTCGCCGCATGTGCGTGCCAGCCCGTCACTGCGCCCGGATACATGGTGCGCTGAAACACTTGCCCGACCGGCGATTGATCGAGAGCCCATTCCTCGCGAAAGATCTCGGTCAGGTAGCCGTTTGAGGTCGCGACGGGTCTGATTTCCTTGAATGTGACGCCCTCGATCGGCGGCGCATCGACGGCGAGCCAGTCCGGCGTCACCGTCTGTTGGTCAGGCGTGCCGGTGGCCATCCAGCCCTGCGGTACGGTACGATCGTTGTTGCTCATATCCAGCCCCCCGGAAATCGCCAAAGCGTCATACGTGGCTATACGGGCATAGGCAAGCACAGTCGGACGGTCGCCGGCAGGCGACGAAAGACCGTCGATCGAAGTCTTTCGTTCAGTCAGGTTGCCGGGCGAGCGAACTCAGGGCGTACCGCCGCCGCCGGGAATGCCGGGCGCCAGCTTGCTGGCGCCGCTGATGACCTGGCTCAGGAAGTTCTGGTCCTTGCCGCCGGTCGGCGTCGTCCGCGAGATGAAGTCGAAGACCTTGCCGTCCTTGAGACCGTAATTGGCGATCTGGGTGACGCGGCCGTCAGCGCCGAAATAGACCGCCAGCACGTGCTGGTCGATGATGCGCGGGTTGTCGAAGGCGACATAGCGCTTGCGCGTTTGCGAGATGTAGTAGAAGGCCTCGTTGTCGAAGGTCGCCGTCGTCGACGGCGTGCCCAGCGCCAGAAGCACCTGCTCGCGGCTCGATCCGACCGGCACCGAATCGATCGCCTGCTGGTCGATGACGTAGCCTTTCGTCAGCGTCTCGCTCGGATGGAGATCTCCGAACATCTTGGACGAATTGCAGGCGGAAAGCGCTGACACCATTACCAGCAGCGAAGCCGCGCCCACTGGGGCGGGCGCAAAGAACGACTTGAATTTCAGCGCACCCAACAACAAATCTCCATCACATCCCCGCAACTTGCGCTGGGCCGCAAAACCGGTAAACCAGCTTGCATGCCGATGCAACAAGGCCAAATCAAACAACAGGTCCCCGGGAGACCGCCCTCAATGTTCCAGCGCCTTTTTGGCCGCGAACGCAATGCCAACCGCGCTATCACCGACGCGCTCTACGCACAAATCGTGGCGGCGGCGCGGCAAACGGTGTTTTATTCCGACTGGAATGTGCCGGATATACCGCTCGGCCGCTTCGAGATGCTGTCGCTGCACATGTATCTCGTCCAGCACCGGCTGCATGGCGAACAAGGCGTTGCCGCCGAGGTCGCGCAAGTGCTGATCGACGAGTTCTTCCTCGATGTCGAGCATTCGCTGCGCGAACTTGGCATTGGCGATGTCGGCGTGCCCAAACGCATGAAGAAGCTGGCAAAGATGTTTTACGGCCGTACGGCCGCCTATGACGAAGCGCTCAAGGAAGACGATCGGGTGGCGCTTGCGGCGGCGCTCGCCCGCAACATCAGGCCGGACTCCGGCCCGTGGCCGCAGGCGCCGCTGCTGGCGGACTATGTCTGCGAGGCCTCGCACAAGCTTGCCGCCCAGCCGACCGAATCGATCGCCGCCGGCACCGCCGCGTTCCCGGCGGCCGGGGCAGCGTGAAGGAGGCCGGCATGAAAGACGCCGAACTGCGCAGCCCGGTATCCTTCGTCGCCAATGTCGCGCGCCTGCCGAAAAAGGGCCTGCCGGTCCTTGTCGAGGCCGATGAGCGCCAGCGCGAGGCGCTTGCCGCCGACTATGATCTGCTTTCGGTCGAGAGCTATCGCGCCGAACTGCTTGTGGTTCCCTGGAAGCGCAATGGCGTCAAGGTCACCGGTCGCGTCGCGGCCGACATCACGCAAGCCTGCATCGTCACCCTGGATCCGGTCGTCGCGCATATCGATGAGCCCGTCGAGGCGCTGTTTCTGCCCGAGCAGTCGAAGCTTGGGCGCGAAGGCTTCGAAGGCGGCGGCGAGATCGTCCTCGACGCCGACGGGCCGGACAGTCCGGAGACATTTTCCGGCGACACCATCGATGTCGGCGGGCTGGCCGAACAGTTTTTCGGTCTGGCCATCGACCCTTATCCGCGCAAGTCGGGAGCCTCGCTCGACGTTGCCGGCGACGATCAGACCGAGGAAAGCGAATTCCAGAAAAAGCTGCGTTCGCTGCTTGGGAAATCCTGAGGGTGGTCCGGATTTTGGAAAAGTTGGTTGTGCGCAGGCACAAAACCGTTATTTTCGCCGAACCTTCGCGAGGCCCCTTACCTCGGCAGGCGTCCGCCGCAAGCCAGGCAAACCGTGAGAAAAGCACTACGTGATCAGGATTTCCATCGATGCCATGGGCGGCGATCACGGACCAAGCGTGGTCATCCCGGCGCTGATGACCGTCGCCATCCGCCGCCCTGACATCCGCTTCGTCGTCTATGGCCGCGAGGACGTGGTGCGCCCAGAGCTCGCCAAGTTCCCGAAACTCGCCGAGATATGCGAGTTCGTCCATTGCGAGATCGCCGTGCGCATGGATGACAAGCCGAGCCAGGCGCTTCGCCACGGCCGCTGGAAGTCGTCGATGTGGAAGGCCGTCGAAGCGGTCAAGAACGGCGGCGCGCAGGCCTGCGTCTCGGCCGGCAACACCGGCGCGCTGATGGCGATGTCGAAATTCTGCCTGCGCACGATGGCCACCATCGACCGCCCGGCGATCGCGGCGCTCTGGCCGACGACGCGCGGCGAAAGCGTGGTGCTCGATGTCGGCGCCACCATCGGCGCGGATGCGCACCAGCTTATCGATTTCGCCATTCTGGGTACCGGCATGGCGCGCTCGGTGTTTGGCGTCGAGCGGCCGAGCGTCGGCCTCCTCAATGTCGGCGTCGAGGAGATCAAGGGCCAGGAAGAGGTCAAGGAAGCCGGCCGCATGTTGCGCGAGGCTAACATGGCCTCGATGAATTATCGCGGCTTCGTCGAGGGCGACGATATCGGCAAGGGCACGGTCGACGTGGTGGTCACCGAGGGCTTCGCCGGCAACATCGCGCTCAAGACCGCCGAGGGCACCGCAAGGCAGATCGCCGGCTATCTGCGCTCCGCCATGAGCCGCACGCTCATGGCCAAGATCGGCTACGTCTTCGCCAAGGGCGCCTTCGACAGGCTGCGCGAGAAAATGGATGTCGGTCGCTCCAATGGTGGAGTCTTCCTGGGGTTGAACGGCATCGTCGTGAAGAGCCATGGCGGCGCCGATTCGGACGGATTCGCGGCCGCCATCGAGCTCGGCTACGATATGGTACGCAACAATCTGCTTGACCGGATCGAGGCCGACCTCGATCTGTTCCATGCGCGCAACCCGACCGCGCAGGCAAACAGGAAGTCCGGCGTCGCCGACGCCGAGGAATAGGAAAGAGCCTTGATCAGATCAGTCGTGCGCGGCAACGGTGCCGCGCTGCCCCGCCGCATCATGAAGAATGCCGACTTCGAAGGCATGGTCGAGACCTCCGACGAGTGGATCGTGCAGCGCACCGGCATTCGCCAGCGCCACGTCGCCGCCGACGACGAGACGACTGCCTCGCTTGGCGAGGATGCGGCGCGCGCCGCGCTCGACAGCGCCGGCATGACGCCCGCCGATATCGATCTCATCATCCTGGCGACCTCGACGCCCAACAACACGTTCCCGGCGACGGCTGTCGAAATCCAGAACCGGCTCGGCATGCATCACGGCTTTGCCTTCGACCTGCAGGCCGTGTGCTCGGGCTTCGTTTACGCCGTCGCCACTGCCGATCTCTATATCCGCGGCGGCCTGGCCAAACGCGTCCTGGTGATCGGCTCGGAAACATTCTCGCGCATCCTCGACTGGAGCGACCGCTCGACCTGCGTCCTGTTCGGCGACGGCGCCGGCGCGCTGGTTCTCGAAGCGGAAGACGGAGCCGGCGCGATCACCGATCGTGGCGTGCTGGCCGCGAGCCTGCGCTCCGACGGCGTGCACAAGGACAAGCTCTTCGTCGACGGGGGCCCTTCGACCACGGGAACCGTCGGCCATCTGAGGATGGAAGGCCGTGAAGTGTTCAAGCATGCCGTCGGCATGATCACCGACGTCATCGAGGCGACCTTCAGCGAGGCCGGCATAACGGCCGAGGACCTCGACTGGTTCGTGCCGCATCAGGCCAATAAACGGATTATTGACGCTTCCGCCAAGAAGCTCGGGATCGCTGAGCAGAAAGTGGTGGTCACCGTCGATTTACACGGTAACACCTCGGCTGCTTCGGTGCCGCTCGCTTTGTCGGTTGCCGTCGCCGACGGTCGCATCAAGAAGGGCGACCTGGTTCTTCTCGAGGCGATGGGTGGAGGCTTCACCTGGGGCGCGGTGTTGCTCCGCTGGTAAGTGCCGAACTCGCCGGTTCGGTCCTTGACCTTGCCGGATCAATTACTTAGGCTCAGCCTTTGCCTGTATCGATTTACGTTTTTGCGAGCAGATGGGACGGTCGCATGGGGGGAAAGACACTTACGCGTGCCGACCTTGCTGAAGCCGTTTACCGGAAGGTTGGTTTGTCGCGAACGGAATCGGCGGAACTCGTCGAGGCTGTGCTGGACGAAATCTGCGAAGCCATCGTTCGCGGTGAGACGGTCAAGCTGTCGTCTTTCGCTACCTTCCATGTCCGCTCGAAGAACGAGCGCATCGGCCGCAATCCCAAGACGGGCGAGGAAGTGCCGATCCTGCCGCGCCGGGTGATGACGTTCAAGTCCTCGAACGTGCTCAAGAACCGGATCCTGCGTTCGCATCAGAACAGCAAGGGCAAGGGCGGCAAGTAGTTTGCTGGCGAATGCGGTTGAAAACCGCCGGCGGTTTTGAAGCCGGGCTTGAATATCGTTTCATAAATCGCTGAAATAAGGCGCGATTCGGCACCATGCCCGGATCGTGGTCCAGTGTGGAGGATTGGCCCATGGACAAGAGCCCCGATGCTTTCCGCACCATCAGCGAAGTCGCGGAAGATCTTGACCTGCCGCAGCACGTGCTGCGTTTCTGGGAGACGCGTTTCACCCAGATCAAGCCGATGAAGCGTGGCGGCGGCCGGCGCTACTACCGGCCGCAAGACGTCGAGCTCATCAAGGGCATCCGGCATATGCTCTACGATCAGGGCTATACGATCAAAGGCGTGCAGAAGCTGTTGCGCGAGAACGGCAACCATTTCCTGGTCGCCATCGGCAATGGCGACATGGCCGCGGTGGAGGCCATCGCCCAGCGCCGCCAGGCCGAGCAGGTGCCGCTGACGGCGGCCGCGCAGCCGCGCGGCGACGAGGACGCGCTGGTCGGCCAGCCGAAAGTGAAGCCCAGCCGCCGTTTCTTCGGCCTCGGCAAGAGCGACGACGAAGGTCCGGTTCAACCCGACTCGTCGAGATTGTCGCGTGACAATCGCGCCTTGCTGCAGGAGGCGCTGTTCGACTTGCTGGAATGCAAGCGCCTGCTCGACCAGGTTCGTTGAACGGTCATCTTCGACTTGACGGTGCTCGGCCGGTCGGTCGGCCGGAACGGGCTCTTCGCCCGTGCGTTAGGCCTTCTCGAAGAGAAGGACAACAAGCATGGCATCGTTTTCGACCCTCTCCGACGTTGATATCGACAAGCAGGTCGCGGCACTTTCGCGACAACTGCACGACCTGAAGAAGGTTCTGGCCAGGCGCGGTGACGCCTATTACGAGGATGGCCGCGAGGCGGCGTCCGACTATTATTCGCAACTTGCCGATCGCCTCCACGAGGCGCTTCCGGCAATAAGGCGCAGGGGCAGGGCGATCGAGCGCACGGCGCGCGATCATCCGGCGACGGCCGCCGCCGTCGGGCTGGTCGTGGTCGGACTGCTTGCCGGCCTTTTGATCGGCCGGCGCTGATCGATCGAGGGGATATAAACAGAAATGGCGGCCGTCCTCGACGGCCGTCATTTCCGTGCCGCTACAGGTGATCAGTTCGCAAGCTTGAGCCGCGTCTTCGGGTCGACCTTCATGACCTGACTGCACTTGCCGTAGACGGTGCCGTTCTTGTCGGTGGCATCGGTATAGGTGCCTTTGCAATCCAGCTGCAGCACCAGGCAAGAACCATGGCCCTTACAGACCGCGCCGCTCGCCGGTCGGATGCGTGCCAGCAAAAGCCGGAGCCGAGACCGAGCCGAAAGCCGAGACGACAAGAGCCGCGGCCAGGGTGATACGCTTGAAGTTGGTCATTTGAGCATTTCCTTCCATTGGTTTTGGGATCGCCGTCCCGGCGTCCCGTTGGGGTGAGGAGCACCTTGCGGCGCCCATGACCGCTTAGTGCTGCGGCCAATGGAAAGGTTCATATGCCGCGCGTTTTTTTCATTTGACCGGCGATATCGGCGGATTGGGAAAGCCGTGCGCGGCTCTCCTCGGCGCGCGCCACGCATCCGGCGCGCGGCACCCGACATGGAGGCGGTTCACTCCGCGATGCCGCCGCCTCAGATAGGCCGAGTGTTCAAGCGGCCAAAGCTGTTCGAGCCGCTCGCTGCCTCCTCACATCGGCGGCGCGATGCCGTGATTCCCGACAACGACCCGGTTCGCGACCAGCTTGCCGTCGCCGCCACGCTCGGCATTGACGAACACTGCGATGCCCGGCGTGAGATCTGCCGGCGTGGCGGTGGCGAATGTCACGATCGGTGTCGTCTGCGGGATAGCGATCTGCTTCTTCTGGCCGTTGTCATAGGTGAGCGTGACAGTGCGGCCTTCGATCTCGCTGACATCGGCGACGGTGCCGTTGGTCATGCGGCTGTTGGGCTGCAGGTCCCAGCCGCGATCGCCTTCTCCGGTACCCTTCAGAGCAGCCGGAAAGATCACGACTTCCAGCGCGCCGCTGCCGCCGTCGGCCTTGGATATCGAGGCGATGCCGAGAAAATCGCCCTGTTTAATGTCGGCTGCCGAGGCCGTGGCTACGCCTGAAATCTTCCACCCGTTGCCGAGCGTGATCGCATTGGTTTTGCCATCGCGATCCTTGACCGTCAGCGTCGATCCGGCAACGCTGACGACAGTGCCTCGAACACGTATGGCATCCGCGGCCCACGCTTGCGTCGCGCCGATGACGCTTGAGACTGTGCCGAGCACAATTGCGAACGATTTCAAATTCATGGCATCCGATCCTTCTGAGAAATGCCCGGCGTCGGTCTGTCTGCCGCCGGTGACGGCAAGCTAACGAATCGAGACGTCGAAAATGCCGGCGGATCCGGCCGCGGACCTTCAAAAGAACTTGATTGAGCGCTGCGCGACCTTACATGTACGCAGCCCGAGGCATCAGCCGAAACGCAGCTTCACGAACGCGTGACGCCGCATGGGTGCTCTTGGCAAATCATTTGTTAACGAGCATTCTCCCGCCCGTCTCAGGCAACACCACATTTCATCCGACCCTGTTTCATCCCAAGGAGTTGCCATGCCCAACACCGTACGAAACGCTGTTTCCAACGACATTATTGCCGCGTCCGGCCTCAACCCGTTCAAAGCCGCGCGCGAAACCAGGGGATACACGATCGAGGAACTCTCTTTGACCTGCGGCCTCGCCGTGGGCGAGATCGTCGACATCGAGGACGGCAAGGATGCCGACCCCGCCAAGCTTCGGCGCATCGCTTCCGCCCTGCAGGTGCCGGAAGAGGAATTGATCAGAGTGCCGGCCGCCGAGAACCGGCCCACGCAGCAATAGGACGCAAGCAAGCGTCCATGTGAAAGCCCGCCAAGGCATGCCTGGCGGGCTTTTTGATGCATGTCGCCCAACTATGCGCTGCGGTTTTGGGGAAACGGCATGCGTCAAGACAAGGATGCGCAACGCACGGCCGTGGCTCTTGTCAATGACCGCGCCGCCATGCGATTCGCGAGCCGGTGTTCGACAGGTCTGACGAGGGGTCGCCATGAGTTTGGAATCGGTTCGCGCCTTTTTTGCCGAGCATGCGCCCGATATCGAAGTCATCGTCACCGAGGCAAGTTCGGCCACGGTCGCGCTTGCCGCCGAAGCCCATGGCGTCATGCCGGCGCAGATCGCCAAGACGATCTGCCTGCGCGTGGGCGACGAGGCCATGCTGGTCGTGACCAGCGGCATCGCCAGGCTCGACAACCGCAAATTCAAGGACAGCATGGGCGGCAAGCCGCGCATGCTGGGCGGCGAGGAGGTGCTGGCAATCACCGGCCATCCGCCTGGCGGCGTCTGCCCGTTCGGCCTGCCGTCGCTGCTGCCCGTCTATTGCGATCTGTCGCTCAAGGCCTTCGACGAAGTCGTTCCCGCAGCCGGCGCCACCAATGCCGCGGTGCGCATCACACCGCAGCGCATGGCCGATCTGGTCGGCGCCGTATGGGTCGACGTTTGCCAGTAGCAATTGCCGCCTAGATATCCCGTCATGGTTCGTCGCGGGCCGTAGCGCGGCTTTGACCGACATTCGGCGGGGCCCGCTCGCTTCCATTTGGTTTGGTATAGGCATCCGCGCCTTTCGCCGTCGCGCGTCAACCGACTCGAAAGCGTCGAGGATGGTCAAAGATTTGGACATTAGTCTTGACAGAAATACAGATGTTCAATACCCGTCAAGCGATGAAACAGCATGCGATGTGGGAGGAATAAGCGGCATGGCTTCCAATATTTCGTTGACGGGCCTTGCCCGTGACCTCGAGGAGCGCGCCAAGTCCGGCAAGCCCATTCGCATCGGCCTGATCGGCTCGGGCGAAATGGGCACCGACATCGTCACCCGCGTCGCCCACATGTCCGGCATCGAGATCGGCGCCATTTCCGAACTCAACCTGCCGGCCGCCGGCAAGGCCGTCGATATCGCCTTCCAGGAGACCGGCCATGCGCGCGAGGTTTCGAGCGCATCGGCCATGACGTCGGCCATGGAGGCCGGCAAGATCGCCGTCACCAACGATTCCAGCCTCGTCATCGGCAACGACCTGATCGACGTCGTCATCGATGCGACCGGCGTTCCGGCCGTCGGCGCCGAGATCGGCCTGCGCGCCATGGAGCATGGCAAGCATCTGGTGATGATGAATGTCGAGGCCGACGTCACCATAGGCGCCTATCTCAAGAGCGAAGCCGACCGCCTCGGCGTCACCTACTCGCTGGGCGCCGGCGACGAGCCGTCTTCATGCATGGAACTGATCGAGTTCGTCTCCGCCATGGGCCACCCGATCGTTGCCGCCGGCAAGGGCAAGAACAATCCGCTCAACATCGACGCCACGCCCCCGGACTATGAGGAGGAGGCCAAGCGCCGGCACATGAACGTGCGCATGCTGGTCGAATTCGTCGACGGTTCGAAGACCATGGTCGAGATGGCGGCGATCGCCAATGCGACCGGGCTGGTTCCCGACAAGCCCGGCATGCACGGTCCGGCGGCGACGCTCGGCGAATTGTCGAAGGTGCTGGTGCCCGAGAAGGACGGCGGCGTGCTGTCGAAGGTCGGCGTCGTCGACTATTCGATCGGCAAGGGTGTGGCGCCCGGCGTCTTCGTCGTCGCCGACATGTCGCATCCGCGCATCTCGGAGCGCATGGAAGACCTGAAGATGGGCAAGGGTCCGTATTTCACCTTCCATCGTCCCTATCACCTCACCTCGCTGGAAGTGCCGCTTACCTGCGCCCGTGTCGTGCTTTATGGCAAGGCCGACATGGTTCCGCTGGCCAAGCCCGTGGCCGAAGTCTGCGCCGTTGCCAAGAAGGATCTGAAGCCCGGCGACAAGCTCGATGCCATCGGCGAATATTGCTACCGCGCCTGGATCATGACGGCTCCGGAAGCCCATGCGGCGCGCGCCGTTCCCTGCGGCCTGCTGCAGGGCGGCTCCGTGACTGCACCCATCAAGATGGGCGAGCTCATCACCTATGCCAACGCGGCGCCCGCGCCGGGCTCGAAGATCGCCGAGCTGCGTGCCCGCCAGGACAAGCTCGTTTACGGCGCCGTGGAGGCGTGATCATGGCTGGAGCCAGCAAAGCCGCCGTCGTGGATAGCCGGGCCAACCTGCCTTTCGTCTATCGCCAGTACAGTCCGGAGCAGCTGAGGGAGGTGCTTCACAAGATGTACCTCATCCGCCGCTTCGAAGAGGGCGCGGAAGAGTGCTACACGCGAGGCCTCATCCACGGCACCATGCACCTGTCGATCGGCCAGGAAGCCAGCGCCATGGGCATCTGCATGCCGCTCGCTGCGGACGATCAGATCACCTCGACGCATCGCGGCCATGGCCATTGCATCGCCAAGGGCGCCGAAGTCAGCCGCATGTTCGCGGAGTTCTTCGGCAAGACCACCGGCTACTGCAAGGGCCGCGGCGGCTCCATGCATATCGCGGATGTCGCCAAGGGCAATCTCGGTGCCAACGGCATCGTTGCCGGCGGCATCCCGATCGCGGTGGGCGCCGCGCTCTCGTCCAAGATGATGAAGACCGGCAAGGTCGTGGTTTCCTTCTTCGGCGACGGCGCCAACAATGAGGGCGCCTTCCACGAGGCGCTGAACATGGCGGCGGTCTGGAAGCTGCCGGTGATCTTCGTGTGCGAGAACAACGGCTACGGCATGTCGACCTCGACGGCGCGCTCGACCGCGGTCAAGAACATCGCCGAGCGCGCGGCCGCCTATTCGATGCCGGGCGTCATCGTCAACGGCAATATCTTCTCCGAGGTCGCCGAGGCGTCCTTCAAGGCCGTGGAGCGGGCGCGGGCCGGCGAGGGGCCGACGCTGATCGAATCCAAGACCTACCGTCATCGCGGCCATTCCAAGAGCGACCGCAACCGTTACCGCACTAAGGAAGAGATCGAGGATTGGATGGCGAACCGCGATCCGATCACGCTCTTCGAGACGGAACTCCGCGATTTCGGCTTCATCGACGACCAGGGCATCCAGACGATCCGCGACGCGGTCGCCAACGAGATCGCCGACGGCATCGAGTTTGCCAAGGCGAGCCCGACGCCGGAGATCGCCACCTTGCAGAATTATGTTTACACGGAGCAAGCGTGATGGACGCCACGCTGCGTGAACTGAGCTACGCCCAGGCGATCCAGGAAGCCATGGCGATCGCCATGGACATGGACGAACGTGTCTTCCTGATGGGCGAGGATATCGGCGTCTATGGCGGCGCCTTCCAGGTGACCGGCGACCTCGTCGAGCGCTACGGCACCGAGCGGGTTATAGACACGCCGATCTCCGAACTGGGCGGCGCCGGCGTCGCGGTGGGCGCGGCCGTCACAGGCATGCGGCCGATCTTCGAATTCCAGTTCTCGGATTTCGCCACGCTCGGCATGGAGCAGATCGTCAACCAGGCGGCCAAGATGCGCTTCATGCTCGGCGGCGAGGTTTCGGTTCCCGTGGTGATGCGTTTCCCGGCGGGCTCGGGCACGGGTGCCGCCGCGCAGCACAGCCAGAGCTTAGAGGCCTGGCTCGGCCATGTGCCCGGCCTCAAGGTCATCCAGCCGGCGACGCCGCACGACGCCAAGGGCATGCTGCTTGCCGCGGTCGCCGATCCGGACCCGGTCATGATCTTCGAGCACAAGCTGCTCTACAAGATGAAGGGCCATGTGCCGGAAGGCCACTACACCGTGCCGATCGGCAAGGCCGAGATCCGCCGCGAAGGCCGCGACCTCACCATCGTCGCTACATCGATCATGGTGCAGAAGGCGCTCGACGCCGCGGCTGTGCTTGAAAGCGAGGGCATCGACATCGAAGTGGTCGATCTGCGCACGATCCGCCCGATCGACAGGCAGACCGTGATCGACAGCGTGAAGAAGACCTCGCGGTTGCTCTGCGTCTACGAAGCGGTGAAAACACTCGGCATCGGCGCGGAAGTGAGCGCGCTCGTCGCCGAAAGCGAGGCGTTCGACTATCTCGATGCGCCGATCGTGCGCCTTGGCGGCGCCGAGACGCCGATCCCCTACAATCCGGATCTGGAAAAGGCGACGGTGCCGCAAGTTCCCGACATCATCGCCGCCGCGCGCGACCTCGTGAAAGGGGTCCGCTGAGCGATGCCGACCGAAGTCATTCTTCCCAAGGTCGACATGGATATGGCGACCGGACAGATCTCGCGCTGGTTCGCCGAGGAGGGCTCGCACGTCAAGAAAGGCGACGTGCTTTTCGAAATCGAGACCGACAAGGCAGCGATGGAGATCGATGCGCCGGCCAGCGGCACGCTGCGCGACGTCACCGGCAAGGAGCGCGTCGACATTCCGGTCGGCGAGCCCGTCGCCTGGATTTACGCCGATGACGAGGTCTATGAATCAGGAACGACGCCGCAGAACAGGGCGCCAATCTCCCCCCTAATAGGGGAGATGTCGGCGAAGCCGGCAGAGGGGGGCGCTGTCCCGCCAACGTCTCGTTCCTTCGCGCCCCCCTCTGCCCTGCCGGGCATCTCCCCCACGAGGGGCGAGATCGGCCAATCGCAGGGCGAGCGCGCAACGCCGCTGGCGCGCCGCTTGGCTCGCGAAGCCGGTCTTAAGATAGCCGAAATACAAGGCAGCGGTCCGCGCGGCCGTGTCGTGCGCGCCGACGTTGAAGCCGCAGTCGCAGCGAAAGGCGCGGCCACCCTTGGTCAGCCAGCCGCCGAGATTCCGGTCGAAATCCCGTCCGCTCCGGCCGCGGCGCCCAAGCCGATGTCGGACGATCAGGTGCTGAAGCTGTTTGCCGAAGGCTCCTACGAGCTCGTGCCGCACGACAACATGCGCAAGACCATCGCGCGTCGCCTGGTTGAGGCGAAGTCCACCATCCCGCATTTCTATTTGACGCTGGACTGCGAGCTCGACGCGCTGCTTGCGCTGCGCACGCAGCTCAATGCCGCGGCCCCGATGAGGAAGACCGACAAGGGCGAGGCGCCGGCCTACAAGCTCTCGGTCAACGACATGGTCATCAAGGCCATGGCGATGGCGCTGATGGCGGTGCCGGATGCCAATGCCTCGTGGACCGAGAACGCCATGGTCAAGCACAAGCACGCCGATGTCGGCGTTGCCGTCTCGATCCCCGGCGGCCTGATCACGCCGATCATCCGCCATGCCGACGAAAAGACGCTGTCGGTCATCTCCAACGAGATGAAGGACCTGGCCAGCCGCGCCAGGAGCCGCAAGCTGAAGCCGGAAGAATATCAGGGCGGCACGACGGCGGTGTCCAATCTCGGCATGTTCGGCGTCAAGGACTTTGCCGCCGTCATCAACCCGCCGCATGCGACGATCCTGGCGGTCGGCGCCGGCGAGGAGCGGGCGGTGGTCAAGAAGGGCGAGATCAGAATAGCCACCGTGATGTCGGTGACCTTGTCGACCGATCACCGCGCCGTCGACGGCGCGCTCGGCGCCGAGCTGCTCGGCGCCTTCAAGCGCTTGATCGAAAACCCGATGGGCATGCTGGTGTAAGCCAATCCCTGCAGGGCCTTGATCCGGCTTGCTTACGCCACAGGCCCTCCGATCACCGACTTGTCAGGCCGGCAGCTCGCGCAAATCCCGGCCCGGCGCTTGAAGCCGCCGTCATTTCGTTCCACATCGGGCGCAATGAACGGCAAGATGCGGGAATGGTTTCGGAATTGGCGATGGGCCTTGGCCGCATCGCTGTTCCTGCATGCCCTGATCGCGGCGTTCCTGTTCTTCGGCTTGCCGAGGCCCGACCAACTGCCGGACCAGCAGGAACAGCCGGTCAACGTCGCGATCGTGCCGCCGCCCGAGCAGCCCAAGCCGAAGCCCGCTCCAAAGCCACCGGAGCCGAAGCCTGAAAAGAAGGCTGAAAAGCCGCCCGAGCAGGCCGTGCAAAAGCCACCGCCTCCGCAGCCGGCGAAACCCCAGGACGTCCCAGTTCTGAAGCGCGTTTTCCAGTATGGCGAGAAGGATACCGGCCCGGAGAAATCTCCCGACGGCGGCAGCGCGCCGGCCAACGCCCCGTCGCCGCCCAAGGATGAATCCGCGAAGCCGCCCGTCTCATCGCAACCCGCGCCCAACCAGCCGGCTCCGCCTGCAACGCCCGAGCAGCAGGCGGACACCAACGAGGCTCAAGAGAAGCCGGTAACCACCGCGCCGGACGAAAAACCCGCGCAAAGCGAGGAGAAGCAGGCAACCGAGGACACTGACAAACAGCAGCCGCAAACCGCCGAAAAGCAAGCTGCCGAAACGCCAAAGCCGTTGACGGCCGAGGCCGGCGACAAGCCTGCGCCAGCCGAAAAGGCAAAGCCCAAGCCTTCCAAAGCTATGAAGTTCAAATCCGCAAGAGCTTTGAGAGCGCCAAGGGGAAACCCGGGAAGCTCAAGCCCCGCCGACAGCGAGGTCGCGGGATCGCCGATCTATTCCGGCCTTCCGGGCGTCAGAAAGCTTTACTCGCCAGGTGCGACCGGCAACGCGTTTGCCACAAGCTCGATGGAGAACGTGCCGCGCGATCAGCGCGTTGCCAATCTTTGCGCCAATGTTCTGAACCAGGAATTGCAAAGTGCCGATTACTCGCCCAAATGGCTGCCGACCATTCCCCTGAAGCAGGGCAATGTTCTTAACCCTCCGCAGGCTGCCTTCAGCACGACAACCCAGTGGTATGATCTGAGCTTCCGCTGCGAGGTCGACGCCGATGCAACGAGGGTCCTGTCCTTCAACTTCCGCGTGGGGGGATTGGTCCCGCCTGGGGAGTGGACGCGGCGTCGCTTCCCAAGTCTCCGCTAGTTCAGGCCGGGACACCAAGCCCGGCCAACTGCCGGCTGACGTCGTGCCAGTCGGCGCAGACGAAATCCGCGCCCGCGGCCTTCAGCCGGGCGCCGTGCTCGGGATAGGTATGCCCGCCGCCGGTATAGCCGATCGCGATCATGCCGGCCGCAACCGCGCCCTGGACGCCAAATGGCGAATCCTCGATCACGACGCAGTCGGCCGGCTTGGCGCCCATCTTCTCGGCGGCGTAGAGGAAGATATCGGGCGCCGGCTTGCCGTTCTTGACCATCGAGGAGGAAAAGATCGCCTCGCCGAAGAAGCGCGACAGTCCGGTCACCGACAGGCTGTGGTTGATGCGTTCGACCGAAGATGACGAGGCGACGCAGCGGTCGCCAGCAAGCGCGCTCAGGAACGGCAGGATCCCCGGTGTCGGCTTCAGCTCCTCCGAAAAAAGCAGCTTGGTCTCGGCCCAGATGTCGCCGTCGGCGGTGGGCGGGAACTGATGGCCGGTCAGTTCCTTGATTTTGATGATGATGTCGGCCTGCTTCATGCCGATGCATTGCGCGATGATGCCGCCATGGACGCCGGGCATGCCATGCTTCTCATAGACGCGCTCATAGGCCTTGGCGGCCAGCGGTTCGCTGTCGACGAGAACGCCGTCGCAATCGAAAATCAGTCTAGGTTGCGCCACGCGCTTCTCCCGGCCTCTGTGCCAATAAGCACATCGCTATCGATAAAAAGTCAGATGTTCAATAGCGAGGCGGATGCATCTCCTGCGCATCAAAGCTGACGCAGCGCCTCGCTGGCCGGCGTGGATCCAAGCGCGCGCTGCATAGCCTGGCGCGACTGCGCACGATCGGGTGTGATCCAGTTGGGCTCGGCGCCGAGGAAGCGGTCGAGGAAGGCCACGGCATAGGCGGGCATTTCCGTCGCGTTCTCGCGGTAGGACCACCAGGTGCGCAGGTCGTCGGCGCATTTATCGATGCTGGGCGCTGTGCCGAACTCCTGCTCGTGCACGGCCAGGATCGCCGACACGCAATAGTTGGTGTAGAGGAAACCTTCCGGCCAGAAGCGCACGATTTCCGCCGTGCCGGCATTGGCCTCCGTCTCGATCATCTCGGTGAGACCTGAGACCTCCCGTGCCGGCGCCTGGCGGATCAGCTCGCGCAGCACCAGCCCGGCGGCGAAGACGATGAAGTCCGCGCGGTCGACAGCTGCGAATCGCTTCTGCGCTTCCATGACGTCGATCCAGTCGAGAAAGGCGCGTGTCAGCTTGGCCTCGTCGATCTCGAAACGAACGCCGAAGGTTTCCGACACCACCTTCGCGCTGCTGCGGAATGTGGCGCGAAACCAGCGCAGCTGCCGCAGCCGGTGACGAAGGTCCGGCATAAGCGCCAGTTCGTGCCTGAAAGGCAGATCCATGTCTCTGATCCCGTTTGACGACAGGCTAGCACAGGCGCTGCCGTTGCCGAAATCGGTCAGCCGCCTGTGGAGCGTTACGGCGGCCAATATAATACATGTTGACATTCTAGGAAACAAATGTTCTCACTTTCGGGTCATCTCGCCTCCGTCCAATATGTGCCGGAGGAAGAGAATCGGGAGGAAACCGAAATGGCGATCTGGCAGTGGGCGCTG
Source organism: Mesorhizobium sp. CA5 (assembly GCF_020165105.1). Classification (NCBI taxonomy): domain Bacteria; kingdom Pseudomonadati; phylum Pseudomonadota; class Alphaproteobacteria; order Hyphomicrobiales; family Phyllobacteriaceae; genus Mesorhizobium; species Mesorhizobium sp. CA5. The sequence continues at coordinate 25,215 of NZ_JAIUHJ010000021.1, read as the reverse complement.
CTTCTGCTGTTTGTCGTCTGGGCGCTGCAATCGCTCGGCGTCTGGCTGCAGATGCGGCATTATGCGGACGTCTTCAAAGGCGTCACCGGAGAGTTCAAGGACGGCTTTGTCGGAGCCGGCAATTTCCGCGGCCGGCTCGCCAAGGGCACCATCGCGCTCGTCGTCGTGACGCCGGACCTCATCGTGCGCCGCATGATGGTCATGAGCGGCCGTTCGGTGCTCACCAAGTTCAAGCGACATGAAGAATTCGAGGGGATCCCCCTCGATCGACTCCGGTCCAACCCTGCGATCATGGGGGAGGGGGAACCCGGTGTGGCCGAGGCCGTGAAACGGGCGATCGAGCAGATCGACCGCGCACGGTCGGAGCCGGGGAAGAAGCCGGGCCTGTCCGGTTTGAACGTAGCAAGGGCTTAAGCGACGCCGGCAGCCGGCTGGGAATGACCGGCGGGGTCATAAGGAGGAGAAATGTCTGTAATTTCGTTATTGGCGCAGCATGCCGATCTGGCGGTGCACAACCTGCATGTCGCAGGCACCATGGTCTCGGATGCTGCCTGGCACGGCAAGCTCGGCGTCGAGCATGCCACCGACCATCTCGTGGTCCTGGCGCAGGCGGCGACCGACAATGCGCCCGTCACCGCCGATCAGCTCAAGGAACAGCTGAAGAATGTGCAGCAGGAAGAGCAGCTCGGCTGGCTGACCGCCATCGGCAAATATTTCATCGGCATCTTCCAGAAGGGCGGCGAAGTGTTCGCCGGCTTCGTCACCGGCATCATCCCGACGCTGGTCGTGCTGATGACCGCCTTCTACGCCGTCACCGAACTGGTCGGCGAGGAGCGCGTCCACGGCCTGGCGCGCGGCGCCGGCCGCATCGCCCTGACCCGCTACACCGTGCTGCCGGTCCTGTCGGTGTTCTTCCTCACCAACCCGATGGCCTACACCTTCGGCTCCTTCCTGGAAGAAAAGCACAAGCCTGCCTTCTACGACGCGGCAGTGTCTTACGTGCATCCGCCGCTCGGCCTGTTCCCGCACATAAACCCCGGCGAATATTTCGTCTGGGGCGGCATGCTGGTCGCGCTGCTCGACCTCGAGAAGCGGGGCGTCATCGCCAATGGCTACCATGTCAAGGTGGCGATCTGGTACGCCATCGTCGGCCTCGTCGTCATCCTGCTGAAGGGCATCCTGACCGAGCGCATCACGGCCATCATGGCACGCCGCCAGGGCGTCGAGCTCTAAGGGCGGGAGGACACCATGGCCAAGACATACAAGGCAGTAAAGATCTCGAAGGGTTCGACCGGCTGGGGCGGGCCTCTGGTGATCGAGCCGACCGAACAGCGCAATAAGGTCGTGTCGGTAACCGGCGGCGGCATTCATCCGGTGGCGCAGCTCATCGCAGACATGACCGGCGCCCAGGCCGTCGACGGCTTCAAGTCGCCGCCGATCGAAAGCGAGATGGCGGTCGTCGTCGTCGACTGCGGCGGCACCGCGCGCTGCGGGGTCTATCCGCGCAAGCGTATCCCGACCGTCAACCTGACGCCAGTCGGCCAGGCGGGTCCGCTCGCCCAGTTCATCACGGAAGACATCTACGTTTCGGGCGTGAAGCCGGCCAACGTCACAATGGCGGACGGATCCGAAGCGGTCACCACTGCGGGGGGAGCAGCATCGATGAGTTCAAGCAACAACACCACTGCCAGGGCGGCCGAGCCGCTGCCGAGCGAAGGCGGGCTTATCGGCCTGATCAGCTCGATCGGCCGCGTCATGGGCCGTGTGGTCGGCATCTTCTTCAATTCCGGCCGCCGCACCATCGATCAGGTCGTCCGCAACGTGCTGCCCTTCATGGCCTTCGTGACCATGCTGATCGGCCTGATCCTCTATACCGGCATCGGCGACGTGCTGGCGCAGCCGATGGGGCCTTTAGCCAACAACATCGTCGGCCTGCTGGTCATCTCGGCCATCTGCGGCCTGCCGTTCCTGTCGCCTATCCTGGGACCGGGCGCCGTTATCGCTCAGGTCATCGGCGTCGCCATCATCGGCCCGCAGATCGCCAACGGCACCATCTCGCCAGCAATGGCCCTGCCGGCGCTGTTTGCCTACAACACGCAGGTGGGCTGCGACTTCGTTCCCGTCGGTCTGGCGCTCGGTGAGGCCAAGCCGAAGACGATCGAAATCGGCGTGCCGGCGGTGCTCATCAGCCGCCAGATCATGGGCCCGGTTTCCGTGCTGATCGCATGGATCGTCTCCCTGATCGTGTTCTAAAAAGCGTAACAACGAGGTTCGCCATATGTCGGTTCTTCTCAAGACACGGGTCACAGCAATAGGACCCGAAGTGGCGGACCTCGCCGAGGGCGGCGTGGTCATCCTTTTCGCGGATGGCTCGCCTCCCGAACTGGCCGAAGTTTCCGTACTGCATAGGACGGAAGAAGGCCCGAGCGACGATGCGCCGGCGACAGGCGCCTCGATCACGCTCGGACCGGTTTCGGCGACGATAACGGCGGTTGGCTCCACGGCCTGGAGCAAGGTCCGCGAAATGGGTCATGTCGTGATCTCCTTCAACGGAGCATCCGAGGCCGAAAGGCCGGGCGAGGTTTGCGCATCCGCGGTCGATACCGGGGCGCTCGTAGCGGCGCTGACGCCAGGCGCTGTCATCACCATCGCCGCCTGATAATATCCGCGCTGTCTGTCGACGGCGCCCAAACCTAGAGTATTGCCATGGAACGCTCGACCATCGTCAGAGTGCACGAAGGTTTGCATGCCCGTCCCGCCACGCGGTTCGTGAAACTCGCCAAGGGTTTCGAATCCGATGTCGAGCTCGTCAAGGACGGAAAGGCGGTCAGCGCCAAGAGCTCGGTCAAGCTGATGCTCCTGGCTGTCAAGGAAAACCAGGAAGTCACCGTGCGCGCCAACGGCGCCGACGCGATCGAGGCGATCGAGGCGCTGATCGGCTATCTGGAGAACCCGCGCGCTGGCCTCGACGACGAGGGCGAGGCAGGTGATGAGGGCTCGCAAGCCGCAGCCCCGGCGCCCGCTCGTGAGGCCGCGCAGCCTTCTGCCGCAGCGGTGGATGGAACCCCGAAACTTCAAGGCGTCGCCGCAAGCGAGGGCGTGGCGATCGGGCCGGCCTTTGCCCATTTCCCGCCGGAGATCGCGGGACCGGGCAGACGCCTGCAGGCCGATGAGATCGAGGGCGAGCTCGAGCGCTTCCGCGGCGCAGTCGCCAGCGTCCAGGCGCGCATGGACCGCACGCTTGCCGAGAACAATCTCTCCGCCGGCGACCGCGGCATCGTCGCCGCGTTGCGCGACATTGCCACCGACGAAAGCATGACCGGCGAGGCGGAGAAGCTGATCAAGGAAGGCGATGACGCGGTGTCCGCCGTCATTGGCGCGGCGGCCACCATCGCCGCCGATTTCAGCGCGGTCGACGACCACTATCTCAACGCCCGGGCCGACGACGTCCATGCCGTCGGCAGGCAGATCTGCCTGGCGCTGCTCGGCCAGGACGAAGTCAGCCTGGAAACCATCCCGCAGGGCGCGATCCTCATTGCCGACGACATCGGCGCCTGGGATCTGGCGCGCGCGCCGCTGAAGCGCATCGGCGGCGTGGTCTGCGGCCATGGCGGCGCCACCTCGCACATAGCCATCATCGCCCGCTCGCACGGCATCCCGGCCGTGTTGGGTCTCGGCGACAAGATCAACGAACTGCGCACCGCCAGGGAGGTGGCGATCGACGGCAGTGCCGGACATGTGATCGTCGATCCGGACGAGGCCGCGCGCAAAGACTTTGCCCGGCGTGTCGAGGCAGCGGCGCAGGAGCGCGCCGGGCTGAAAGTGTTCAAAGGCATGACGCCTACCCGCGCCGACGGCACGGTGATCGAGGTCGCGGCCAATATCGGCTCGCTGGAAGAGATCGAGGCGGCGCAGGAGGCCGGCGCCATGGGCGTCGGCCTATTCCGCACCGAGCTGCTCTTCATGCGCCACATGCATCTGCCGTCGGAAGAGATGCAGGCCGAAACCTACAGCGCACTGGCCAAGGCGTTTGCGCCGCATTCGGTCATCGTGCGCACGCTCGACATCGGCGGCGACAAGCCGATCGCCGGCATCGAATTCCCCGACGAGGAAAACCCGTTCCTCGGCTGGCGCGGCATCCGCATGTGCCTGGACCGCCCCGACATCTTCAAGAAGCAGCTGCGGGCGCTGTTGCGCGCCGCCGTCCACGGTAACATCAAGGTGATGCTGCCGATGGTCTCGGAGATCGCGGAGGTCACGCGCACGCGCGCGCTGGTCGACGAATGCGCCGACGAACTCAAGGCCGAAGGCGTGCCGCATGCGAGCTTCGACCTCGGCGTGATGATCGAGACGCCAGCCGCCGTGCTGATCGCGCCCGCGTTGGCGAAGGAGGTGGCGTTCTTTTCGATCGGCACCAACGACCTGACCCAGTACATCATGGCCGCCGACCGACTCAATCCGACGGTCGCCAAGCTCAACGACGTCACCAGTCCGGCTGTGATGTCGGCGATCGAGCTGACGGCGAAGGCAGGCGTCGCCGCCGGCATCATGGTGGGCATGTGCGGCGAGGCCGCCGGCCGTCCGGACCTGATCCCCACCTTCATCGGGATGGGCCTGACCGAGCTCAGCATGAGCCCGGCCTCGATCCAGCGCGCCAAGAAGACGATCGCGGCCATGGCGGCCGAACGGTAGCGGATAATTCGCGGCGGTTACGCTAGATGCGCGAGCAGGGTGGCGAGAACCGGTGTCAGTTCCTGGACGGCATTGGCCTGGGCGCAGGCCTGCCGGATGCGGTCTTCCCGCACTTCGGCAGCCAGCACCGCGATCTCGAGAATGTCGGGCTCGGGCGTTCCATCCGCCTTGGTCGCCAGTCCGCAGGCAAGCGCCACGGGCGCGAGGCACCTGATGTCGAGAGACCGGTCGCCGGCTATCGCCGGGCCTGGACCGGTCTCGCCAGGCTGAACCGGACGGTGGTTGAGGCATTCGACGAGCAGAGCCGCACAGGCCGCCGCGACCTGGTCCGTCGATGCCGCATCCGCCGTCGCGCCGGCCAGGAGGTCCGCGTAGCGCTTGCGCATTGCGACATGCACGGCGGAAAAGCTCGCCTCGTGGACGCGCGGATTGTCGATGCCGTAGCCGGCAAGGACCGCGCGGGTCAGATAATACATGTCGCGCCTGAACTGACGCTCGCCGCCGATCTGCCGGTCTTCATCGCCGTGCGGGAAATAGATCCGCAGGCTTTTGACGGTCGTGCCGTCGACCTTGAGCGGCCGGGAATGCGGTACGAAGGATTCGGCGATCGTCAGCGCCTCGTCGACGGCGCTCGCGGCGTGGCCGAGCAGGCTGCGGCCCGGGAAGAGAGGCAAATTGCCGGCGATATCTTGCGAGGGGTCGCCAGCGCTGTCGTGGCGGTTCTGGCGGATGGCATCGCGCAGTTCCCGAAGCCGGTCCTTCAGGTTGGCGCGGACGTCTTCGGAAATTTGTCGCAGCATCGCCAATTGCCTCGAAATGCTGAAGCCGGTCACGGCTTTGGGCGCCAGCCGCCCTCTCTAGATTGTTCGTCTCGCTTGGTAGATCAATAGGCGATATTTAACCAGCATGCAGAATCGGCGAGGTGTCACCGCCGGGGTTGGAGGGGAAATTGGGCAGGCGACGGCAGGGCGAACCAGAAAACGGCAGGGCGGCGGCCGAGGCATCCGAGCAGGTCGTGAGCGAAAGCCGGACCGACCGCCTCAGGATCCGCGCCGCCTGGATGTATTTCGTCGAGCAGATGACGCAAAACGAGATCGCCGACGTGCTCGGCGTCGGCCGCGTCACCATCGTGCGCATGCTGGCCGAGGCGAGGGCACGCAACGAGGTGAAGATCACCATCGAGAGCGAGCTTTTGGAGATCGTGCGGTTGGAGCGCGCGCTCGAACAGACCTTCGGACTGCAGCAGGCGCTGGTGGCGCCGCTCACCGATCCCAATGCCGACCCGATCCCGGCAATCGCCGCCAAGACCGGCATGTTCCTGTCCGACGCGATGAAATCCGGCATGCGGGTCGGCGTCGGCTGGGGAGTCACGCTGTTCAACACCTTGCCCTTCATCAGCGCCAAATCGCTAACCGATTTCAGCGTGATTTCGCTGCTTGGCGGCGTCGGCGTCGCGCGCCGGGTCAACCCGGCCGAGTTCGCCTGGCGCTTCGCCCAGATCTTCCAGGGTGACGGCTATCTGATGCCGACGCCTGCGGTCGTCGACAGCGTCGAGACAAAAATCGCGCTGGTCGAGCGCTGCGGCCTGCAGGAGATTTTTGAGATGGCCGATGCGCTCGACGCCGTGCTGCTCAGCGTCGGCGGGATCGCTTCGGCCACCACTTTCTCGCGCGGCGGCTTCCTGAAGGAAGCGGACCGCGAGGCGCTGCTTGCGCGCGGCGCCGTCGGCGATCTCCTGTTCCATTTCTATGACCGCAATGGCGATCTGGTCGACCATCCCGTCAACAGCCATGTGATGTCGGTGGATGTCGACCGCCTGCGCAAGGCGCCGATCCGCATCCTCACCTCCGGCGGCGCGGAAAAGACCGAGGCGCTGCTCGGCGCCATGAACCTGATTGCGCCGACCATCCTGATCACCGACGAGGAAAGCGCGCGCCGCATGCTCGCGGCGCATGGCGCTTGAATCATGCGACGGAAGGGCTCGCTCGCTGCGGAATTGAGGAGCGCAGGTGCTTGCGGGCAGGTTCCTCCACCAGAATGAAAACGACGACCGAGATAACGACCAGCAAAGGCTGGTACAAAAGACTTCCGACCCATTCCCATTCTCCGGTGAACAGCACCGGAATCCACTTTCGCACCGGGATTTGCAGGATGTAGAGGGCATAGCTTGCATTGCCCAGCAGCACGAGCGGCTTGTACGACAGCACGCGTTGGGTCTTGCCGTCATTCACGGCGCATGTCGCAATCAGCGCGACAAAGCCGATCGCCGCGAAACCCCCTGTCGTCACCATGCGTGTCGCGACAAGCGTGGCAACCGTGAACGCCATGGCCAGAATGGCTGGCCGGTCGCTGCGGAAGCGATCGAACGCGCCGGCCCTAAACAGCAGAGCGCAAATGATGCCGGTCATGAATTCGGGCAGCCTCAGCAGCGGGAGAGGCACCAGCTTCATCCAGCCGAACGCAAGGTAGCCGGTCGGTCCGAGACCCGGCAGACACATAACTACGAAAATCAGCACCAAAGCTGCCAGGCTGATCCACAGGACTCCGCCCGTAAGCCTTGAAAGGACGGGAAGCAATAACGGGAACACAAGATAGAAAAAGAACTCGATCGAGAGTGTCCAACCCGGAGGATTCCAGAAGAATCCGAGCATTGTCGTTGGTCCGCCCCATGCCTGAACAAGGCCAAGTGTCGCCAGTGATGCAAGCGGGTGATCCAAGGGCATGCTTGTCAGCGGCAAAGCCACAATAAGGGCAAGGAGATAGATTGGATAAATTCTGGAAAACCTCGCTAAGGCGAACTGTCGGATCTCGTACCAGTCAGACATCTTGTCGAAGTAGGAATGGGTGAGAATGAAGCCGGACAGCAGGAAGAAGAACGAGACGCCCAGATAGCCGTTCTGCACAAAATTGGCGATCGGGGGCGGCGCTCCGTCAATGTCTGCCGAGTGGAAGGCAAGCACATAGAGAGCGGCGAAAAATCGCAAGCTGGTCAGCTGTGTGAGGCTCGATCCCGCTGAAGAAGGCTTCGGTTTCATACAGAGTGCCGTTGCTGTAAGCGCGAAGCGGTGCTCAGAACTGTCGATACTGCGTGGAATCCTATACGCCGAGCCGCATTAACAAATCCGTTAACGCTCCACGCCGGTGTCAGCGCCCGGCGCCATGGGGGAGAACCGAGGCGCTGCTCGGCGCCAGGCACGTGACTGCGTCGACGATTCTGATCGCCGATGAAGAAGCGCACCGCATGCCCACTGGCGGACGGACAACGATCTTCTTGTTCTTCGGCCTCCTGGCCAGATAGATCTTCCGCTCGCGTGACAGCCCCCAAGCTTCTGCCGACAAGTCGCGGAACTACTCTAAAATCAACGAGAAGCTGTTTTTGGACCAAACGGTTGCCCAAGGAGCGGAAGCCTTCGGCTCAACCTAAGAACTTGGGGGGAAGTTCTCTTTCAAATGGTCGGAGTGGCCGGATTCGAACCGACGACCCCTTGACCCCCAGTCAAGTGCGCTACCGGGCTGCGCTACACTCCGGACCGGGTGGCGATGTATCGTGATAAGGCGGTGCGGGTCAACCGAATTCGGTGCCTATCGCGCAGGTGAAATTGCAACGAGCGATGCAGGCCTTCCCAGCCGCAATTCCCGCTGGTGCCGGTACTCCAGCGCGATCGCGCCCCAGACCAGGCCGAGCAGCAAATAGAGATGGCGCCAGTGGTCGATGTCGATGAAGGTGCCGAGGCCGATATTGCCGAGATAGGCGACATAGGCGCAGAGCAGATAGGGCTGCCACGGCCGGTCGCGCAGAAGGATGCGGAAGCCGGCGCCGATTGTCCATAGCGTCAGCGTCAGGAACGAGACGAAGCCGAGCCAGCCATAATCCATCAGCGCCTTCAGCCAGATGTCGTGCGTGTCCTCGCCATAGATCGTGCCGAAGACCAGCGGGCCGATGCCGAACGGGTGCTCCATCGCCAGCTGGAAGCCGATCGAATAGCGGGCGAAGCGGCCGAGCCGCGCCGAATCATAGCTCTGCTCAAGCTGCGCGCGCTGTGTGAACATGTCCGACACGCCGGGTAACTGCAGGATGACGATGAGGGCGATGACCAGCAGCGCCGCGGCAGCGATCGTCATCACCACCACGCGCAGCCGGAACTTGCCACTGGCGCTCTGCAGGAAGAGGCAGGCGGTGAGCAGCACCGCCGACACGGCAAACATGCCCCAGGCGCCGCGCGAGAACGAGAAGAAGATGCCGGCGGTGATGATGAGCAGCGGCACGGCCAGAAGCGGCATCCGCGACACCGGGCCGGTCAAGAGCAGATAGAGCAGGTAGGTGCCGGGCAGCACCAGGAACGGCCCGAACACGTTCGGATCCTGGAAGGCACCGGCGGCGCGGTCGTATTTGGTGAACATTTCCGCGCCCGGAAACGCATGAAAGTAACCGGCGATGCCGAGCAGCGACGTCGCCACGGCCGACACGACATAGGCGATGAAGATCAGTCGGTAGAGGCTCGGCTGGACCGAAGTCACCGAGGCGAAGAACACCGCGCTGAAGGCCAAAAACAGCGAGACGGCGAGATAGAGCGGGGTGTTGGCGAGGTCGGCCATCTGGGTCATCGCGATCATGCCGCCGATGTTCATCGCCACCAGAAGCACCAGCAGGGGCATGATCGCGCGCGAGATTCGAAGCCCGAACAACGCCCAGACCGCGATCAGCCCGGCCATGTAGATTTCATAGGGCGCCGGCTCGCTGATGACGAAGCCGGAAAGCAGGATGCCGACGCCGATCGCAGCCGATGCGATCAGCGAGATCAACTTGGCGTTGACCGCCCGCGGCGGCAACCGGTTGACTGCCGATGGCTGCAACTGGTTGACAGCCTGTGGCGGCAATTCACTGGCGATGGCGCTCAATAGGCGTTTTCCGTGTTGAGCAGGCGGATCGGCGTCAGGAACAGGATGCGCAGGTCGAACAGCATCGACCAGTTCTCGATGTAATAGAGGTCGTATTCGGTGCGCATGCGGATCTTTTCGTTGGTGTCCATCTCGCCGCGCCAGCCGTTGATCTGCGCCCAGCCTGTGACGCCGGGCTTGACCTTGTGGCGGGCGAAGTAGCCGTCCACCACCTCGTTGTAGAGAAGGTTGTGCGACTGCGCGGCGATGGCATGCGGGCGCGGCCCAACCAGCGACAGCGAGCCGAACAACGAGTTGAAGAACTGCGGCAGCTCGTCGATCGAGGTCTTGCGGATGAAGCGGCCGACGCGGGTGACTCGCGGATCGTTCTTGGTCACCGTCTGCTTGGCGGTCGGATCGGAGCGGTCGGTGAACATCGAGCGGAACTTGTAGACTTCGATGATCTCGTTGTTGAAGCCGTGCCGCTTCTGCTTGAACAGCACGGGGCCCTTGCTGTCGAGCTTGATGGCGATCGCGGTGACGAGCATCACCGGCGAGAAGACGATGATCCCGATGAGCGAGAAGACGATGTCGAAGGCGCGCTTGGCGACCGAATCCCAGTCGTTGATCGGCTTGTCGAAGATGTCGAGCATCGGCACCGAGCCGATATAGGAATAGGCGCGCGGCCGGAACTGCAGCGCGTTGGAATGTGCCGAAAGCCGGATATCGACCGGCAGCACCCAGAGTTTCTTCAGAAGCTGCAGGACGCGCGATTCGGCGGTCAGCGGCAGCGACACGATCAGCATGTCGATGCGCGCGATGCGGGCAAATTCGATGAGCTCGGAGATGGTGCCGAGCTTCGGGTAGCCGGCGACGATCGGCGGCGAGCGCTTGTCGTTGCGGTCGTCGAAGATGCCGCAGATGCGGATGTCGTTGTAGGGCTGCTTCTCGACCGAGCGGATCAGCTGCTCGGCCGCCTTGCCGCCGCCGACGATGAGCGCGCGGCGCTCCATGCGGCCGTCGCGCGCCCAGCGCCGGATGAGGCTGGACATCACGAGTCTCAGGCCGAAGATCAGCGCGAAGCCGGCCACGAACCAGGTGCCGAACAACAGGCGCGAATAGTCTTCCGACGCCTTGATGGCGAAGGCGGTGAGCGCCATCAGCGCGAAGCTGCCTGCCCAGACCAGCAGCACGCGGCCGAAATTCGCGAGGGGGCGCATCAGCGCCGCGATCTGGTAGCAATCGGTCACGTCGAGCAGCACCACGGCCAGGAACGACGTAGCCGCGATCGCCAACGGATACTGCCAGGCCAGATAGCTGAAGAAGCCGACATAGTGGAAATAGACGCCGAGCCCAGACAGGAACAGCATCGCGAACTCGACCATGCGCAGCACGCCGCTGACCATGATCGGCGACATGGTATCACGCCGGTATTGCGAAGCGACCTGGCGCGCCACATCGTTGATGCCGCCAGGCTTTTCGCCATCGGCGGGAGCATCGTAGTTGCGCACCGCATCTATGGAAAAGCGGTGCGCGGGGTCGATCTCATTCATGGGAACTGTCCGCGAGCTTCGCGCAACTGCATAGCAAAAGAGAGCTAAGAAAGCCTTGAAACAACCGGTGGTTTTGGAGTTGTTGCGGCCCGCGGCCTATTTGTTCAGTGCCGCGAAATAGGCCTTCTCGATATCGGCGGCCATGACATCCGCACCGAATCGGGCCTTCAGCTCATCGGCTTGCGGCATCAGTTTTCGATAGCCGTCAAAGTCGCTGAGCGCCGCCCCCATTTTGGCGGCGAGCTGAGATGCGTCGGGGCGGATCAGGGCAGGGGAGTCTTCGCCGAAAATTTCCGGAATGCCTCCGACAGCGGTCGCGATCATCGGCATGCCGGCGGCTAAAGCTTCGAGCACGATATAGGGCATCGCCTCCGCGCGGGATGGCACCACAATCAACTCGGCCAGAGCGAAAGCCTGTCTCGCCGGCATGGGCGGCAGGAATCGGACGCGGCTTTTCAGGCCGAGTCGCTCCACTTGCGCGTGGTAGCGCGGCAGGTCGTCGCCGTCGCCGACCATCACGGCGCTTAAGGGGCGTCCGAGCTCGTCGCCGGCCATAGCCAGCGCATCGATGAAGATATCCGGGCCCTTCAGGTCGCGCATCATGCCGATGTACAGGAAATCGGCGGCATTCGCTGCCGTCGTCACCGGTTCGAATTCGGCGGCGCGCAGGCCGTTATAGACAAGCGTGTTGGGTATGGGCGGCTCGCCGACCTTGCGGCGATAGGTGTTGCCCTCGTAGTCGGAAACGAACAGCAGGCAATCGGTGAAGCGCGCCATGAAACGCTCCAGGCCGAAGAACAGCTTTCCCATCGCGGTCGTTTCGTCATAGTGGAGGGAGCCGCCATGCGGCGAATAGAGGCGGGCAACGCGAAACCTTGATACCCGCAACAGTGAGCCGAACAGCCGGGCATAGGCGCCACCCTTGGCGCCGTGCCCGTGCAGCACGTCCGGCCGCAATTCCTGGATGATTCGATAGGTGCGCCAGGCCGAGGCGAGGTCGCCCGGCCCGACATGACGCTGCATCGGCGTGCGATGGATGCCGAGCGCGAGGCTGTCCTTCATCGCCTCGAACAAGCGCTCCTCATAGTCGCCGCCGGTGGTCGAGTCGCAGACGATTCCCACCGCATGGCCGGCGGCGACCTGCGCCTCGGTCAGGTCGCGCACGTGCCGGAAGATTCCTCCGACAGGTGAGCGAAAGCAGTGCACGATCCTGAGGTTCACCGCCACGACGGGTTTTTCAGAACAGCCGTTCGCGGACGTAGACGGTGTCGCCGGGCAGGAGTGGATCGGATGTCAGCACCCGCCCGGTCATCACCTTGCCGTTGATATCGCGGGTGATGTCGACGCTCTCCTGATTGGCGCGCGGCGTGAAGCCGCCGGCAATGGCGACCGCCTTTTGCACGGTGAGTCCCGGCACGTAGGAATACTGCCCGGCAGCGCCCACTTCGCCCATGACGAAGATCGGCCGGTAGCGGTCGATTTCGACCGAAACGTCGGGATCGCGCAGATAGCCTTGGCGCAGCTTGTCGGCGATCGCTTTTTCCAACTGCTGCGCGGTGTGGCCGCGCGCCGGCACCGCGCCGACCAGCGGAAAGGACAGATAGCCGGACTGGTCGACGCTGTAGGTGTTGGTCAACCCGTCCTGCTCGAACACCGTGACACGGACGCGGTCGCCGGCGCCGAGTCGGTAGGGCTGATCGAGCACTTCATGAAAGGCGGCGGGTGTCGGGCGGTAGCTCGAGCAGCCGGTGAGCAGCGACAGGGCAAGCAAAGCGCGAAAGAGGGAAGCAGTGCTTTTCATGACCGGCCAGGAACCTTCATCGCTCTTGCCGCAAGCCGCGGCACAACCCCAGGAAAGTGCGACCGTTATCAGCCTGTTAGGGTTAATGGGCGGTAAAGGAGCGCGGTCCGGGAGAGCGGAGATCGGTAAAAAGCCCAATTGTTCTATTGCTTTCGAGCAATCTTCTTTGAGTGCCCTCTAATAAGCATTCATTCTGATCTTAACGGGTGAGTTACCATAGTTCTTTACGGTCCAGCTTCGACTCAAAGCTCGGAGCAGGATGCATGTCCGTTCAGTCAGCGGCCGCAGACGTCGATGTCGACCTGAGACAGCTCTTCGCCAGCCTGGCGAGGAACTGGCTGCGCATTGTTTTTGTCACGCTTTTGGTCACCGGGCTGGCCTTCGCCTTCGCCTGGCTCGCGACGCCCTATTATAAGGCGACAGCCAAGCTGGAGATCGGCTCGCGCGAATCGGAATACACCCGGCCGCCGGGCACCAACGACGACGACAAGCCGATTCTCGACGAGCAGGGCGTGGCCACCCAGGTCCAGATCATTTCCTCGCCCGACATCCTCAAGCAGGTGGCGACCAAGCTCAACCTGGACAAGTTGCCGGAGTTCGACGAAACGCTGAAAATGTCGTCGCTCGGGCGTGTGCTTGTGCTCGTCGGCTTGAAAAGCGATCCCTTCGATATCCCGCCGGACGAGCGTGTGCTGAACGCCATGCACGACAAGCTCAATGTTTACGCCGTTGAAAAGACGCGCGCGATCGCGATCGAGTTCGCCTCGAAGGATCCCAAGCTTGCCGCAGCGGTCGCGAATGGCATTGCCGAGGCCTATATCGCCTCGAAGAGTGACGCCAAGCTCGAATCGAACGCCGCCGCGACCAACTTTCTGGCGCCGGAAATCGCCGATCTGCAGAATCGCGTGAGGGATGCCGAGGCCAAGGTCGCCGCGTTCCGCGCCCAGTCCGACCTGCTGATGGGCGGCAACAATTCGGTGCTTCCGACTCAGCAGCTCTCTGAGCTGTCGAGCGAATTGTCGCGTGTGCGCGCCAGCCGCGCCGCCGCCGAGGCGAGTGCCGAGAGCGTGCGCCGGGCGCTGCGGAATGGCGGTTCGCTGGACAGCGTGCCGGAGGTCCTGTCTTCCGAGTTGATCCAGCGCCTGCGCGAGCGCCAGGTGGAGCTGCGGGCCAATATCGCCGATCTTTCCACAACCCTGCTGGACAATCATCCGCGCATCCGGGCGCTGAAGTCGCAGCTTGCCGACCTCGGCGGCCAGATTCGCAACGAGGCGCAAAAGATCATCCGGGGGTTGTCGGCTCAGGCTCAGACGGCGAAGGCCCGCGAGGATCAGCTGATCGCGGACGTCAACACCTTGAAGGCCGCGTCAGCGCGCGCTGGCGAGCAGCAGGTGCAGCTGGATGCCTTGCAGCGCGACGCGAACGTCCAGCGCCAACAGCTTGAATCCTATATGGCAAGTTACAATGCGGTAGCCTCGCGCAAGGATCGCAGATACTCGCCTGTGGCGGCGAGCCTGATCGCGCAGGCCCAGGTGCCGTCGCAACCTTATTTTCCGAAGATCGGGCCGATCACCGGGGCCGCCGCCGCCGCTTCGCTGCTGCTGATGGCGATCGGCACGCTGCTTGGCGAGCTGTTCTCGGGCCGTGCCATGCGTCCGGCCGCCGGCGCCCGTTTCACCGATATCGAGCAGGTGGCGATGCCCGCTGCGCGCACCGAGCCGGTTGTAGCCGAAATCGAGGACGACCAGAGTCCTTTCGCGTCCTATGAGACGTCCATGGCCAGCGAGCGACGTCCGGAGAGACAGCCGCCGATCGCGCAGAATGAGACATTTGAAGCCGACACCGTTGCGGCAGAGCAACCAATGCCCGAGCCGGAACCCAAGCCGGGTCCGTCCAGGCTCGGCGAGATAGATGTCGACAGGGCTGCCGAGAAGTTGATCGGTTCCGGCGCCGCGCGCGCGATCTTCGTATCGCCGGAAGGCGACGAGGCGGCCGCCTCCGCCGTGCTCGTGGCGCGTGAAGTAGCTGACGCCGGCCTGCGCGTGCTGCTGCTTGACCTCACGGCATCGGGCGCCGCATCGCGGCCGATGCTGGACTCGAGCCTTTTCCCGGGTATCACCAATCTGCTTGCTTCCGAAGCGCAGTTCAGCGACGTCATCCACCCCGATCTTTATTCCGACGCGCATGTCATTCCGGTCGGCACCGCCGACCCCGTCCGCGCGATGCGCGCCGCCGATCGGCTGCCGATCATCATGCAGTCGCTGACCACGGCCTACGATCTCGTCGTGGTCGAATGCGGCCCGGCCGACGCGCAAGGCATCGGCCGCCTGGTCGGTGACGGCACCGAAGTCTTCCTGTCCATGCTAGAGGCCGACGACCAGGTGACGCAGGCCGCGGTCAAGCTGATCGAGAACGGCTATCCCAACCTGACACTGGTCACACCGGTCGGCCATGAACCGGGAGACCCATTGCCCCGACGCCGGTCGGCCGCATAAGACCGGAGGCCGGCACCGCGACGAATGGGACACGGCTCAGCCCCGGGGCAATTCTTAGCTACAAGGGCGAACCGCGGCATTTCTCGGCGACTCCTGCACTTTACATCGGCGGCGAGGCACCTAGTTTTGATGCTTCGCGCTGCGCATTTTCGTGCGTGGATGATCGAGAGCGGGACCGTGAACCCTAAGCCGGCCCCTCAACTCCCAAAGGATGGCTGTTATGACACAGGCCAAGAACGGCGACACCGTGCGCATCAACTACATTGGGCGTCTGGTCGACGGCACCCAATTCGATTCTTCCGGCAATGAACCGTTGCAGTTTACACTGGGTGAAGGACAGATAATCGCTGGTCTCGAAACCCATGTCGAAGGCATGGAGGTCGGCGCGAAAAGCACCGTCACCGTCCCCGCCGACGCCGCTTATGGCCCACATCGCTCTGAAGCGGTCGTAACCATCGACCGCGCCAGCGTGCCGGAAAACATCAACGTCGATATTGGCACCCGATTGCAAGCCCGCACCCGCGAGGGACGTGCCATGCAAGTAACGGTCATCGGCGTGGACGATGCCAGCGTCAAGCTCGACGGCAATCATCCGTTGGCCGGAAAGGACCTAGTGTTCGATGTTGAATTGGTCGAGATCGTTCAGGCGGCATAGTTAGGCAATTCCAGGAAAAGTGTGAGCGGTTAGGTTCGGCAACTTCGCCGCAGCCTTCCGGCTGGAATTGCGTCAAAGACAAAGAGACAGCGCGGTTCGCCGTTTCCGTGAAACGGTGCAACCGCTCCAGAACTGAACGACTGCCGCAGGGTCGCGGTCAAGGGCGCGTTCGAAAAGGCATTCCCGTGTGGCCCGAAGGGGCAGCGGAATCGCGATTGTCACGGCGCGCGATCGGTCAGAGCGTTGGCCCCTTCCTGCCCGGCGCAGTGCGCGCAGCAATAGATGACATCGCCCTGCTCGACGCCATGTCCCATGATCCGCACCCTGCAGTGAGGGCAGGTCGGCGCAAGCTTCTGGACCGCGCACTCGAAGCTGTCGAACGTGTAGGCTTGCCCGCCCAGGCTCACAAGGAATGCCTTGTCATAGTCGTTGCCGCACTGGTCGCACTTAGCCATGGCCATTCTCCTTCTGGGTGCGAAAACCTCCCGGCGCTCGATAGGTTCCGTTGAGTCACTCGGGGTCCCGCTTGCGCGCATCGTGCCGGGAACACGACGGCGATTGTGCGACTCTGACCAGGCCTAGCTGTCGTCTTCGGTCGCGACAGGCGCCGCCTGTCCGGCAGCCTTGCGGCGCAGCATTTTGGTCAGCTTCCAGACCGTCGGGTTGTTCTTGATGAAGCCCTTCGCGCGCGCGCCTTGCCGCATCGTCGTCGCCAATGCGCGGCCCTTCAGCGTCAGCGGCGCAAGCACCTCGAAATGCTGGACCTCGATGTCGCACCAGAGCCGCTTGTAAGGCTCGTCGCCGACCGAGAAATCATACACATCGAAGCCAAGCTCGCAGGCTTCCTGGATGTTGTCGAAGAACAGGAAGTCGCCCGGGCTGGCGGACGAGAGATCGTCCTCGGCGATGGCGCCGAACTCGCAGATCAGCCGCTTGCCGGACCGGCTGGAGCCGGTCACCGCGCGCAGCTTGCCCGCCACATCCAGGCCGTGCAGCAGGAAGGGCGGCTTTTCCTCGGCCAGCGCATCGGCGAACAGCGCCCGGAAGAAGTCGTGTATTTGTCTGTCGCCGAAGACATTGGCGATGCCCATCTTGGCGAAACGCACCTCCTTCATCTCGAGGAAGGCATCGAGCAGCCTGTCGACCTCCTCGGGTGTGCGTGCCTCGATGCGGCGGAAGGCGCCGACCGCCTCGAACTTGCGCGTCTGCGAGCGGTGCTTCTTGCGCTTGCGCTTGCCGCTCGCGCGCGACAGCAGCGCGTCGAACCCGCCGCCGAGATCGACCGCAAGCGCGAGGTTCGGACTTGGAAAGCCGGGCAGCGCGGCCAGCGGATTGGCGACGCCGTCGAGTTCTGGCAGCAGCCTTTCAAGCGAGATCAGGTCGATATCCGGCCGCGCCCGCCCGATTGCCTTGAACATCGAGCGGATCGCCTGGCCGTCGATAGAAGGCAGGAAACGCGGGTCGGCGGCGGCGAAATTGCCGTTGGCGTGGCGCCCGCCGGCGAAACGGGCAACCTTGAACGGGCCGCGCCCCACGATCTCCAGGGCCAGCGACAGCGCCGGGCGGCCATCGCAGGACAGCGTCGCGACAACCATGTCGGCGCCGGTCGCGGCCGCCCAGTTGCCCACCCAAGATGCGCTTTGCGCCGGCGCGAACAGCGCCGAGGCGCAGAATTGCACATAGTCGGCAAGGCCGGTGCCGCCGCTTGCGATCACAGTCCACCGACCCTGATCGGCTCGCACCGGGCGCGCGGAAGCCTCGTTGGCCGCGACCCGATTGCCATCAAATGACGCGGTGGCGTCAACCATCCCTCAATCCTTAAGACGTATTGGTTGCAACCTGGGGTTCGCATAGGCGAATGTCGTGCTTGAATAAGCCTAGGCGCAAAAGGTGAAGGAATGATCGACGGGGGCGATGCAATCCGGAAGCTGGCGCTGAACCTTGCCCGCTACTCCGGCCTTGCGCCTCTGGCGCGGCCGTTTGTCGGCGGCATCGGCGCTATCCTGATGCTGCACCGCGTCACCGCGACACCGGAGAAGCCGAACAGCGTCAATCGGCATCTGAACATCGCTCCCACTTTCCTCGACAAGCTGATCTCGGACATGAAGGGGCAGGGTTATGCCTTTGTTTCCCTTGATGAAGCGATCGAACGCATCAAGACGGGCGGGAAAGGCGGCCAGTTCGCCACGATCACGGCCGACGACGCCTATCGCGACAACATGACCGAGGCGCTTCCGATCCTGGAAAAACACGGCGCGCCGATCGCCATCTACGTCGCCCCCGGCCTGATCGACGGCGCCGTCGACCTCTGGTGGGACGTGATCGAGGACATCGTCGACACCAGCTCGCGCCTGACGCTGACGATGGGTGGCAAGTCGACGACGATCGATTGCTCGACACAAGGTCGAAAGATCCAGGCCGTCGCGCGGCTGAACACCTGGCTGACGTCGGAGGTCCCCGAGGAAGAGCAGGGCGCTACGCTGCGTGAACTGGCCCGTTCGAACGGCTATGAATTCGGCACAGGCCGCCCATGCACCTTGATGAACTGGGATGAGCTTCGCACCATGGCCGCCCATCCGCTAGTGACCATCGGCGCGCATACCGTCAATCATCGGAACTTGAAGCGGCTTTCCGAATCCGATGCGCGCCATGAGATCGGCGATGTCCGTCGCATTCTCAAGGAAAAGCTCGGCGAAGAGCCGCGTCATCTGGCTTACCCTTACGGCTATGTTAGCGCCGTCAGCTGCCGCGAAGTGGGCTTTGCCCGCGACGCAGGCTATGCGTCGGCGGTGACCACGCGGCATGGAGTGCTGCGCTCCGAGCATGCCGGCTTCCTGCACGCGTTGCCGCGCATCTCCGTCAATGGCCGCTATCAGAGCCTTGCGCATATCCGCACGATGCTGTCCGGCATCACGACGCCGCTGGCCAATGCGGGCAAGATGGTCGTTACGGTCTAGGCCTGCTTCACGCTTGCCTGACGCCGGCAAGGTTCATCCCTTCGGGCGCGGCTCGATGATCAGCCATTTGATGATGGCCATGGCCGGCAGAACCCAGAGAAAGCCGCTGAGCAGGAAGAACAGGAGATGCGCCGTGGGCCCGTATTCGGCGAGCCTGGTGACCGCGACGGCGGAGGCGATCAGCGCGTAGATGACGACCAGCGCCACGAGCAATATGGTTCCGATCAGCTTTTTCAGGCGAATGGGCATGTCGCGGTTCCGTTGACCCGCCCCGCTTAGGCCGAATGACAAGAGCGCGCAACCGTCGCGACCCGGCGCGACGGCGTGCCGCGCTGTCCAGTCTTGCCAGTTGAGCGGCCTTGGTCCACCAATCTCGCGTTTCAACCGCCGGGAATGCGAAATGGCTGCCATCACCGCCACAGCCCCCTATGCCGCACGCGACCGCGACCTGCACAACCGCGCTTTGGTGCGCGGCTGGCTCTACGTCGTGCTGCTCGTGCTGGTCGCGCTGGTGCTGGTCGGCGGTTCCACTCGTCTCACCGGCTCGGGTCTGTCGATCACTGAGTGGCAGCCGATACACGGCGTCATCCCGCCGCTCAACGACGCCGAATGGCAGGAAGAGTTCCAGCGCTACCAGCAGATCCCGCAATATGCCGAGATCAACAAGGGCATGAGCGTCGAGGATTTCAAATCGATCTTCTGGTGGGAGTGGGCGCACCGCATCCTGGCGCGCGGCGTCGGGGTGGTCTTTGCCTTGCCGCTGCTGTTCTTCTGGGCGACGCGCCGCATCGAACGAGGCCTTGGGTTGAAGCTGGTCGGCATCCTTCTGCTTGGTGTACTGCAAGGCGCCATCGGCTGGTGGATGGTGGCTTCGGGCCTGGTTGACCGCGTCTCGGTCAGCCAATACAGGCTGGCGACGCATCTGACGCTTGCCGCGCTGATCTTCACGGCGACAATGGTGGTGGCGCGAGGCTTGGCGCCGCATTCCGAGCCCGCCGCCGACCGGTCGACGCAGCGGCTCGCCGGCGTCATCGTGCTTTTGGCGCTGATCCAGATCTATCTCGGCGGGTTGGTCGCCGGGCTGCACGCGGGCCTTTCCTACAACACATGGCCGCTGATGGATGGAAAGGTGATCCCCTCCGATCTGCTTCTGCTGAAGCCCGCCTGGCTGAACTTCTTTGAAAACCCAAAGACGGTGCAGTTCGTCCACCGACTGGGCGCCTATGTGATCTTTGTCGTGGCACTCTGGCATATGGTCGCGACGTGGCGGCGCCAGCCTGGCACCACCCATGCCCGCCGGGCCACGCTTCTGTTCGCGCTGGTGGTCGTCCAGGCCTCGATCGGCATCGGCACGCTAGTGATGCAGGTGCCGCTGCACATGGCATTGACGCATCAGACGATCGCGCTTGTGTTGCTTGGCTTCGCTGCCGCGCATTGGCGCGGCACCAAGGGCGCCTATCCGCTGCCGACCGATATACGCGTCAGAGGCTGAGGCGAACCTTGCGGATCGCCTCGGCGGTAGCAAGCTCCAGGTTCACGACCGCTCAGTGCTTGATGCCGAGCATCAGGTCGAGATTCTGCACCGCGGCGCCCGACGCGCCCTTGCCGAGATTATCGTAGACGGCCATCAGCAGTGCTTGCGCCCTCTCGTCATTGGCGAAGACGTAGACCTTCATCCGGTTGGTGCCGTTATAGATCTCCGGATCGATCTCCGGCATGCGCTCCATGAGGGTGTAGGGCGCGACCTCGACCACGCCGCCATCGATCGACGCATAATGGTCGGCAATCGCCGCGTGAAGCTCGGCGCCAGTCGGCACGCGGTCGAGACCGCCGAGTTGCAGCGGCACCACGGTGATCATGCCTTGCGCGAAATTGCCCACCGCCGGCTGCATGATCGGGTCGTGCGACAGCTTTGCATAGGTGCGGAGCTCCGGCACATGCTTGTGCTGCAGCGTGAGCCCGTAGGGTAGGAACTCGGGCGCGTCCTCGCCCTTGCCGACATAGTCCTCGATCATCGGGCGGCCGCCGCCGGAATAGCCGGAAATGCCGTTGACGGTGACCGGGAAGTCGGCAGGCAGCAGGCCCGCCGCAACCAGTGGCCGCAGCGTCGCGATCGGCCCCTGCGGCCAGCAGCCCGGATTGGCTATGCGTTTCGCGCTGCCGATCCTCTTCGCCTGGTCCTTGTCCATTTCGGCGAAGCCATATTCCCACCCCTCGGCCACGCGATGCGCGGTCGAGGCGTCGATCACCTTGGTCGTATCGTTCGTAATCAGCGACACGCTTTCCTTGGCCGCCGCATCCGGCAGGCAAAGGATCGCGACATCGGCCGCGTTGAGCATCTCGGCGCGGGCGGCAGTCTCCTTGCGGCGTTCCGTCGGGATGGAGATGATCTCCAGGTCGTCACGGTCGGCCAGCAGCGCCCTGATCTGCAGGCCTGTCGTGCCGTGTTCGCCGTCAATGAAGATTTTCGGTTTCATCGCTTGCCAAATTCCTCGCGATTCCAAAGTCATATGCCGTAGGCGTGATTTGCCGCGGCATGATGGCCGTTGCTCAGTTCGTCGAGCCGCGCCTTTCGCTCTGCCAGCAGACCGAGATAATGCATGGCGATGATCGATCCGGCGATCGCCGTTATATCGGCATGATCGTAGGCCGGCGCAACCTCCACGATGTCGGCGCCGACGATGTCGATCTGGCCGAGTTGGCGCAGTGTCGACAGCATCTTGGCCGAGGAGGGGCCGCCTGCCACCGGCGTGCCGGTGCCCGGCGCGAAGGCCGGGTCGAGACAGTCGATGTCAAAGGTGAGATAGGTCTTCTTGCCACCGGTGCGCTCGACGATCGCATAGGCGATGTCGGAGGCGCGCATCTCCTCGACCTCATGGCCGTAAAGGATCTTGATGCCGAACGTGTCGGGCGCGTGCGTGCGGATGCCGACCTGGATCGAGCGATCGGGGTCGATGATCCCCTCCTTCACCGCGCGGGCGACGAAGGAGCCGTGATCGATGCGCTTGCCGTCGTCGGGCCAGGTGTCCTGGTGCGCGTCGAACTGCACGAGCGCCAGCGGCCCGTGGACGGCGGCATGCGCCTTTAGCAGCGGCCAAGTGACGAAATGGTCGCCGCCCAGCGTCAAAAGGAACGCGCCTGATTTCAGGATCTTGGCCGCCTCGCGCTCGATCGTGCCGGGAGTTTTCTGGTGATTGCCGCTGTCGAGCAGGCAATCGCCATAGTCCACCACTGAGAGATGCTCGAAGAGGTCGCGCGAGAATGGATATTGCGGATCGTTGTCGAGGATCGCCGAGGCGCGGCGGATCGCCTGCGGCCCGAAGCGAGCGCCGGGCCGGTTGGTGACGGCGGCGTCGAAGGGAATGCCCCACACGACCGCGTCCGCGCCCTTCACGTCCTTCGTGTATTTGCGCCGCATGAACGACAGCGCGCCGGCATAGGTCGGCTCGAACGACGCGCCCGTCTTGGAGCGGGCGGTGAAGGCGTGGTCGATCTCATTGTTCGCCATTAGGAATCCTCGGTTTCGTCGGGGCAGCCACAACTACAGAACCGGCACGCAACATGCCAGTCACAGCTTGCGGAAACGAAGCGGCGCTCGGCGAGTGCCACGGCAACACAGGATCTGTATCATTATGGCTGAGACTGCCTTGCTCAATCTTGCATCCGCGCCCGCCGCGACCCGTGTCGGCACGACGGCCGGAGAGCGTTTCCTGGTGCTGGATTCCTGGCGCGGCATCTGCGCGCTGCTGGTGGCGCTGTTCCACTTCCCGACCAGCTCGATAGTGTCGCAGAGCGCCTTTGTCGGCGGCTCCTATCTGTTCGTCGATTTCTTCTTCGTGCTCTCCGGCTTCGTCATTGCCAGCGCCTATGGCGGACGGCTCGCCGGGCAGGACGACCTTGCACGGTTCGCGCTCGTGCGTTTCGGCCGCATCTATCCGTTGCATCTCCTGATGCTCGCCGCCTTCGCCGGCTTCGAGGCGCTGCGGCTCGTGCTGCCGGCGCTTCACGGAACGGGCCCGGCGCCCTTCACCGCAGGCTTCGACCTGAAGAGCCTGGTCGCCAACCTTTTCCTTCTGCAGGGCATGGGCGTTGAGGATCATCTGAGCTGGAATGCGCCGAGCTGGAGCATTTCGGCCGAGTTCTTCACCTATCTGCTTTTCGCCGCCGTCGTGTTCACCGCCGGCCAGCGCGCCTGGATATGGCTCGTTGCCGCAGCCGCGACGGCGCCGCTTTTCCTGCTCGCGGTCTCGACGCGTCATATGGACGTGTCCTTCCATTTCGGCTTCCTCCGCTGTCTTTACGGCTTCTCGCTCGGCGCGCTGCTTGCCTGGTTTCAGCACGATTCCATTGCAGAGGCGCGACAGGCGCTGAGCGGCGGGGCAGGGCGCCTCGCCTGGACGCTGGCGGAGCTGGCGATGATCGTCGTGATCGCGCTGTTCGTTTCGGTGGCGGGAACGAATGACGCCGGCATTGCCGCGCCGGTCATCTTCGCGCTGGCGCTTTATCTCTTCGCCCATGAGGGCGGGTGGGTCAGCTTGGCCTTGCGCAGCTGGCCGATGCTGCTGCTCGGCTCGCTCTCCTATTCGATCTACATGGTCCACATCTTCGTCCAGGCCCGCATGATCAATGTCGGCGGCCTGATCGAACGCAAGCTCGGGCTCGGCATAGTCGGCGACCTGATGCTGCGCGGTGACCATGCGACCGGCTTCGGCCCCGGCTCGCCCTGGATCGGCTTCGCGGCTTTGGCCGCGATGTTGATCGCCGTCATTGCCGCGTCGTGGTTCACATGGCAATTCGTCGAAATGCCGGCACTGGCCTGGTTCCGCCGCATTTCCAAGCGGATCTGATCCAAAAACTAGCCGGCTTCGTTCATTGCGCTGTCATGGGCATCGCCTAACCGGGTTCCAACCCGGAACGGAGCGATTCCCCGATGCGAACACTCTGGCTGAGCCTTGCCTTTTCCGCCGCCCTTGCCACCGTTGCGGGGCAAAGCTTAGCTGGTGAAAGCCGGGCCAGCCAGATTCTCGACCGCTTCGAGCATGCCAACCAGTGGCGCGATCATGTGATGATTGCCGCGCATCGCGCCGGCAGCATGCAGGCCGGCAAGAC
The DNA here is from genome assembly GCF_020165105.1 of Mesorhizobium sp. CA5. Classification (NCBI taxonomy): domain Bacteria; kingdom Pseudomonadati; phylum Pseudomonadota; class Alphaproteobacteria; order Hyphomicrobiales; family Phyllobacteriaceae; genus Mesorhizobium; species Mesorhizobium sp. CA5. The sequence goes on along the minus strand of NZ_JAIUHJ010000021.1, from coordinate 1,075 downwards.
GCTTTACGCCGAGAATTCGCTGGCCGCGGTCGAGGGCTCGATCGCGATCGGCGCCGAGATCGTCGAGGTCGACGTCCGGCGCGCGAAAGACGGCGAGTTCGTCATCATGCATGACAGCTGGCTCGACCGCACGACCACGTGCAAGGGCGAGGTGGTGAAATACACGTTGGCCGAGCTTAAGAAATGCCGGCTGGTCGTCGAGGGCACGGGCACCGTCACCAAAGAGACCGTGTCGACACTGCGCGAGATGCTGCTGACGACCAGGGACAGGATCCTGATCAACCTCGACAACAAGCTGGAGGTGACCGACCTGCCTGGCATGGTCGCGGAGGCGCGCGATCTCGGCATGGCCGACCAGGTGATCGTCAAGGAGAATCTCTGGAACCGGCAGCGCATCGATGCCGCGAGCGCGGCACTTACCCAGGCCGGCGGCGGCTTCCAGTTCATGCCGATCCTTGCCGACGACGCCGTGCATGATGCGGCCTTCGCCGATGAGCTCGACAAGGCGTTTGCGCCGCGCGCCATCGAATTGATCACCTGGCGCAACGGCGCCGAGACGCTGACATCGACCGGCGGGCCGCTGTTCAGCACCCGCATGCGGGCGGAAGCGGCGCGGGGCGACTGGCACCTCTGGGCCGACACCTACGCCGTCGTCAACAAGCCCGGCGGCTTTCTCGCCGGCGGCCGCGGCGACGAGCTTGCCGTCGCCGCCAGCCTGCCGCGCGAAGCCTGGGGTTTCTGGGTCGACCGCGGCGCCACCATCATCCAGACCGACGAGCCGAAGGCGGCAATCGCGTGGCTGACGGCCAATGGTTATCGCGTGCCTTACACGACGAACGGCAGGACTGCTGAGCCGGCGCATACGGCGAGCATCAATTAGCTGGCGTTGGCGCTGGAGCTGCCAATCTCCCCCCTCGTGGGGGAGATGCCCGGCAGGGCAGAGGGGGCGCTGTCCCGCCGGCGTAACGGTGCTTGGGTTCCTCGCCCCCGCCAAAGGTGGGGGAGAGGTGTCCGCGAAGCGGACGGAGAGGGGGCCTTCGTAGGGCGCTCCCCTCTCCGTCTCGGCTTCGCCGAG
>NZ_JAIUHJ010000020.1:0-111378 GCF_020165105.1 Mesorhizobium sp. CA5 | reverse complement strand
CAAGGAAGCTCCTGGTCGTCCTCAACGCTATCATTCGCGACAAAACCGCATTCGCGTGAACACAGTTGCCATGCCGTGACGCTAAGGCGTTGCAACGTATACAGAATTCTGCACCGCTGCGCCCTACGGCGTCGGTCACAGAATGGATCCTCGGGTCAAGCCCGAGGATGACGAAGGGATGGGCCTTTGCGCCAATCTCCAGCGTTCGCGATCGCCGCCAAACGGCGGCACACCCGTCAGGACATCGTGTCCAGCTTGCGCTGCATCGCCGCAATCTGCGCCTTCAATTCCTGCAGATCGTCGCCCTTCTCTTCCTTCTTCGCGGGCTCGGCGGCCGGCGCTGAATTGCCGCCGGCGGGCGGGAACGGCGTGAACATGCGCATGGCGTTCTGGAACATCTCGACATTGCGTCGCGTCTGTTCCTCGAGCGCCTTGATCGGCGTCTTCATCATGTCGATCGGCGTTTTCCCGAAGGTACCCTTGAGCTGCTCGCGAAACCGCTCCTGCTCCTTGGAGAAGGCGATCATCGATTGTTCGAGGAAGCTCGGCACGATCATCTGCATCTGATCGCCGTAGAAGGAGATGAGCTGGCGCAGGAACGGGATCGGCAGCATGTTCTGCCCATCCTTGTTCTCCAGCTCGAAGATGATCTGCGTCAGCACCGGGTGCGTGATGTCGTCACCGGTCTTTGCGTCCTGGACCGTGAATTCCTCGCCCTTCTTGACCATCTCGGCCAAGTCCTCGAGCGTCACATAAGTGCTCGTGCCGGTATTGTAGAGCCGGCGATTGGCATACTTCTTGATGACGATCGGGTCGTCTTTTGCGGCCATCCGTATCCTCCCCAGGACACCGGCACCTCTAGGAGTAAGCGGCCGGTAACGATTGCGCCCTTTATCGAGGATACGCGCAAAAGCCTCACAATTCCAAGCGGTTTGTGCACTGCGGCATCAATTAATGCTGCAGGGCATGACAAAATTCGCCGCGCGGTCAACGTCATGTTGCCGCAGCCGGCGCGCGCTCTGCTTGCCACGCATGGCGGCCATGCCCATTTCCGGTTTGACTCGGCTGCCTGAACCGGCAAGAAAGTCTTCAAGGATAGCCTAGAACACGACACCTCGAAGTCTGGAGAAGAAAATGTCCGCTTCCAATTCCATCGTCGTCGCCAGCGCCGCTCGCACCGCGGTCGGATCCTTCAACGGCAGTTTCGCCGCCACGCCGGCACATGAGCTCGGCGCCGTCGTCATCAGGGAATTGCTGGCGCGCGCGAATGTCGAGGCGGCGGAAGTCGACGAGGTCATCCTCGGTCAGGTGCTGACCGCCGCGCAGGGACAGAACCCGGCCCGCCAGGCCTCGATCAATGCCGGCCTGCCGAAGGAGACCACGGCCTGGGGCCTCAATCAGGTTTGCGGCTCGGGCCTGCGCGCCATCGCGCTCGGCATGCAGCAGATCGCCACCGGCGACGCCAAGGTGATCGTCGCCGGCGGTCAGGAATCGATGTCGATGTCGCCGCATGCCGAGCACCTGCGCGCCGGCGTCAAGATGGGCGACTACAAGATGATCGACACCATGATCAAGGACGGCCTGTGGGATGCCTTCAATGGCTACCATATGGGCAACACCGCCGAGAACGTCGCCCGTCAGTTCCAGATCACCCGCGAAACCCAGGACGAGTTCGCGCTCGCCTCGCAGAACAAGGCGGAGGCTGCGCAGAAGGCCGGCAAGTTCAAGGACGAGATCGTCGCCTTCACCATCAAGGGCAAGAAGGGCGACACAACAGTCGATCAGGACGAGTACATCCGGCACGGCGCGACGCTCGACGCCATGACCAAGCTGAAGCCTGCTTTCGACAAGGACGGCACGGTCACCGCCGCCAACGCGTCGGGCATCAATGACGGCGCCGCCGGCGCGCTGCTGATGACCGAGGCCGAGGCCGTGCGGCGCGGCATCACCCCGCTGGTGCGCATCGCCTCCTGGGCGACCGCCGGCGTCGATCCGGCAATCATGGGCACGGGGCCTATTCCCGCTTCGAAGCGGGCGCTGGAGAAGGCCGGCTGGTCGGTCAAGGACCTCGACCTCGTCGAGGCCAACGAGGCGTTCGCCGCGCAGGCCTGCGCCGTCAACAAGGGCATGGGCTGGGATCCCTCGATCGTCAACGTCAACGGCGGCGCCATCGCCATCGGCCATCCGATCGGCGCTTCGGGCGCCCGCGTCTTCAACACGCTGGTCTACGAGATGCGTCGCCGCGGCGCCAAGAAGGGCCTTGCCACGCTGTGCATCGGCGGCGGCATGGGCGTTGCAATGTGCGTGGAAGCGCTGAACTGAGCGAATAGCGAATAGGGAGTAGCGAATAGGGAAAACGGCGTCGGCGCAGCAGGCTTCAATCCCCTACTCGCTATTCGCTACTCCCTACTCGCTCCTCCGATCAACAGGGAGGAGCACACATGACCAAAGTAGCAATCGTCACGGGCGGAACACGCGGCATCGGCGCGGCGATATCGGTCGCCTTGAAGACCGCCGGCTATTCGGTCGCGGCGAACTATGCCGGCAATGACGAGGCGGCCCAGAAATTCAAGGCCGAGACTGGTATCCCCGTCTACAAATGGTCGGTCGCCGACTACGAGGCCTGCGCCGCAGGCATCAAGCAGGTGGAGGCCGATCTCGGCCCGGTCTCCGTGCTGGTCAACAATGCCGGCATTACTCGCGACACCATGTTCCACAAGATGACGCCCGCACAGTGGAAGGAAGTGATCGACACCAACCTGTCCGGCGTCTTCAACATGACGCATCCTTTGTGGAGCGGCATGCGCGACCGCAAGTTCGGCCGCGTCATCACCATTTCCTCGATCAACGGCCAGAAGGGTCAGATGGGCCAGGTCAATTATTCGGCCTCGAAAGCCGGCGATATCGGCTTCACCAAGGCGCTGGCTCAAGAGGGGGCTCGCGCCGGCATCACAGTCAATGTCGTCTGCCCCGGCTACATCGCCACCGACATGGTCATGGCCGTGCCGGAAAAAGTACGGGAGTCGATCATCGCTCAAATCCCGGTCGGTCGCCTCGGCGAGCCGGAAGAGATCGCGCGCTGCGTCGCCTTCCTGGCTTCCGACGAAGCCGGCTTCATCACCGGCTCGACCATCACCGCCAATGGCGGTCAGTATTTCGCCTGACACCCCAGTAGGTCGCCCGACACCATTTACCGCCAAAGGCGGCTCCGGCACCGGAGCCGCCTTTTTTGTTCGCCGGCAGGCCGGCGCGACACCTTGCCTCAATTCGGCACGCAAAAGTTAACGGCCGCAGCCACGCTCTGTGCATAACCGCTGCGACAAGCTGTGAATCCTCGGCGGGCAAGCTGTGGATAACACCATATCTAGGGGTGAACAAACCGGGAAAACCGCCGGATCGCTGATTCGTCGCCGATTCGTTCCGGCTTTGGCCGGAAAGTTAACAGTGGACGGTGCAAACGTCACCGAACTCGTTAAAAGCGATTAAGAAAAATCAACAATTTCATAAACTTGAAGTCGGCCCTCAGGTCGGGCCTGACCATTGCCCGGCAAAGGTTAACGACGACCCCGGTCCGGCCGAGGCCAAGCAGGAATTGGGCCAATTCGGCGATTCAGCATGTGGTGAGACTCACCGTCAAAAAATCCACATATAGCCGTGAACAAACCCTGAATCAGAACGAGTCACCGATTCGTCGCTGATTCGTTCCAGACTCGTTCCAGCTGTTAACAAGCGGCCGATTTTGGCTGCCCCCTCCGGCATAGCCAGTTCGCGAGGGAACATTCCGCTTTCGCTTCACGCCCGAAGTCCCTATGTGTCGCCTGTCACACGCGGCCAGCGCCGTGCTTCAGACTACGAGCGGCAGAAACCTTATTTCCGAGCCGATGAATATCCAGCCGAAACACTCCCAGCCGCTGATCCTTTCGGGCCGCGACGTGACGGCCGTGCTGGGCCCGACCAACACCGGCAAGACGCATCTCGCCATCGAGCGCATGGTCGCGCATGAAACCGGTGTCATCGGCCTACCGCTGAGGCTGCTCGCCCGCGAGGTCTATGCGCGCGTCTGCGAGAAGGTCGGCACCCACAAGGTGGCGCTGATCACCGGCGAGGAGAAGATCGTGCCCGCCGGCGCAAGATATTCGGTTTGCACCGTCGAGGCGATGCCGCGCGAGACCGACGCCGCCTTCGTCGCCATCGACGAGGTGCAGCTCGCCGGCGATCTCGAACGCGGCCATATCTTCACCGATCGCATCCTGCATCTGCGCGGCCGCCAGGAGACGCTGCTCCTGGGCGCGGCCACCATGCATGGCATCCTGCAGCGGCTGTTGAAGGGCGTGTCAGTGGTGACGCGGCCGCGGCTATCGCACCTTGCCTATGCCGGCTCGAAGAAGCTCACCCGGCTGCCGCGGCGCACGGCGATCGTCGCCTTCTCGGCCGACGAGGTCTATGCGATCGCCGAGCTGATCCGCCGCCAGCAGGGGGGTGCTGCCGTCGTGCTCGGCGCTCTTTCCCCGCGCACCCGAAATGCCCAGGTGGAGATCTTCCAGTCCGGCGATGTCGACTATCTCGTCGCCACCGACGCCATCGGCATGGGCCTGAACCTCGACCTCGATCACGTCGCCTTCGCTCAGAACCGCAAGTTCGACGGCTATCAATATCGCAACCTGACCGCCGCCGAGCTTGGCCAGATCGCCGGCCGCGCCGGCCGGCACCTGCGCGACGGAACGTTCGGCGTTACCGGCCAGGTCGACCCGTTCGACGAGGAACTGGTCGCCAAGATCGAGGGACACGATTTCGATCCGGTGAAGGTGCTGCAGTGGCGCACCGCCGATTTCGACTTTTCCAGTCTCGATGCGCTGAAGCGCTCGATCGAGGCCAATGCGCCGGTCGAAGGCTTGACCCGCGCGCTGCCGGCCGTCGACGCGCAGGCGCTGGAACAGCTGTCGCGCGACGGCGACATCCGCGATTTGGCCACCGGCAAGGAGCGCGTGGCGCTGCTTTGGGAAGCCTGCGCGCTCCCCGACTATCGCAAGATCGCGCCGGCACAGCATGCCGATCTTATCGCCTCGATCTATATGGACCTTGCGCGTCACGGCCATGTCGATGAGAATTACATGGCCGAGCAAGTGCGGCGCGCCGACACGACGGAAGGCGATATCGACACGCTGTCACACCGGATCGCGCAGATCCGCACCTGGACTTTCGTCTCCAACCGCCCCGGCTGGCTGGCCGATCAGCTACACTGGCAGGAAAAGACGCGCGAAATCGAAGACAGATTGTCGGATGCGCTGCATGAGCGGTTGACGAAACGCTTCGTAGACCGCAGGACTTCCGTCCTCATGCGGCGCCTTAGAGAAAATACCATGCCTGAAGCCGAAATCAGCCCGTCCGGAACCGTCCTCGTCGAAGGCCATCACGTCGGCGAGTTGCAGGGGTTCCGCTTCACCGCCGACCAGAGCGCCGGCGGCGAGGACGCCAAGGCGGTGCGCACCGCCGCCCAGAAGGCGCTCGCGGCCGAGTTCGAGGCGCGCGCCGAGCGCTTTGCCGCCTGCGCCAATGGCGACCTGGCATTGGGCTCGGACGGTGTCCTGCGCTGGATCGGCGCGCCGATCGGCACGCTGGTCGCCGCCGACGAGGCGCTGAAGCCGCGCCTGGTTCTGCTTGCCGACGAGCAGCTGACCGGCCCCGCCCGCGACAAGGTCGCGGCGCGCGCCGAGCGTTTCGTCAATTTCCAGATCGAAACGCTTTTGAAGCCACTGGTCGACCTGAAGAATGCCGACCAGCTCGCCGGCATCGCGCGCGGCATCGCCTTCCAGCTGGTCGAGCATTTCGGCCTGATCAATCGCCGCGACATCGCGGAGGAGATGAAGTCGCTCGACCAGGAAGGCCGCGCAGCGCTTCGCCGCCTCGGCGTCCGCTTCGGCGCCTACCATGTCTTCGTGCCGGCGCTGATCAAGCCGGCGCCGGCTGGCCTGGTGACGTTGCTGTGGGCGCTGAAGAACGACGGCAAGGACAAGCCCGGCTTCGGCGATGTGGTGCATGCGCTGGCCTCCGGCCGCACCTCCGTGGTCATCGACCCGGCCTTCGACAAGACCTTCTACAAGCTCGCCGGCTACCGCAATCTCGGCCGCCGCGCCGTGCGCGTCGATATCCTCGAGCGGCTTGCCGACCTCATTCGCCCGGCGACCAACTGGAAGCCCGGCCTCGGCCAGCGTCCAGACGGCGCCTATGACGGTCACGCCTTCATGGTGACGCCGCCGATGATGTCGATCCTCGGCGCCACGGCCGACGACATGGAGGAGATCCTGAGAGGTCTCGGCTATCGCTCGGAGGCCAAGCCGGCCGCCGAGGTTAAGGCGAAGCTCGACGCGCTGGACGACGCCGCCCGCGAAGCGGCCGCGGCCAAGCTCGCCGCGGATAATGCCGCGCGCGCCGCGCGGGAGGCAGAGGCACAAGCCGCGGCAACTGATACGGTCGCGGAGGTAACAGTCGGGGGCTCGGAGCCGGCTGCCGCCGAAGCTCCGGCTGAAGCCGTCGCGGACGTGGCGGTGGACGCTGCCACGGCAGAGCCGGCAGAAGCTCCGGCCGAGGTTACGGAAGAGGCCGCAGCGGTGGAAGACGCCGCAGCGGTGGACATTGCGGCAGCGCCCGAGTCGGCCGAAAGCGCCGACGCTCTTACCTCTCCCCACCACCAGGTGGAGGATAGTGCCGGCGGCGAGGCGCCAGCCGAAGCCGAGGAACCAAAACCTGTACTCCTGTGGCGCCAGGCGCGTTTCGACCATCAGCGTCCGCGCCATCGCCACGACAACCGTCGCGACAATCGCCCGCGCGGCGCCCAGCCCGCACGCGAGACAGGCGCCGCAAGCGGTCAGCCCGGCGATCGGCCCGCCCAGGAAGGCCGCCGCGAGCAGCGCGAAGGCGCCGGCAAGCCGCGCTTCGACCGCTCGAAGTTCAAGCCGAGGCCCGAGACGGGCGACCGGCGTGAGGGCGCTGAACGGCGCGAAGGCAAGCCGCAAGGCGAACGCCGCGAAGGCCGGCCGGACTGGAAGGGCGGCAGGCAGGACGGCAAGGGCAACGCCCCGGGCGGCAAGCCAGCCTTCCAGGGCAAGCCGCGCGAGGAACGCCCGCAGCGCTTCGATCCGGATTCGCCCTTCGCCAAGCTCGCCGCCTTGCGCGACCAGCTGAAGAAATAGGCTAGAGCATGATCCCGAAAAGTGGGAACCGGTTTTCGGGCGAGATCATGCTCCATCAAAGAGCCAGCATGATCCCGAACCGAAGGACCGCGTCAGCGAAAAGTGGGAACCGGTTTTCGGATAAGATCATGCTCCACCAAAGCTAGCCGCGATGGTTGGAGAAGGCCGTCAACGCATCGACAAATGGCTGTTCTTCTCGCGCGCGGTGAAGTCGCGGTCCTTGGCGGCAAAGGTCGTCGTCGCGGGACGCGTGCGCATCAATCGCGACAAAGCAGCGCAGGCCTCGGATCTGGTCAAGCCCGGCGACGTGCTCACCATCATGCTCGAGCGCCGTATCCTCGTCTGGAAGGTGCTGAACTGTGGCGCCAGGCGCGGCCCGGCCGACGAGGCGCGGCTGCTTTACGAGGACATGTCGCCGGCGCCGACACCCAAAGGCGAGGCGGTTCCGGACGCCATTCCAGCCTTGCGCGAGGCCGGCAGCGGCCGCCCGACCAAACGCGAGCGGCGGCAGACCGACCGGCTGCTCGGCGACGACTGAGATATAGCCGGGCCGCGGCACGGCTGCAGCAATTCCAGGAAAACTGCGCAAGGGTTGGGCTGGAGGACTTGGCGGAAGCTTTCCGGCTGGAATTCCATTCCGCGACACCGGCTCCGCCTGCAATCCCTGCCCTTGCATGCGGCGGGCAAAGGCGTTACCTCAGCCGAAAAGCCCAGCAAAATGGGACGTTCCGGAGCCTGCAATGACCTATGTCGTGACCGACAATTGCATCAAATGCAAATATATGGACTGCATCGAGGTCTGTCCGGTCGACTGTTTCTACGAGGGCGAGAACATGCTCGTCATCCATCCTGACGAGTGCATCGACTGCGGCGTCTGCGAGCCCGAATGCCCGGCCGACGCGATCAAGCCGGACACCGAGGGCGGCCTCGACAAATGGTTGCAGATCAATTCCGAATACGCCGAGAAGTGGCCCAATATCACCGCTAAGAAGGAGCCGCCGGCGGACGCCAAGACCTTCGACGGCGAGACCGGCAAGTTCGAGAAATATTTCTCGGCGGAGCCCGGCGAAGGCGATTGATATAGCGGCCGGGAATACCGGCATGACGCGGCGTAACCGGACCGATACAATTGCTGTCTTGACGGGCAGCGCTGCCGCTTGGCGTTAGCGAATGCAGCAAAACCTTGATTCTTCCGACTTTTTGTGTTACATCAACGAAACATGCCGGTGACACAACGTCGATTTATGGCGCTAACGCCCCAAATCACTGAAAGGTGAGCTTTTAGATCCGGACCAGAGCGATCTGGGGCAGGCGGTCGCATTCGTGCGATATGCCGACCCTTGGCTTTTCCGGTGGGTTCATCCTGTTGCGCGGCTAACGGTCGGCTTTGCCGACCTCGTGGGTTCGAGCCGGCATGATGCCGGCTGCACAACTTAAGGAGTTCAGGGCGTAATGGCAACGATCACCCCGCAGAAGAAGTCCAACGCGGCTCGCCACGGGTTCAAGACCGGCGAATTCATCGTCTATCCGGCGCATGGCGTCGGCCAGATCGTGGCGATCGACGAGCAGGAAGTTGCGGGTCACAAGCTGGAACTGTTCGTCATCGATTTCCAGAAGGACAAGATGCGGCTGAAGGTGCCGGTCGCCAAGGCGACCTCGATCGGCATGCGCAAGCTGTCGGAAGAGGATTATGTCGACCGCGCGCTGAAGGTCGTGCAGGGCCGCGCCCGCATCAAGCGCACCATGTGGTCGCGCCGCGCCCAGGAATATGACGCCAAGATCAACTCGGGCGACCTGATCTCGATCTCGGAAGTTGTGCGCGACCTCTACCGCGCCGACAACCAGCCGGAGCAGTCCTATTCCGAGCGCCAGCTCTACGAAGCCGCGCTCGACCGCATGGCCCGCGAGATCGCCGCGGTGAACCGCATGTCGGAGACCGAGGCGGTACGCCTCATCGAGGTCAACCTCAACAAGGGTCCGAAGCGCGGTGCCAAGGCCGACAACGAGGAAGCCGAGCAGGAAGAAGCTGCCTGAGCTTTTTCGCCTTTAAGTTTACGAAGAACCCGGCCTCGCGCCGGGTTTTTTGTTTCTGGTACCCAATTCTACACCCCGCTGCCGGCTTCCTTCTGCGCCTCCTCTTGCCTGAGCGAGGCGATGAAGCGCTTGGTGCGCGCGCGCTCCGGATTGTCGAACACGACCGAAGCCGGGCCTTTCTCGACGATGACGCCGGCGTCCAGGAACACCACCTCCTGAGCGATCTTGGAGGCGAGCCTGAGATCATGCGTGGCCATCACCATGGTCGTGCCTTCGCGGGCAAGCTGTCCGAGCACGTCGACCACTTCCTGCGCCAGTTCCGGATCGAGCGCAGAGGTAGGCTCGTCGCAGAGCAGCACGCGCGGCGACGGCGCCAGCGCCCGGGCGATCGCCACGCGCTGCTGCTGGCCGCCGGACAGCGTCGCCGGCCAGGCGTCGGCCTTCTCCGCCATGCCGACCTTTTCGAGCAGCGCCATCGCCCGCTCGCGCGCCCTCGGCTCAGGCCATTTCAGCACAGTCACCAGCCCTTCCATGACATTCTCGATCGCTGTGCGATGCGGGAAGAGCTGGAAATTCTGGAACACCATGCCGGTCTGCAGGCGGATGCGCTGGATATCCTTGGCCGGCACCTTGCCGCCCGGTTGGAACGCAAGCGTCTCGTCGCCGATGCGCAGGGAACCGGAGGTCGGGATTTCCAACAGGTTGATGCAGCGCAAGAGCGTGCTTTTGCCGCCGCCGGAAGGGCCGACCAGCGCAGTCACGCTGCCCTCGTCGATGGTGACGGTCACGCTCTTCAGCACAAGATTGTCGCCGAAGCGCTTTTCGATGTTGCTGAGGCCGATCATGCGTTGGCCTCCAGGAACCCGCCATAGCGGTTGAGCCGCACTTCCAGCCGCGCCTGCAGCGCCGACAGCACCGAGCTCAACGCGAGATAGAGCGCGGCCGCCTCGACATAGAGGATCAGCGGCTCATAGGTGGTGGCGACGATGCGCTGCGCGGCCTGGAACATCTCGGGCACCGTGATCGCCGCCGCCAGCGAGGTATCCTTGACCAGCGAGATGAAGGTGTTGGAAAGCGGCGGCACGGCAACGCGGCCCGCCTGTGGGAGGATGGTGCGCCGCATCGCCTGGCTCCAGGTCATGCCGATCGAATAGGAAGCTTCCCACTGCCCCTTCGGCACCGAGCCGATGACGGCCCGGATGATCTCAGACGTATAGGCGCCGATGTTGAGCGTGAAGCCGATCAGCGCAGCGGGAAAGGCATCGAGCAGAATGCCGACCGACGGCAGGCCGTAGAAGATCAGGAACAACTGAACGAGCAGCGGCGTGCCGCGAAAAATCCAGACATAGAAGCGCACCAGCGCGACCAGCGGCTTCGGGCCGAACAGCCGGATCAGCGCCGTCATCAGTCCGGCGATGAGCCCAAGCGCGAAGGACAGGAGCGTCAGCGGCACGGTGAAGATCAGCGCCGCCCACAACAGCGTCGGCAACGATTCCAGCATCAATTGCAGCCAGTGCGGCACGAAGCGCTTCTCCCTTCCAGATACGGCGGCGCGTCCCCCGTATGGACCGACTATCATGCAAAAACCGGCGGGCCGTCAAAGACGACCCCGATGAATGTCGTGCAAAAACAGCGGGCCGTCGAAGACGGCCCGCCGGTATCCGAGCAAGGGGACGATTGCCTTACTTCGAAACGTCCTGGCCGAAATACTTGTCGGCGATCTTCTGGTAGGTGCCGTCGGCCTTGATGTCGGCCAGCGCCTTGTTGATGGCCGCGACCAGCTCCGGATCGCCCTTGCGCACGATGACGCCGGAATAATCGGCATTCTCTTCCTGCGCCGCGATTTTCACATTGGCGTCCGGCTTGTGCTTCTTGAAATCGAGGAAGGACAGGCTGTCATTGATCGTGGCGTCGGCGCGGCCGGTGAGCAGAAGCTGGATCGACTGGTCGAACCCGTCGGTGCCGACGAGCTCGGCGCCGTTCTTCTCGGCGAGCTTGCCGAAATTGGAGGTCAGCGACTGCGCCGACTTCTTGCCCTTGAGATCGGCGAAGGTCTTGATGTCGGTGTTGTCGCCACGCACGATCAGCACCGCCTTCGAGGCGATGTAGGGATCGGAGAAATCATACTTGGCCTTGCGCGCATCGGTGATGCCGACCTCGTTGATGACGGCGTCGTAGCGGTTGGCGTCGAGGCCGGCGATCAGGCCGTCCCACTTGCCTTCAAGGAACTGAACCTTGACGCCGAGCTTGTCGCCGATGGCCTTGGCGATCTCGACGTCGAAGCCGACCAGCGCGTTGGACTCATCGTGATAGGTGAAGGGCGCATAGGTGCCCTCAGTGCCTACCTTGAGCACCCCGGCCTGCTTGATCTGGTCGAGATTGGCGCCGGCATAGCCGGCGGTGATCGCCAGAACCTGCAGCGTTCCGGCGAGAAGAAGCGGTTTGAGCCATTTCATTTTTCTGTGATCCCGTTTTGACCGGTGTCCCGGCGCGACTGTGCGAGCCGGAAACTGGCAGATAGAAGGCTGCAAAATAAGGAACCAGATTTCAAAAATCGGCTCTTCCAGAAATCTGATTCTCTAAACCGCCGAGAATTCACCAGAAGGCTTTCCCGGCAGATAACAGAATGCTTCCGTCGGCACCATCTACCCCCTCGGGCGGCGGAACCATCCATGCGCCTGACACGTTGCATGGCTGTTGTAGGGCGCGGCGGCATCTTTTCAACCGCTATACGCGCAATCGTCGCAAAAGGAGCCGGCATGATCGAAGACGCGGCAGGACGGACATTGGTCCGGGCGGCAATGAAGGCTCCATACCTCGAGCGCGACGAGGAGCATGTCCTTGCGCTTCGTTGGAAGGAAGAGAACGACCAGCACGCGCTGCACAGGATCACTGTCGCCCATATGCGCCTTGTGATCTCCATGGCCTCGAAATTCCGCCATTACGGCCTGCCGCTCGGCGATCTCATCCAGGAGGGCCATGTCGGCCTGCTGGAGGCGGCCGCCCGTTTCGAACCCGCGCGCGAAGTACGCTTCTCGACCTATGCCACCTGGTGGATCCGCGCCTCGATGCAGGACTACATCCTGCGCAACTGGTCGATCGTGCGCGGCGGTACCAGTTCCGCGCAGAAGGCGCTGTTCTTCAATCTCAGGCGTCTGCGCGCGCGCCTCGCCAACGGCGCCGAGCCGCTCTCCAACGCCTCGCTCTATCGCGAGGTCTCGGCGGCGCTGGGCGTGCCGGAGGCCGACGTGGCGATGATGGATTCGCGCCTGTCTTCCCCCGACAGCTCGCTCAACGCGCCTTTGGCCGACGAGAACGGCGCTGCCGAGCGGATGGATTTCCTGGTCTCCGAAGACCCGCTTCCCGACGAGATCGTCGGCGAGAGGATCGACGTCCAGCGCCGCGCTATCTGGCTGCGGAGCGCGCTCGGCGCGCTCAATGCCCGGGAGCTTCGCATCATCGAGGAGCGCAGGCTGAGCGATGACGGCGCCACGCTGGAATCGCTTGGCGAACAGCTCGGCATCTCCAAGGAGCGCGTCCGCCAGATCGAGGCGCGCGCCATGGAAAAGCTGAAGCTGGCGCTGGTGAAGCAAAATCCTGAATTCCTGGCCGAAGCCGCCTGAAGCTAGTCCGGGCCAAGCTCAAAGATTAAGAAATTTATTAATAAGAGCACGCCGTCATCGGGGCAATTTTCCTCGGCAATAACTAGGATTGTGAGCTCTTTAACAGACTGTTGCGCCGCAATCGGCTTTTTGACTCCTCCAGGTCACACCACATGGGGGATTTGCCATGCTGCGATGCTGCGCGCTGATTGCACTCTTGATCCTCGTGGGTCTCACCACGTTTCAAGCGCATGCCGAGCGAAGGGTTGCCCTTGTGATCGGCAATTCGCAATACCGCGAAATCCCGACGCTCAAGAACCCGGACAAGGACGCGGAGAACGTGTCGAGGACATTCCGGCTGGCCGGCTTCGAGGTGTTCGCCGCCAAGGACCTGACCAAGCTTCAGTTCGAAGAGCGGTTCCGCAACTATCTGGCGGCGGCGGACGGCGCCGATCTGGCGGTCGTCTATTATTCGGGGCACGGCTTCCAGATCGGCGGAGAGAATTTCCTGATCCCGGTCGATGCGTCGCTGAAAGATGCGGCCGACATGGAGGTCCAGGCCATCAAGGTCGACGACATATTGCGGCAGCTGCGCTCGAGATCGAAAGTCCAGATGATCATCCTCGACGCTTGCCGCAACGATCCTTTCCCGCGCAAGGACTATTGGCTGCGCGACCAGTTGATCGTCGCCGGCGGCAGCGGCCTTGCGCAGGTAACGGGCTCGCAGAACACGCTGATTGCCTTTGCCACCGAGCCCGGCGCTGTCGCCTATGACGGGTCCGGCGACCTCAGCCCGTTTTCGTCGTCCTTCTCCCGCCGTGCGCTGGCGCCGGACCAGGAGATACGCTCGGTGATGGCGGCCGTCCGCCGCGACGTGGTCAAGGCCACCAACGGCAAGCAGGTTCCATGGGAGAACTCCTCGCTGATCGAAGACGTCGTGCTGATGCGCGGGGCGGAGGAACCAGCGCCGTCACCGTTGGACGCCGAGCAGGGCCAGCAGACGGCGGAACGCGGAATCCAGGTCGCCGATGCCGCCGAAGCGATTGGAAGTCTCGACATCCGTGTCCCGCTCGGCGTCGGTCCGGTTCCGCTGAAACTGGAGCTTCCGGCCAAGGATGCCTCGGTCAGCCTCAAGCTTGCAAGCTACCCGGCGACCGGCACGCTGTCCCTGCCGGATCGCGTGCTTTCGCCGCAATCGAGCCTGACGGCCGCCGAGGTCGACAAACTGCGCTACGAGCCGCAGATAGGCTCGGTCGCGCCCGTCGAAGTCGGCATCGAGATCCGCGCGGGCAGCGCCGCGAAGCGGTCGACGATGCAACTCTCGCCGAGCGTCGACCCTTGCGACCAAGCCGCCGGCGAGCCGCTCGACCTGCAGGGCGTTGTCTCGGGCCGCTTGCCGAACGAGATCGGCGGCGGAGCTGTCGAAGCTTGCGAGGCGGCGGTGAAGTCCTATCCCGACATTGCGCGCTTCCGCTACGAGTTGGGGCGGGCACTGCTGGCGTCGGGCCGGATTGACGAAGCGAGGAATGTGATCCAGGAGGCGGCCGATAAGGGGCACGTCCGTGCCGTGTACGAGCTCGGCTACATCGCCGCATCCGGAATGAGCGCGGCTCCGGATTTGACCAAAGCCAACAGCCTCTATGCGCAGGCGTCGGACAAGGGAGATCCCTACGGCATGACTGCCTTGGGGCGCGCTTTGTTCGACGGTGTCGGCGTCCAGCGCGACACCGGCAAGGGACTGGACCTGCTGCTCCAGGCAGCGGCGATGGGGCATGTCGATGCCACCAAGGACCTTGCGGTGATCTTCAAGGAAGGCCGCAACGGCGTGCCCGCCGACCCGGCCCGCGCCTTGGCTTTCCTCCGAGCCGGCATCGACCGGCAGGAGGCTTATTCGATGGCCATTCTCGGTCTCTCACCCAAGCGAAGCGAAAAGACGGTCCCGGTGTGCAAGCCCAAGGTGGTGACCAAAGTGGTCACGAAGATAAAGGTGGTCCGTACCCCCGCGCCAAAAGCGCCGCCACCGGTCACCAAGATACCGGCCAAGGGCATACCGAACGGCACCGGATCGGCATCTTGGCGTGGCAATGGCGGCGATCACCCCGAGCCCCGCGGCGGCGGATCTGACAGCGGCAGCACCGACGGTGACAGCACCGGCAGCACCGACTCCGGCAGCACCGACACTGGAAGCACCGGCAGCACTGACTCCGGCAGCACCGGCAGCACTGATTCCGGCGGCACTGATACTGGCAGCACCGGCGGCTCTGACGGGATCAGATAGCAGCATCGATGGCGTGGACGCAGCCAGCCGAACGGCAGCGTCGAGAGAGCATGATCCCGATAAGTGGGAACCGGTTTCGGACGACATCATGCTCCAACAAGGATCGTGATGGCGATTCAACGAAACGCCGTCACCATCAAGCGGCCGCCGGAAAGCGGGGTGTCGGTCTTATTTGTCGGTGACGATCTTGACCTTGTCGCCGGACGACACAGTCGCGCCCGGCGACATGGCGTTGAGCACGCGGAACAGATCGAGCTTGCGGTCGACGCCGACCATCTGCGCGGCGAGCGAGCCCATGGTCTGGCCGGCCTGGACGGTGACGACCCGAATATGCAGCGGCTTCAGCGCCGCCTTCTCGGCCGGGCTCAGCACGCGGAAGGAACCGCTGACCGAGCGCGCCACCGGGTCCAGCGAAGTGCTGGCCGAGGGCGCGGCCGTCAGCAGCCTGTAGACCTGGCCGCCGGCGCGGATCACCGCGATGTCGAACTGCCAGCCTTGCGCGCTGGCATGCGCCGTCGCCGCATCGTTGCCGTTGATCGTGTCCTGGCGCACGCTGGCGTCTTCCAGCCCCGCTACCCAGCCGCTGCGGATGTAATCGGTGAGCGAGACGGACTTGTCGATCGCCACGCCGTCGAAGCGGATGGCGATGTCGCCCGGCCCGGTCGCGGTCACGGCGGCCGCCGAATTGTCGATGACGAAACCGTCCGGCACGGTGAACGAGACGCCGAGATTGGGATGCATGAAGGTCTGGCCGCGCACATAGCCTTCTTCCGGCGTGTCGCCGTAAAGCAGGCCGTCTATGCCGGCCAGAAATGCGTCGCGGTCGCGCGTGCCGACGCCGGGCGGGCCGAAATTGCGCGCCAGCCGCTGCGCCAATTCGATACGCTGCGGCGTGTTCGGGTGCGTCGCCAGAAAGTCGAGGCTGGCGTCGGTGGCGCCGCTCACCGAGCGGAAATCCGTATAGGCCGACATCGACTGCAGGAAGCGGCCGGCGGCATAGGGATCATAGCCCGCCTCGCCGATCGACTTGATGCCGATGGCATCGGCCTGCAGTTCCTGGTTGCGCGAGAATTGCGCGAGCCTGAGCTTGCCGCGGATCAGTGCCGCCTTGGCGGTCGGGCTGTCGCCGAGCACATCGGAAACCACCTTGGTCGCCAGGCCCTCCTCGGCTTCGAGCTGCTGCCGCTGCAGGCCGTGATTCGCGGTGACGTGCCCCATCTCATGCGCGATGACGGCGGCAAGCTCGGAGGAATCGTTGGCCAGCGCCAGCAGGCCCCGGGTCACATAGAGATAGCCGCCCGGCAGCGCGAAGGCGTTGACGTTGGGCGAATTGAGGATGGTGATGCGATAGGTCTGGGTCGGGTTGGCCGACACCACCGTCAGATTGCCGACGACCTTGGCCACCATACGTTCGAGCTTTGGGTCGGAATATTCGCCGCCATAGGTGGCCAAGATGCGCGGGTGCTGCGCCTTCGCCATCTCTGCGAGCTTGGCGTTGGCCACGACATTGTCGACGGTGATCGGCTTGTCAGAAGGTTGGAAGCCGCTCTCCTGCACGTCCGGCGGCGTGAACATCTGGCAGCTCGCCAGCACGGCGACGCTCGCCAGCGCGAGAAATCGTGCCAGCGGCTTCATCCACACCTTCTCAGCGCCGCTCGACAGGTCGGCTTCCTTCCAAATCTTTCGGCAAATCACGGTCCAGCCGGACCAGCATGGCCGGACCTAGCCATACTCCCCCGGACAAGGCAAGCAAACGCCGGATCGCCCATTGCCGGTTTGGCCATAAATTATGTCCGCTTCCGGGCAACATGTTGTGATCCGGCAACGGTGCCGCCTCGATCGCCGATATAGCGTCTGAACGCGTCCGGTCCAGACCGATCGAAGAAATCCTCGGCGGGCCCGGCTGCCGCGATCGTGCCTTCGTCGAGAAATGCCACGTCCTGCCCGACGCGGCGCGCATCTTCCGGCTGATGCGTGACGAACAACACCGTCATTTCGCGCTCGGCATGGATCCCAGCCACAAGGTCCAGCATATCGTCGCGCAGCGCCGGGCCGAGCGACGCGAAAGGTTCGTCGAGCAGCAAAACGGGCCGGTCGCGCAGCAGCACGCGCGCCAGCGCCACGCGCTGCCGCTCGCCGCCGGAAAGCTCGCGCGGCAGCCGCTTTTCCTTACCGGCAAGACCAACCCGCGCCAGCGCCTCGGCGACGTCGGCGCGATCGGCGTCGCCGAGTTTCAGCGACGGCGAGCGGCCGAGCCCGACATTGGCTTCGACGGAAAGATGCGCAAACAAATTGTTTTCCTGGAACACCATCGACACCGGCCGCGCCGAAGGCGGCGTGTTTCCGAGACCGACGCCGCCGATCAGGACCTTGCCCGCATCAGGCGCTTCGAAGCCGGCTATCAGATTGAGCAGCGTCGACTTGCCGGAGCCGCTCGGCCCCATGATGGCGGTGATCCTGCTGGCTGCGAATTCGGCGTCGAAGCGGAAGGAAGATTCGCCATAGCTGAACGAAACGCCATCCAGCGCGACGGGGAGGCCCTTTTGCGCGGCGATGCCGTCGATGGTCGTCGTCATGACTTTCCTTCCCGCCCCAGCCAGTCCGCGGCGACCACCAGCATCAGGCAGACGAGGCCGAGCAGCAAGGCAAGCCCCGCGGCGTCGGCTGTCCGGTAGCTGCTCATGCGCGCCAAAAGCAGATAGGGCAAGGTCTGCACGGAATCGCTGCCGAACAGCGCGATCACGCCGAGATCGCCGAGCGACAGCGCCATGGCGAAGGCGAAGCCGGTGGCCAAGGGCCGCCTGAGCGACGGCCAGTCTATCAGGCTGAGCCGGTTCCAGCCGGTTATGCCGAGCGCAAGGCAAAGCCGCTCGTGGCGCTCGCTCGCCGCGTCATAGGCCGGGCGAACAGCGCGGATGGCGAAGGGCATCGCCATCACTGCGTTGACGGCGACGACCATGACCGGCGCGATGGCAAAGACATCGGTGACGTGGCGCAGCGCCAGGAACCAGCCGGCACCGAGCACGATCGGCGGCACGACGAGCACGAAGCCGGCGCCGGTGTCGGCGGCATATTCGAGCAGGCCCATGGCCCCGCCTGCCCGGCGCCGTAGGGCCAGCGCGCGCCGTGCCGCGATCAGCGCCAGTGACAGCGTCACGCTGAGAAGCGCTGCAAGCAGGGCAAGGCCCGCGCTGGTGAGGGTGGCGCGGCGCACCGCTTCCTCGCCTGCCAGCCGGCCGAGATCGGCCTCCAGGCCTGAAAGCAGCGTCGCCGCCATCGGTCCGGCGACGAACAGCAGGGCAAGCATGATGAGGGCGGCATTCAGCGCGCTTTCGATCCGGCCCGCTGAAAGGTAGCGGCGCGGCGCGACCGGCAGATTGGCGTCGCCGACCGTGTTGGCGCCGAGCCGTGTGAGAGCGACGACCACGATGAAGGTCAGCGCGATCTGCAGCAGCGTCAGCACCACGGCGCGCGCGGGATCGAAATCGAAGCGCAGCGCCTGGTAGATGGCGACCTCCAGCGTCGTCGCGGCCGGACCGCCGCCCAGCGTCAGCACGATGGTGAAGGAGGTGATGCAGAGCATGAAGACCAGCCCGGCAATCCCCGGCAGGGCCGCGCGCACCACCGGCCATTCGATCAGCCGGAAGGCCGGCCAGGCACCCATGCCGAGCTGGCTCGCCAGCCGCCACTGGTCGGCGGGAACGGCGCCCAGCGCCTCGAGGAACAGGCGCGTCGCCAAGGGCAGGTTGAAGAAGACATGAGCGACAAGGATGCCGGAGAGGCCGTAGATCCCCGGCCACTCTCCGGCGCCAAGCCGGGCGAAAGCGCCGGCAAAATATCCGGCGCGACCGTAGAGCGCCAAGACGCCGAGCGCGACGACGATCGCCGGCAAGGCCAGCGGCAGGGTGAACGATTGCAGGATCAGGCCGCGACCTGGAAAGGCCGGATGCCTCGACAGAGCGCGCGCCACGAGCAGCGCCGGCGCGACCGACAGCAGCGTCGACAGAGCCGCCTGCCACAGCGTGAAGCGGGCGACGCGCAGGAGATAATTGTCGAAGGCGGCAGCAGCGCCGGAGAGATCGTGCGCGCCTTCGACGGCGAGGCCGGCGAAGGCACCGCCGATGAGGAGGGCGATGGCCGCCAGCGCGACGACGCCGGCGGTGACGCGGGAGTCACGTGCGGAGTGCACGCTGCACATACAGGGTTCGAGTTAACGCATGCCGCGTTCCTTCGCGCCCCCCTCTGTCCTGCCGGACATCTCCCCCTCTTGGGGGGAGATTGGCAGCTTTGGCGTCCCGCTTTTTCCTGCACTGTCGGCGGTTAGCGAAATCGCCGATGAAAGCTGATCTCCCCCCTAGAGGGGGAGATGTCCGGCAGGACAGAGGGGGGCGCCGTAGAACGATCATCCTTCGATCAATTGTCCAAAGTTATTTGCTCATCACCGCCAGCCACTCATCCACCCACGCCTTGCGGTTGGCGGCGACCTCCTGCGGGCTGAACAGCAAGGTCTTGGTCGGCTTGACCAGTTTGTCGAAGGCCGGGTTGAGCGGCTTGTCGGTCTTGCCGGCCGGGAACATCCAGTTGGTTTCCGGAATGACATCCTGGAATTTCGGTCCGGTCATGAAGGCGATGAACTTTTGCGCCAGCGGGTTCTTCGCGCCCGTCATGGTGATGCCGGCAACCTCGATCTGCAGGTATTCGCCTTCCTCGAACGAGGCGGCCTGGTAGCGCTCGGTGTTCTCGGCCACCATATGGTAGGCCGGCGAGGTGGTGTAGGACAGCACCATCGGCGCCTCGCCCTTGGTGAACAGGCCATAGGCCTCGCTCCAGCCCGGCGTCACCGTCAGGACCTTGGTCTTGAGCTTTGCCCAAGCCTCCGGCGCTTTGTCGCCATAGACTGACTTCACCCACAAAAGCAGCCCGAGACCGGGCGTCGAGGTGCGCGGGTCCTGGATGACGATCTTGTCCGTGCCGGCGCCTTCGATCAGCTCCTTCAGGCTCTTCGGCGGGACTTTAAGCTTCTGCGTGTCATAGACGACGGCGAAATAGCCATAGTCGAAAGGCACGAAAGTGTCGTCGCTCCAACTTCCAGGGACGTCGATGGCGGAGACTTCGCCATGCGGCGCGAACAGACCGCTCGACTTGGCGTCGGCGGTGAGATTGGTGTCGAGGCCGAGCACGATGTCGGCCTTGGTGCCGGCGCCTTCGAGCTTGACGCGGTTGAGGAGCGCCACGCCGTCGGCCACCGAGACGAATTCGAGATCGCAGCCGCATTCGGCCTCGAATTCCTTCTTCACCGCCGGGCCGGGACCCCAATCGGCGGTAAAGCTTTCATAGGTATAGACGGTGAGCTTGTCCTTCGCAGCGGCAGGCGCGACGCCCGCCAGAAGCGAAACAAACCCGGTTGCGAGAATGAGATGGGACAGTATTGCGCGCATATCGGCGCCTCCTTCGTTCGAGTGACAAGGAATTGAGGCGCCGGATGGTCCGAAACGTCTAATCCCTCCGCCGGTACAAACCGGATCAGGTTCAGCGGGTTGGCTTGATCGCCTCTCAGCCGGATCACGTCCGGCACCCCGTTAGAGCGTTTCGACAGATAGGCCCGGCCGAAGCGGCGCGCAAGCGGAAGTTTGCCGGTCAGCTAATGTTCGCCCGCAGGCCCGCAACCGAAGCGCACGGCATCCCGCTTCCGTTTCGCCCGACGGGCTGGTAAGGGCGACGGCCATGGGCACATTCACCATCCTGCTTGGCGGCGAGCTTATCCGCACGCCCCGGCTCGAACGCCAGATCGAAGGCTCGCGCGTCATCGCCGCCGATGCCGGCATCGGCCATGCCCGCATGCTTGGACTTGTCCCCGAACTTTGGGTCGGCGATTTCGACTCGGTGCCGGCGAACCTGCCGGATGATCTCGCCGCCGTGCCGCGAAAAGTCTTTCCGGCCGAGAAGGACATGACCGATGGCGAGCTCGCCATAGCGGAAGCGCTTCAGCGTGGCGCCACCAGCCTCGTGTTGGCCGGCGCCTTTGGCGGCAAGCGCGCCGACCATGCCTTCCTGCATCTGGCGCTGGCCGTGCGGCTGGCCGAGGCTGGCACGACCGTGCTGCTGACCAGTGGCGCGCAGGAAGGCGCTCCCATCCTGCGCGGCAAGGCCAGCTTCGACTATGACGACGGCACCTTGTTTTCGGTGCTCAGCTTTTCCGACCTGTCCGGCCTGACGGTCACCGGCGCCAAATGGCCTCTCGACCGGGTCGAGGTGGCGTTCGGTTCCTCGCTCACTATATCAAATGAGGTCAAAGGGCAGCTTGGCATCGCGCTGGAGCGCGGCCGGGCGCTGCTTCTGGCCCACCCCTATCCTCTTCCAGAAAGTTGACATGGCGCCGCCACTCCTCAACCTCGACGGCATTAAACTGACTTTCGGCGGCACCCCGCTGCTCGACGGCGCGGCGCTCAGCGCATCCGCCGGCGAGAAGATCGCGCTGGTCGGACGCAACGGCTCGGGCAAGTCGACGCTGCTCAAGATCGCCGCCGGGATGATCGAGCCGCAGGATGGCGAGGTGTTCCGCCAGCCTTCGGCCACGGTCCGCTATCTGCCGCAGATGCCGGACATGGACGGCTTCGCCGACGTGCGCGCCTATGTCGAGGCGGGCCTTGGCCCGGCCGACGATCCGCATCGCGCCACCTATCTGATGGACCATCTTGGCCTGACCGGCGAGGAGCGGCCGAACGACCTGTCCGGCGGCGAGGCGCGCCGCGCCGCCCTTGCCCGCGTCATGGCACCGGAACCCGACATCCTGCTCCTCGACGAGCCGACCAACCATCTCGACCTTTCGGTGATTGAATGGCTGGAAGAAGAGCTCGCCCGTACCTCCTCCGCGGTGATCCTGATCTCGCATGACCGCCGCTTTCTCGAGCGCGTCACGCGCGCCACTGTCTGGCTGGACCGCGGCCAGACGCGGCGGCTGGACAAGGGCTTTGCGCATTTCGAGGAATGGCGCGACCAGGTGCTGGAGGAGGAAGAGCGCGATCAGCACAAGCTCGGCCGGCAAATCGTGCGCGAGGAGCACTGGCTGCGCTATGGCGTGACCGCCAGGCGCAAGCGCAACATGCGCCGCCTGGGCGAGTTGCAGACCATGCGCCAGCGCTTCCGCAGCCATCGCGGCGCCGAGGGCACCGCCACCATGGTGGCGAGCGACGCTGCCGAATCCGGCAAGCTGGTGATCGAGGCCAGGAACATCGACAAGAGCTTTGGCGATCTCACCGTGGTCAAGGGGTTCTCGACCCGAATCCAGCGCGGCGACCGCGTCGGCCTGGTCGGCCCGAACGGCGCCGGCAAGACGACATTGTTGAAGATGCTGACCGGCGAGTTGGCGCCGGACGCCGGCACGGTGCGGCTCGGCGTCAATCTCGAGATTGCGACGCTCGATCAGAAGCGCGAGGCCGTCGATCCGCAGGAGACGCTGGCGCATTACCTCACCGACGGACGCGGCGAGAACCTTGTCGTCAATGGCGAGCAGCGTCATGTCGTCTCCTACATGAAGGATTTCCTGTTCAAGCCGGAGCAGGCCCGCACGCCGGTGCGCGAGCTTTCCGGCGGCGAACGCGCGCGGCTGCTTTTGGCCCGCGTGCTGGCTCGGCCGGCGAACCTTCTGGTGCTCGACGAGCCGACCAACGATCTCGACATGGAGACGCTGGAGCTGCTGCAGGAGCTTGTCGCGAGCTTTGCCGGAACGGTGATCCTGGTCAGCCACGACCGCGACTTCCTTGATCGCACCGTCACCAGCGTGATCGCGCCGGACGGCGGCGGCCGCTGGATCGAATATGCCGGCGGCTATTCCGACATGCTGGCGCAACGCGGCGGCTCCAGGCTGGAAGACCGCAAGGCAAGGTCCAAGACCGAGGCGAGCGAGGCTGGATCGAAAGCCGAACCGGCGGCGCCCAAAGGCGCCGCGAAAAAGCTCTCGTTCAAGCAGAAATTTGCACTGGATTCGCTGCCTAAGAAGATCGAAGCGGTGACGGCCTCGATCTCGCGACTGGAGAACAACATCGCCGACCCCTCCTTCTACGAGCGCGATCCCGCCTCGTTCCAGAAAACTGTCGCCGCGCTCGACAAGGAGCGCACGACGCTTGCCGCGCTCGAGGAAGAGTGGCTGGAACTGGAGATGCTGCGCGAAGAGATGGAAGGGTAGGCTTGCCTGCACGTTCTATGCGCTTATATTATGCGCATGGAATAGAGAGGCTGCCGTGCTCCAATCAACTGCGAAACCGCAACGCAAATCGGTAAACACCTCGATCGATTCGAGATTGATCGAGGAGGCCAAGGCATTGGGTATCAATATGTCCCGCGCCGCCGAGCAAGGAATCGCCAAGGCAATTTCTGCCGAGAAGATCCGGCGCTGGCAGGAGGAGAACAAGGAAGCGCTCGAAAGCTCTAACGAATACGTCAAGCGTAACGGTCTGCCTTTGGCCAAGTACCGGCTGTTTTGATGGCTCGCTACGATTTCTACCGAAGCACGGGAAGCGACGGTTATCTCCTCGATGTCCAGTCCGACATACTAGAACAGCTCGATACCAACGTCGTCGTTCCCCTTCTGCCCCCCAACATCGCACCGCTGCCGGCACGCAGGCTGAACCCGATCTTCAGGATCGATGGCAAGGAACACGTTATGGTCACTCAGTTCATTTCGGCTGTGACGGCTTCCGAATTGCGGGCGGCAGAAGGAAACCTTGGCAGGCATCATGACGAGATCGTCGCCGCTCTCGACATGCTGTTTCAGGGCTTCTGAGCGGCGGCTTAAAACCGCCGCTGCCATCACCCCGATGTCTTCGCCGCCCAGGCCTTCAGCGCCTCGTCAAAAACCTTCTCGCCGGGGATGCCCTTTTCCATGGTGAGCAGGGCGCGGCGTCCGGTCTTGTAGACTACTGGCACGTCGATCCAGGCCTGGCCTCTCAGCAGCGTCAGGTTGGCGTCCTCGTCGGCCTTGGTGTCGTTGAGCGCGACGAGGAAGAAGCCGTCGGCGATCTTGGCCGGGATGCCGATCAGCGGGCTGCCGGCATCCTGCTCGGAGCTCTTCATGGCGATGCGCAAGATGTTGTCGACGCCGCCGCCGTCGAACCCTTCCGGCGTTAGGAAGATCATCTCGATGATGTGGCTGGCGGGCAGCGTCTGGTCGGTGTTGCGCCGGATCGTCATGCGCAGCTGGATATTCTTGCCCGGGATCGTCGCCTCGGCGCGGATCGCCGGTTCCGGCGGCAGGTCGCCGCCGGGCGATTCCTGCACAAGCGACCAGACGATGCTGCCGGGCTCGGCCGTACCCTGCTGCGTGCTGGTGCGCTCCTCATAGAAGATCGCCTTCTGCCCGACGGGCACGGTCGCCTCGGCAGTCGCCGGCGCCGGCGCAGCCGGTGTCGCGCCCGCAGGCGGCGGCGTTGTCGCTGCCGCAGGTGGCGTGGCGCCGGCCGCGGGCGGTGTTGCCGCGTTAGCCGCCGGCGGTGTGGTTCCGGCTGCGGGCGGCGTTGGATTGGCCGCGTCAGTCGCCGGCGCTCCGGCGGCAGACGTCTCAGGCGTCGGCGTGGCCGGAGCAGGCGTGGCCGGAGCAGGCGGGGTCGTCACCGGCGTAGCCGGCGGCCGCGAGGTCAGCGCCGCGATGGATTCGCCTTCGCCGATCGTGGGCTGTCCGCCAGCCGGGCCGGGATCCGTCTCCTTGCCCTCGGGCGTCAGGCGTTGCGTGAACTTGTTGGTGTCGGCCGCCTCGCCGGTGCCGGACGCAGCCGGCGCGGCCGCCGTCTCCGTCGCCGGCTTGGCCGGAGCCGGCTTGACCAGCGGCTCTGTCGAGGCCGTCTTGCTGCCACCGCCGCCAAGGCCGAAGAGCGACCCGAACGCATTCTTGTTCAGCCATATGCCGTAGCCGCCGCCGGCCAGCACCAGGAGCGCGACGACGGCGGCGATCAAGCCGCCATAGCTGCGCTTGCGCTTTTGCGGCTGTGGCCGCAGGCGCTGGAAGGTATCGGCCGCCGGCTGCTCGTCATTGGCGAAGACATCGCTGCCGTCATCGGCATCGTCCATGCCCGCCAGGCCTACATCGTCTTCGCGCGGCGAAGGCATCGGCGGCGGCGCCTTCTGCCAGGCTGGTTCCGCCTTTGGCACGGTCTGCCAGTTCGGCTCCGTCCTTGCCGTGTTCTGCCAGGCTGGCTCGTCCTTCGCAGAGGTTTGCCGCGCGGGTTCCGCCTTCGGCCCGCCTTGCCAACTTGGTTCGGTCCTGGCGGGCGCGGGCGACGGCCTGAACGGCTCGGACTTGAACGGATCCGGCTTGGCGGGCTCCGGCGCCGCCGGCTGGCGGGAATGGCTCGGCTGGTTCTTGTTGCGGTCGATGGAGGAGAAAATATGCTCCAGCTCCGCCAGCGGATCCTCGGCCGGAACGCGTTTGACATACTCGCGCTCGACACTGGAAATGGCGTCTTCTAGCGAGCGCTTCTGCTTGCTGACGACATCGGGCGCAAGCGGCGGGGAATACTCGGCCAGTTTCTTTGCCAGCACCGCGCGGGCGCCGTCGTATATCTGCTTGCGCATCTCGAACGAAGGGTCGACCTTCTTGTCGAGCTGCTTTTTCAGAACACTAACGAAATCTGCCATGCGTCAGGTGACCTGCATTCTTTTCCCGCCGACCGCAAATCAGCCATAGCGCCGGGAAGGGCTGTGAAACTAGTCTTGAAATGGGTCGGTCACAAGTATTGTGTCGTCCCGCTCGGGGCTGGTGGAGAGCAACGCCACGGGGGCACCGATCAGCTCCTCGATATGGCGGACATATTTGACGGCTTGCGCCGGCAAATCGTTCCAGCTTCTGGCGCCGGCCGTGGTTCCCTTCCAGCCTTCGAGCGTCTCGTAGACGGGCTCGACCCGCGCTTGCGCGCCCTGGCTGGCCGGCAGGTAATCGATCGTCTCGCCGTCGAGGCGATAGCCCGTGCAGACCTTGATCTCGTCGAGCCCGTCGAGCACGTCGAGCTTGGTAAGAGCGATGCCCTTGATGCCGTTGACAGCGACCGCCTGGCGCACCAGCACGGCGTCGAACCAGCCGCAGCGGCGCTTGCGGCCGGTGACGACACCGAACTCGTGGCCGCGCGTGCCGAGGAACTCGCCGACCTCGTTCATCTGCTCGGTCGGGAACGGCCCTTCGCCGACGCGCGTCGTGTAGGCCTTGGTGATGCCGAGCACATAGCCGATGACGCCGGGGCCTACGCCCGAACCGGCTGCGGCCTGCCCGGCCACGGTGTTGGACGAGGTGACGAAGGGATAGGTGCCGTGGTCGATGTCGAGCAGCGTGCCCTGCGCGCCCTCGAACAGGATGCGTTCGCCGGCGCGGCGCCTGTCGTCGAGCACCTTCCAGACGCGGTCCATGTAAGGCAGGATCTCGGCGGCCACCGAGGTCAATTCCTGCATGATCGCCTCATGCGTCGCTTCCGCATGACCAAGCCCGCGGCGCAGCGCATTGTGATGCGTCAGCAGCCTGTCGACCTTCAAGGGCAGCGTTTCCAGATCCGCCAAATCCATCACCCGCACCGCGCGCCGGCCCACCTTGTCCTCATAGGCGGGGCCGATGCCGCGTCGTGTCGTGCCAATCTTGGTTCCTGAATTCGAGGCTGCGTCTTCGCGCAATCCGTCCAGCTCCCGGTGCAGGGACAGGATAAGCGCGGTGTTTTCGGCTATTTTCAGGCGTTCCGGCGTGACCTCCACGCCCTGCTCCTTGAGCTTCTTGGCTTCGGCGACGAAGGCATGCGGATCAAACACCACGCCGTTGCCGATGATCGAAAGCTTGCCCTGTCTGACCACGCCGGAGGGCAGCAGCGACAGCTTGTAGACCTTGCCGTCGACGACCAGCGTGTGGCCGGCATTGTGGCCGCCCTGGAAGCGCACGACCACATCGGCCCGTTCCGACAGCCAGTCGACGATCTTGCCCTTGCCTTCGTCACCCCATTGCGAGCCGACGACCACCACATTGGCCATGTTCTTTTCCCTTGAAATGCCGCGCGGGCGGCCTGAAACGACAGGCCTCTATAGCGTCAAGCGGAGGCTGGCGCGACCCTTTCTTTGCCGCCGAAACCATCGTTGGAGCATGACCCGAACCGAAGGTCGGCGAACCCAAAAAGCGGGAACCGGCTTCCGCAAGTGACCATGCCCCTCAAGGACTTGGATCAAAATGACGCCAACGCCGAGACGTCAACCTGGTCCAGGCACAACAAATTCCGGCTTTCGCATCATTTACTTGCCGCCGCCGCCACTCTAGGCCGGGCCGAACCCTCGAGCACCCGCAGGGCCGGAACCTCCATGCACCGAGCCGCCTATCTGTTCCTTCTGTCGACCATGCTCTTGTGGGGCGGCAATTCGGTGGCGGGCAAGCTTGCCGTCGGCCATGTCTCGCCGATGACGCTGGTGTTCCTGCGCTGGGTGATGGCGGTGCTGATCCTGCTGCCCATTGGCTGGCGGACGCTGCGTGAGGATTGGCCCGAAGTGCGCAGGCACTGGAGGCTGCTTGCCGGGCTCGGCGCTTGCGGCTTCACCATCTTCAACGTCATCTTCTACACCGCGCTCAACTACACGACCGCCATCAATGTCTCGATCGAGCAGGCAGCCATCCCGATCGTCATCATTCTTGCCAATTTCGTGCTGTTCAGGCTGCGCGTGCAGCCTCTGCAGATCGTCGGCGTCGTGCTCACCATCGCCGGCGTCACGCTGACGGCAAGTCATGGCGACCTCGGCCAGCTGCTGAAGCTCGAGCTCAATTTTGGCGACGCCATCATGCTTGTGGCGGTGCTTTGCTACAGCCTCTATTCGGTGGGACTGCGCCTCAGGCCGGCAATCCGCTGGCAAAGTTTCATGCTGGCGCTGTCGATTGCCGCGCTGCTGGTTTCCCTGCCCTTCTTCGTCTGGGAGGTCGCGTCTGGCCACGTCATCGTGCCGGACGCCCGTGGCTGGGCGCTCACGCTCTACACGGCGCTTGGCGCTTCGGTCGTCTCGCAGGTCCTCTACATCAAGGGCAACGAATTGATCGGCGCCAACCGCGCCGGCCTGTTCATCAATCTGGTGCCGATCTTCGGCACGTTGCTTTCGGTGCTGATCGTCGGCGAGCAGTTTCAGGCGTATCAGGCCTTCGCGCTGGCGCTTGTCCTCGGCGGCATTGCGCTTGCCGAGTACAGCGGCAGCCGAGCAGCGCTGCAGACGGGGTGAATATCTCAACTTCCCGGCAAGCGGCCATCGGGTGACAGCCACCTCATGAATGCCCCGCCTGCTGATGCAAGCGGGGCGTTTTCACGTCCGGACGTTACTCGCCGCCGACGTCGAAGCGCAGCCGCTTCGCCGAGTCGATCGACTTGTGCGCGCGTACCTGCTCCAGCACACTTTCCGGGAAGGGCGCATCGAGATAGAGCAGCGCTATCGCATCGCCGCCCGGTCGGTTGCGGCCGAGCTGGAAGTTGGCGATGTTGACGCCGTTCTCGCCGCACACCGTGCCGAGCAGGCCGATGATGCCGGGCGCGTCGGCATTGGTGGTATAGAGCATGTGCTGGCCGACCTCGGCATCGAGGTTGATGCCCTTGATCTGGATAAAGCGCGGCTTGTGGTCGGAGAAACAGGTGCCGGCGATCGAGCGCGTCATATGCTCGGTCTTGACGGTGAGCTTGATATAGCCGTCGAACACGCCCGACTTGTCGCGCTTGACCTCGGCGACGATGATGCCGCGCTCCTTCACCATGATCGGCGCCGACACCATGTTGACGTCGGAGACCTGCGGCCGGATGAGGCCTGCAAGGGCAGCGCTCACCAGCGCGCGCGTGTTCATCGTCGCGGTCGAGCCGTCGAACAGTATCTCGACCTCCTTGATCGGATCCTCGGTGACCTGACCGACAAAGGCGCCGAGCACTTCGGCAAGCTTGACGAAGGGTTTCAGCCGCGGCGCCTCCTCGGCTGTGATCGAAGGCATGTTGATGGCGTTGGAGACCGCGCCCTTGATCAGGTAGTCGCTCATCTGCTCTGCAACCTGCAGCGCGACATTCTCCTGCGCCTCGGTGGTCGAGGCGCCGAGATGTGGGGTCGCCACGACATTCTCCATGCCGAACAGCGGGTTGTTCTCGGCCGGCTCGACCTCGAACACGTCGATGCCGGCCCCGGCCACCTTGCCGCTCTTCAGCGCCGCGACCAGGTCCGCCTCGACGACCAATCCGCCGCGGGCGCAATTGATGATGCGCACGCCGTCCTTCATCTTGGCGATCGCCGCCGCGTCGATGATGTTGCGCGTCTTGTCGGTCAGCGGCGTGTGCAGCGTGATGAAGTCGGCGCGAGCGAAGAGCTCGTCGAGCTCGACTTTCTGGACGCCGAGCTCCTCGGCGCGGCTGTCCGACAGGAACGGATCGAAAGCGATCACATGCATCTTCAGCCCGACGCCGCGCGTGGCGACGATCGAGCCGATATTGCCGCAGCCGATCACGCCCAGCGTCTTGCTGGTGATCTCGACACCCATGAAGCGGTTCTTTTCCCACTTGCCGGAATGGGTCGAGGCATTGGCTTCCGGTATCTGCCGCGCCAGCGCGAAGATCATCGCCACCGCATGCTCGGCCGTGGTGATCGAATTGCCGAAGGGCGTGTTCATCACGATAATGCCCTTGCGGCTGGCGGCCGGGATATCGACATTGTCGACGCCGATACCGGCGCGGCCGACGACCTTGAGCCTGGTTGCCGCATTGATCAGCTTCTCGGTGACCTTGGTCGCCGAGCGGATGGCGAGGCCGTCATACTGGCCGATCACCTCGGCGAGCTTTTCCTTGTCCTTGCCGAGATCGGGCAGATAGTCGACGTCGATGCCGCGATCCTTGAAGATCTGCACGGCGGTGGTGGAAAGTTTATCCGAAACGAGAACGCGGGGCGCCATTGCGGCCTCCTTGACGTGGGAATGGATGTGTCGGGAAATGGCGGCCCGCGGGCCGCCATGAAACTCAGGCCGCTGCCTTGAGCGACGCCTTCTGCGTGGCGAAGGCCCAGTCGAGCCAGGGCAGCAACGCTTCGAGATCGGCGGTCTCGACGGTGGCGCCGCACCAGATGCGCAGGCCGGGCGGGGCATCGCGGTAGGAGCCGATGTCGTAGGCGACGCCTTCCTTGTCGAGCGCGGACACGATCCCCTTGGCGAAAGCCGCCTGGCTATCGGCGTCGAGCGCCGCCACTTGCGCGTCGGTGAAGGAGAGGCACACTGATGTGTTCGAGCGCGTCGCCGGATCGACGGCGAGGTGGCCGAGCCACGTCGACTTCTCAGCGAACCGGTCGAGCACCGCGGCATTCGCGTCCGCGCGGGCGATCAACGCTTCCAGGCCGCCGATCGACTTCGCCCAGCGGAGCGCATCGAGATAATCCTCCACGCACAGCATCGACGGCGTGTTGATGGTCTCGCCCTTGAAGATGCCCTCGATCAGCTTGCCGCCCGAGGTCAGGCGGAAGATTTTCGGCAGCGGCCAGGCCGGCTTGTAGGTCTCCAGCCGCTCGACGGCGCGGGGCGACAGGATCAGCATGCCATGCGCGCCCTCGCCGCCCAGCACCTTCTGCCAGGAGAAGGTGACGACATCGAGCTTCTCGAAATCGAGCCTTTGCGCGAAGGCGGCCGATGTCGCGTCGCAAATGGTCAGGCCCTTGCGGCTCGCGGGAATGAAATCGCCGTTCGGCACGCGCACGCCCGAGGTCGTGCCGTTCCAGGTGAAGACGACGTCGCGGTCGAAATCGACCTGCGTCAGGTCGGGCAGTTCGCCGTAGCCGGCCTCGAACTTGCGCGTGTCGGCGAGCTTGAGCTGCTTGACGACATCCGTCACCCAGCCGGAGCCGAAGCTCTCCCAGGCGACCATGTCGACGCCGCGCTCGCCTAGCAGCGACCAGAGCGCCATCTCGACCGCGCCCGTGTCCGACGCCGGCACGATGCCGATGCGATAATCTGTGGGAACCTTGAGGATTTCGCGCGTTAGCTCGATAGCCTGCTCGAGCTTCGCCTTGCCGATCTTGGCGCGGTGCGAGCGCCCGAGCGCGGCGGCTTTCAGCGCCTCGACCGACCAGCCGGGGCGTTTTGCGCAGGGACCTGAAGAGAAATTGGGGTTTGCCGGACGGAGTCCGGGCTTGGTAAGCGTCGTCATCGTGGTCTATCCTTCCAGATAGTGGCCCCTCGTTGGGGAGGGGTGGCCCACGGACGGCGATATGCGCTCAGAGCTTCGGCGTCAAGAGCAAAGTTTTTGTCGCGGACGGGATATTCGCTCCAACTCGCGCTCGATCCGAAAGGAGAACGGCGGGCCCTTAGGACCCGCCGTCGAAACCTCTCAGCCTGCGTGGCTCACCAGAGATCGTAACGCAGCCCAAGCTTGATCTGATGATTGCTGATGCCCTTGTGGACAGGGAAGGAATTCAGGCTTGCGGCCGTGACATATTCGGCCTCGGGCGCGGAGAAATACTGATAGCCAAGGTCGATCAGAACATTCTTCGAGACCTGGTAGGCAAGGCCGGCGTTCAATGTGTAGGCCAAGGAATATTTTGTTTTGCTGCTGCGCCGAGAGAAGTCGTCGCTTGCATCCCCGTTGTCGGTGAAATAATCCGCCGAAAGACTGTATTTGCTTTGAACGATACCAATACCCGCGCCGATATAGGGCGTGATGCCGACATATGTGCCAAGATCGACATAGCCGTTCAATATGCCTGAGAAGGCATAGTTCTTGAGGTTTCCATCTCCCACGGTCGCCGTTGCCGGTGCCACCACGGTTGCTGTGTCGTCATAGCTGAAGCTGGCTTTGTTGCCGGGCAGGTAGCCGAGGTTGATGTCGGCGCGAAGGTAATCGTTGAAATGATATCCGAAGCCGATGCTCGCGAAATACGCGTCCTCGCTCTCGCTAAAACTTTCGCTGGCGATCGTCGACGGGAAGGTGAAATCCCCGTTCTTGAAGCTCTTGTTCGCCAGATACGAGACATCGCCGCGCAGGTACCAGCCCGAGCCGATCTCGACCGGCTGATAGTCCGGCGCCTGATCGACATAGATCGGCGGATCGTAATCGGCCGCAAGCGCCGGCGTCATCGGCAACAGGATGATTGCGGCAAGCGCTGACGCGATACGCGATCTTGATATCATGGTCCCCGGCTCCTGAAATTGGCGCCAGCCGCGAACGCGAGCGCCGTTTCAAGGAGCCATTGTTAACCATAGTGGTTAAGTGGCGGTTAAGGATAACGGCCGGTTACCGAATTGATTTCGATGGGATTTTACGGATGACGCGAAAGCGAAAGCCGCCCGGCTGGCGCCGGGCGGCTGACGAATTTCGGGATAATGAAGGCGATTACTTGGTGTAGATCGGTTCCGGTTCCGGCACGTAGGGCTCCGGCGGCGGGGCGCAATCGGACTGGCCGCCGAACTGGTAGCGGAGACCGCCGCGTACCTCATGCACGTTGATGCCACGGTCGTAGCCAGGGCCGACATTGCTGTCCGAAGCGTATTCGAACATCTTGCCGCCATTGATGTGGCTGTAGCGGTAGCCGACGTCCAGCTTGACGCGATCGGTCAGACAGTAGGAGGCGCCGGCCATAAGGGCATAGGCGAAGCGCCAGCCCTTGCCGCCGCGATGAAAGAAGTCTCCGTCGAGATCGCTGTTGTGAAGCGTGTCCCACTTGACCCAGGCGCCGCCGATGCCGGCGCCGACGTAAGGTGTAACCCCATGCCATGTGCCGATGTCGATATAGGCATTGGCCAACAGCAGCAGGGCCGAGTAGGAGGAAGTGTCGACAGAAGTACAAGGCACCCCGCCGGCGCAGAAGCCGTCGGTTGAGCCGCGGAAGTTCGATTTGCCCATCCAGTCGGCCGTGAGATCGGTGCGGAAATACTGGTTCACCTGGTAGCCGACGCCGGCGCCGGCAGATAACGCACCCTTGAGAGAACCGCTGGCGAAGCTGCCTTGGGTCTGAGGTGCGGCACCATAAGTGATGTAATCGCCGCCGCCGAAGCGCGACCAGTGATAGTCGATGTCGCCGCGGATGTACCAACCGCCTACATCGACGGGTTGCACTTCGGCGATGGGCGGCGGTGCCGGCTCGACGGGAAGCGGTTCCGCGAGATCGGCGGCGAGAGCCGGCCCGGCTATCCCCGCGAACAGCGCGGCAAGCAATGCCATTCTTGCTGTCTTGAACATTCTGTCACCCCTAAGAAGCCTCGGGACGACTCCCGCCCGAAGATGATTGACCTCGGGTTTGGATAATGAATTGCAAAGGTTAAAAGCCGTTTAACCGTACCGATTAACCACGAATCTATACAATTTTAGAGGGTAGGTCGTTGTCCGATCGGCCCGCCCGGCGACCAAAAGCCCGCCTGGCGGCGGGCTTGCGGATTTAGAGGAACTGCGGGACGGCGTTCAGGCGGCGCTGCGGGTGTCCTGCAGGATGCCGACGATATCGTTGACGACCGCTTCGACCAGCTGCGGATCATCGCCCTCGGCCATGACCCGGATGAGCGGCTCGGTGCCGGAGGGACGGATCACCAGGCGGCCGGCTTTGCCAAGCCGGTTGCGCGCATCCTCGATGGCCGCCTTGACCGGAGCTTCCTCCAGCGGCTTGCCGCCGGAGATGCGGACATTCTTCAGAAGCTGCGGCACCGGCTCAAACTTCTTCGACAATTCGCTGACCGGCCGGTTCTGCCGCTTGATGCAGGCCAGCACCTGCAGCGCCGAGACCAGGCCGTCGCCGGTGGTCGAGAAATCGGACAGCACGATATGGCCGGACTGCTCGCCGCCGACATTCAAGCCATGCGCGCGCATGTGCTCGACCACATAGCGGTCGCCGACCTTGGTGCGGTGCAGCTGCAGCTTCATGTCGCCAAGAAAGCGTTCCAGCCCGAGATTGGACATTACGGTGGAGACGACGCCGCCGCCGGCCAACCGCCCGCTCTGGTGCCAGGACTCGGCGATCAAGGCCATGATCTGGTCGCCGTCGACGATGGTGCCGTTCTCGTCGACGATCACCACCCGGTCGGCATCGCCGTCGAGCGCGATGCCGATATCGGCGCGCACCTCGTGCACCTTCTTCTGCAGGCCGGCCGGATGGGTCGAGCCGCACTCCTTGTTGATGTTGAAGCCGTTCGGCTCGACATTGATCGCCACCACCTCGGCGCCGAGCTCCCACAGCGCCTCGGGCGCCACCTTGTAGGACGCGCCGTTGGCGCAGTCGACGACGATCCTCAGCCCAGAAAGCGACATTGAGCGCGGCAGCGTGCGCTTGGCGAATTCGATATAGCGGTCATGCACGCCGTCGACGCGCTTGGCGCGGCCGAGCCCGTCGGAATCGGCGAGCGCCAGCTCGATATCCTTGTCGAGCATGCCTTCGATGCGTTCCTCGATCTCGTCGGAAAGCTTGTAGCCGTCGGGACCGAACAGCTTGATGCCGTTGTCGTAGTAAGGATTGTGCGAGGCCGAGATCATCACGCCGATGTCGGCGCGCAGCGAGCGCACCAGCATGGCGACGGCGGGCGTCGGTATTGGGCCGAGCAGGAACACGTCCATCCCGGCGGCGCACAGGCCCGCCACCATGGCGTTCTCGATCATGTAGCCGGAAAGCCGCGTGTCCTTGCCGAGCACGACACGGTGTCGATGATTGCCGCGCTGGAAGGAGAGCCCGGCGGCCATGCCGACGCGCATGGCGACCTCGGCCGTCATCGGAAATTTGTTGGCGCGTCCGCGGATACCGTCGGTGCCGAAATACTGACCTGCCATGTGTCTCAAGTCCCCGTCGGTTTTTCAGCCGCCCGTTTTGCCACAGATTGGGCCGCATCCGATCATCAAATTTCGTGATTGTATATTACCAATTCTTAGAAAAACATTGTAGCGGGCGATGCAAGCGATTCGACAGCCTGTCACCACCTTTGACGTGGCGGCGCTATACCTGCCGGTGCGAGGCTTGTCGGCGCCCTGTTCCCGGCAAAGCCTGGCTGGCGGCAAACCGGCAGGCAATTCATCACCTTATCGCGAATAACACACTTTGTGAGAGCGCCTGTGCCGGAAGCATCTGGCGCAACCGGACATTGAGAGCTATTGATTTGGCATAGGGACACTTATTGGCGGCAGCAAGGGAGAAAACGCCATGCTTATTCATAGACTTGCAGCTTTGACGGGTATCGCCGTCGCAACCTTGTTCCTGGCGGCGCCGGCCAACGCGCTGACCATGGCCGAGTGCAGCACCAAGTATAACGCGGCCAAGGATGCGGGAACGCTCGCCGGCCAGACCTGGAACCAGTTCCGCAAGGCCCAGTGCGGCAGCGACGCCACCGCGACCGACACCAAGGCCGCGACCGACACCAAGGCCGCGACCGATACGAAGGCCGCCGACACCAAGCCCGCCAAGAAGACGAAGGCGGCCGCCGCTGCCGACGCGGCCAAGGGCCTGAGCTCCAAGGAGTGCAGCACCAAATACCAGGCTGCAAAATCCGCCGGCACGCTCAACGGCATGAAGTGGAACGACTTCCGCAAGGCCGAGTGCGGCCCTGGCGCAACCGCTGCGGCTGCCACCGCCCCCGCCACCAAAACCGCCACGACGACCAAGACCTCGACCGCCGCTGCCGATGGCGGCAAGGGCCTGACCATGGCCGAATGCAGCACCAAGTACCAGGCTGCGAAGACCGCCAACAAGCTGAACGGCATGAAGTGGAACGACTTCCGCAAGGCCGAATGCGGCGCAGGTGCCGACGATGACGACACCGTGCCTGCGCCGACTGAGGCGACTTTCACGAAGGAACCGGCCAAGCCGACTGTGACCGCTCCGAAGGGCGTCACTTTCCCGGCCGCCATCTCGCCGAAATTCGCCAACGAGACCCCGGCCAAGGGCCGCATGCATACCTGCCTCGAGCAGTACTATGCCAACAAGGATGCCAACACGCTGAACGGCCTGAAGTGGATCCAGAAAGGCGGCGGCTTCTACAGCCTCTGCAACGCCAAGCTGAAGAGCTGATCGCCTAATTATTCGAAGGGAAAAGGCCCGCGCGTCGCAAGATGCGCGGGCCTTTTGTTGCAGGCGAAGACGCTCGCGGCCTTGCTCGCATCTGCATATGGCGGGACTGTCGGCATCGTCAATTTGCCCACACTGCCCATCGCCAGGTTTTGTCGGCAGCTCGCAAAGATTCCGGTTGAACATATAGGGAACAAACAGTATACAAAAAGATGTCAAACTTATCATCAATCAGGAGGGTCTCAATGTTCAGTTTGAAATTGGCGGCGTTGGCTGTGACGGCATTGGTCGCTTGGAACGCCTCACCTGCGAGCGCGCTGACGATGAAGGAATGCAGCGAGACCTATCGGGCGGCCAAGGAAGGCGGCACTCTGAACGGCATGGAGTGGGCCGCTTTCCGCAAGGAGAAATGCGCGACGTCCGCCGCGGAGAGCGTCAGCCCGGATCCGGTCACATCCGCGGAGCAGCAGAAAACGGAAACCAGCGCGGCGGTCGTCCCCACGGTAGCGCCGGCGGGCGTGACATTCCCAACCACCCTCGCCGCCGAGTTCAAGACCGAAAAGCCCGCTAAGGCCCGGATGAAGACCTGCCTGCAGGGTTACCACAACAACAAGGAAGCGGGTACGTTGAACGGCCTTCGCTGGATCCAGAAAGGCGGCGGTTACTACAGCCTCTGCAATGCGCGGCTGAAAGCTGAATCATAAAAATCAAATATGGCGCATAAAGCGGCTCACCGTTTTTCCCGCAGACGTTGAGCCATCATCCTCGGGAGTATCTGGGATCTGCTGTTGGGCGATATCTACGCGCCAGGACGAGGGAAGCCTCGCCTTGTCTCCAATGCAAACAAAAACGCCGCGGAGCAAGCCGCGGCGTTTCTCGATCAGTCTTTCGCGCACCACCTCAGCTTGAGGGCTGCGGCTCCATGCCGCCTTCGGGCTCGGGGCCCTTCTTGCGGCGGCCGCCGGTGCCGGCCTTCGGCACGGCCGAGCCGCGGCTGGGCGGGGTGTCGTCGCCGAGGTCGCGGGCGGGCTTGTTGCCCGCGATCAGCTGCTTGATCTCGTCGCCGGACAGCGTCTCGTATTCGAGCAGTCCTTCGGCGAGGGCGATCCATTCCTTCTTCTTCTTGGTCAGGATGGTCTTGGCGGTCGAATAGGCGTCGTCGATCAGGCGCCGCACCTCCGCGTCGATGATCTGCGCCGTCTCTTCCGAGATGTTCTGGGTGCGCGCCACCGAATGGCCGAGGAAGACCTCTTCCTGGTTGTCGCCATAGGCGACGTGGCCGAGCTTGTCGGAGAAGCCCCAGCGCGTGACCATGGCGCGCGCCAGCTTGGTCGCCTGCTCGATATCGGAGGAGGCGCCCGACGTGATGTTCTCCTTGCCGAACTTGAACTCTTCGGCGACGCGGCCGCCCATCATGATCGCAAGCCGCGAGATCATGTACTTGTAGCTCATCGAATACCGGTCGCCTTCCGGCAACTGCATGACCATGCCGAGCGCGCGGCCGCGCGGGATGATGGTTGCCTTGTGCAGCGGATCGGCCGACGGCACGTTGAGCGCCAGGATCGCGTGCCCGGCCTCGTGATAGGCGGTCAGCTCCTTCTCGGCCTGCGTCATCGCCGACGAGCGGCGCTCGGCGCCCATCATGATCTTGTCCTTGGCGTCCTCGAACTCGGCCATGGTGACGAGCCGCTTGTTGCGGCGCGCCGCCATCAGCGCGGATTCGTTGACGAGGTTCATCAGATCGGCGCCGGAAAAGCCCGGGGTGCCGCGCGCAACCACCTTGAGGTCGACATTGGGCGCCAGCGGCACGTTGCGCACATGCACCTTGAGGATCTTCTCGCGGCCGACGATATCGGGGTTCGGCACCACGACCTGGCGGTCGAAACGGCCGGGCCTCAGCAGCGCCGGGTCGAGCACGTCGGGCCGGTTGGTGGCGGCGATGAGGATGATGCTCTCGTTGGACTCGAAACCGTCCATCTCGACCAGCAGCTGGTTCAGCGTCTGCTCGCGTTCGTCATTGCCGCCGCCGAGCCCGGCGCCGCGATGGCGGCCGACCGCATCGATTTCGTCGATGAAGATGATGCAGGGCGCGTTCTTCTTGGCCTGGTCGAACATGTCGCGCACGCGGCTTGCGCCTACGCCGACGAACATCTCGACGAAATCCGAGCCGGAAATGGTGAAGAACGGCACGTTGGCTTCACCGGCGACCGAGCGGGCGAGCAGCGTCTTGCCGGTGCCGGGCGGGCCGACCAGGAGCACGCCGCGCGGGATCTTGCCGCCGAGGCGCTGGAACTTCTGCGGATCGCGCAGGAACTCGACGATCTCTTCGAGATCCTCCTTGGCCTCGTCGACGCCGGCGACGTCCTGGAAGGTGACGCGGCCATGCGCCTCGGTCAAAAGCTTGGCCTTCGACTTGCCGAAGCCCATGGCGCGGCCGGAGCCCGATTGCATCTGGCGCATGAAGAATATCCACACGCCGAGGATCAGGATCATCGGCAACCACGAGATCAGATAGCCGAACAGCGAATTGGAGCCGTCGGTCTCGGGCTTGGCGGTGATGGTGACGTTCTTGTCCTGCAGCCTGGAGACCAGCGACGGGTCGCCGGGCGAATAGGTCTGAAAGCCGTTGGCGTTGTCCGTGTAGTTGCCGAAGATGCGGGCGCCGGCGATGGTCACGCTTTTGACCCGGCCCGACGCGACGTCCTGCAGGAACTGCGAATAGGCGATATCCGTGGTGGCGCCGCGCGTCTGCGGCGTCTGGAAAAGATTGAACAGGGCTATGAGCAGGACCGCTATGATCGCCCAGAGCGCGAGGTTGCGATAATTCGGATTCATCTATTGTCCCGTTGGCGTCCGCGCGCGGACCCGCGATGATGGATTAGCTTGGGCCTAACATAGGGAGAGCGCCCCCCCTTGCCAAGCAGAACAGCACGTATCGGTTAAGCTTTCGCCCACCCTCAACCACCATCATGGCGGCGGAATGGCGGTGCCGGCAACGGCGGCGCACCAACCAGGGCCGCCACGGCGGCGGCGGGCTCGATGTCGAAGGACGGCAGGAAGCGCGCGAAAGGAGCCACCGCCGGAGCGATCGAGACCGATCGCGAGCCGGCATTGCCGCCCGCAAAACCAAGGCATTCGCCGGCGGACCACAGCGCGGGCTCCGCGGCAAGCGCGGCGCGCGAAAGGCTCGGCGGGATATCCTCGCTCAAGGGCGCTTTCCCGGCGGCGGCCGCCCCCAGCGGCGCGATCACCAAATCGCCAGGCCCGTCTTTCAAAGTGATGCGCCGCCGATTGTCCCAGAGCCGGTTGTGCTGCGGTGGCGCGGCGGCAGGCAGGTCGCGGTTCTCGCGGCGAAGGAAAATGCCGGTTCGTCGCGCATCGATAACCGTCCGCGACAATGTGGCGCGAAACGGAGCGGACCGCAGGCGCGAAAGCAGCGCAGCGCAGCGCGTCTCGTCGGCGAGAAACGAGACGCCGCCGATGGTGGCCAACAGGATGCGCAGCGCATGGATGGCGGCTTGGCCATCCTCATGTCCGGCAAACTTGCGATCGAGGCGGATGAGGCCCGGAACCGGCCTGCCGGCAAAGGCGTCGATGAGCGTGGCGGCGCGGCGGCCGATTTCCCGGCGCTCGAGAGCCGCCTGGCCCGCCCGTGCCAGCGCCTGCGCGACACGCTGTTCGCCGTCGCCCTGAGCGAGCTTCGCCCGCACGCGCGGCCGCTCGAAGCGGGCATCGGCATTGGTCGGATCCTCGATCCAGCCGATGTCGCGAGCCCGCAGCATCTCGCGCAGTGCCGCGCGCCTTGTGCCAAGCAGCGGCCGGACGATCCATGTCCGCCAGTCGAACAGCGTGGCGGGCGCCATGCCGGCGAGGCCCCGGCCCTCATCGTCGCGCGCCTGCCGCATCAGCACCGTCTCGGCCTGGTCGTCGGCGGTGTGGCCGGTCAGGATCAGCTTGATGCCTTCGGCGCCGGCAGCTTCGGCAAGCAGCCGGTAGCGCGCCTCGCGCGCGGCGGCCGCCAGAC
This sequence comes from Mesorhizobium sp. CA5, assembly GCF_020165105.1. Lineage (NCBI taxonomy): Bacteria > Pseudomonadati > Pseudomonadota > Alphaproteobacteria > Hyphomicrobiales > Phyllobacteriaceae > Mesorhizobium > Mesorhizobium sp. CA5. The sequence goes on along the minus strand of NZ_JAIUHJ010000020.1, from coordinate 71,268 downwards.
CGGTCGCGGGCTTGTCGCCGCGCCAGGCAAGAATGCGATGCGCGATGCCGCGCTCGGCGCAGAAGCGTTGAACGAGCCGCGCCTCAGTGGCCGAGTCCGGCCTCAGGCCATGATCGATGGTCACCGCGAGCAGCCTGGCGGCCGATGCCGTCCGGTCGAGGTGATCTTTGAGGAGAAGGAGAAGGGCGGTCGAGTCGCTGCCGCCGGACACGGCAGCAATGGCGCCGGTCGAAAGATCCAGGTCGGAGAAAAGGCAGTCCAAAAGGTCAGGTTTGCTGTCGGGCGTCAGCACGACGCCAGGGCCCTTTCCTGCTTGATGCGTTCCTTGAGGGCGCCGGAAACATCGGGATAGCGCTTGCCGATTTCACTGAAGGTGGCGCAGGCGACGTCGTTCTGCTTCAGGCCGACCAGCGAAACGCCGAGCTTGAGCAGCATGTCGGGCGCCTTCTTGGCCTTCGGATAGTCCTTGCTGGCGGCGAGGAAGACTTCGGCCGCGTCACGGTATTTCTGCTGCCCGAGCAGCGACTCGCCTAGCCAGTAATGCGCATCAGCCGCCTTGGCGTCCTTGGGGAAGCGGGAAATATGGTCGCGAAAACCCTGCTCGGCGGTCGGATAATCGCCCGACAGGATGAATTGGTAGGAATTGCGATAGAGCTCGTCGGGATTGTTGGTCGACGGCAGTGCCGCCACTTCGGTGCCGCCGGACTTGCTCTTCTTGGCCGGCGTTTCGGCGGAAGGAGCGTTTGCCGTGGCCGCGGGAGCTTCCGCCGGCGCGCTGGCCTGCGGGCCGGTCTCGGCATTGACCACGTTGCCGTTTTTGTCGACGGTGATGGTGCCGAAATTCTTCGGCGGCGCGCCGGTGATCAGCTTGCCGGGATCGCCGGTCTGCGATTCCACGATGACGTCGCCAACGCTTTTGCCGCCGTTTTGCGCACCGGTGCCAGCCGGCGGCTGCGTCGCCGGGGCCTGGGCGACGCTATTGTCGGCTCCGGCGTCGCCGGTGCCGGATTGACCGGTGCCGGCATCGCCGAGATTGGTGTTGCCGTTATTGTTGTCCTGGGGCGCGGCTTCCGATTTCTTCTGCCCGGCCGGCTTGGCGCCTCCTTGGCCCTCCAGCTGCTGGAAACGGAACTCATTGTCTTCCTGCTGCTTGCGGATCTGTTCCTGCATCTGCAGGATCTGGAAATTCATCTCCTCGATCTTGCCGTTCAGCTGGCGCAGCTGGTCTTCCAGACCAGTCACGCCGGCGCCGCCCTCCTGTTGTGCGACCTGCGCCTGTTCCGGCTTCTTCTTGTCGCCGAAGATGCCGAGCGTGGGCAGATGGAAGGTGAACCCGCTGTCGGCGGCCGGCCCGGCACTATCGGCCGGCGCGGCAAGGCTTGGGAGGCTTGATACGAGCAGCAGCGCAAGCGTGCCGCTCAGGACCGTTCTGAAGTGCATTCTGTCTCTCGCGGTGGGTGTTGGCCTGATGCGCCTTTCCAAATCAAACAAGGGAGGAAGCGCCCTCGCGCTCATAGCAGGACGCGAGACTTCGGCCAAATTTTGTTTCGGTTTGTTGCAAAGGAAAAAGGCGGCCCTGAGGCCGCCTTTCATTTTTGGGATGTTGTATTTTTGTCGCCTGGGACGCCGAGCGCCGTTACCGAAAATCGACCCCGATCTTCGGTATCATGCGTCAGGAGCCGGCGCCGGAAAGCGTGGTGACGGCGCGGCGGTTCTGCGACCAGCAGGAGATGTCGTCGCAGACCGCGACCGGACGCTCCTTGCCGTAAGAAATCGTCTTCAGGCGGCCGGCGGAGACGCCCTTGGAGACAAGGAAGTCGCGGGTGGCGGCGGCGCGGCGGGCGCCCAGTGCCAGATTGTACTCACGCGTGCCGCGCTCGTCGGCATGGCCTTCGATGACGATCGCATACTGGCGGTATTGATTCAGCCACTGCGCCTGGCGGGCCAGCGTGGTCTGCGCATCGGCGCGGATCGACGAGGAATCGGTATCGAAGAAGATGCGGTCGCCGATGTTGACGGTGAAGTCCTGCGCCGAACCGGGCGTGGCGGCGCCGGCACCGTTGAGGCCGAGATCGGCCGCGCTGTTCGGGGTCTTCTTCGAGGCGCAACCGGTAATGGCGAGCGCCATCACGAGAGCGATCATCGCTGGGTTTCTGGTAAGTGCTGCGATACGGCCCATGCCGCCTCTCCTTCGCATATGAGTGATTTCGTTGATCACCCAGTAACCACGTTTGGGTTAACCGGCATTCAAGAAACACGGTTAATTTTTGGTTTCGAGCTGCCCCCGCGGCTCTTCTCGTCCCACGCATTTACCAAGGGCAAGACTGGGCGCGGACCCTAGGCAGAAATGCGGCCAAAACGCGACCAAGGGGGAAAGCAGGATTTTGAGCCGCCCGCTTTCTTCAATTCTTCAATTCTTCAATTCCTCAGTTCCCCGCCCCCCTCACTCAAGCAACGGCGACCAAGCCGGGTCCGAAGCATAGTTCGCCGTCGGAATCTGCTGCTCGTTGCGGCCGGTGAGATCGACCGAGACCAGCTTGGGGCCACCGGCGGAGTCGCGGAAGAACATCAGCACGCGGCCGTTCGGCGCCCAGGTCGGACCCTCCTGCTGGAAGCCGGAGGACAGGATGCGCTCGCCCGAGCCGTCGGTCTTCATGACGCCGATCTGGAACTCGCCGCCGCTCTGCTTGGTGAAAGCGATGAGGTCGCCGCGCGGCGACCAGACGGGCGTCGAATAGACGCCGTCGCCGAAGGAGATGCGGTGCGGATTTGAGCCGTCCGCGCCCATGACATAGATCTGCGAACGGCCGCTGCCGCCGCCGCGGTCGGAGGTGAAGACGATCTGCGAGCCGTCCGGCGAATAGGAGGGAGAAGTGTCGATCGCGGTCGAATCGGTGAGCCGCGTCGTCGAGCGGCTCCTCAGATCCATGGCGAAGATGTTGGAGTTGCCGTCGTCGCGCAGCAGGCTCATGATCACCTTCTGGCCGTCGGGCGAGAAGCGCGGTGCGAAGGTCATGCCGGGGAAGTTGCCCACTAGCTCGCGCTGTCCGGTCTCGATCTGCAGCAAATAGACCTTCGGCTGTCCGCTTTCATAGGACATGTAGGTGATTTCCTGCCGGTTCGGCGAAAAACGCGGCGTCAGAACGATCGCGCGACCGTCCGACAGATAGCGTATGTTGGCGCCGTCCTGGTCCATGATGGCGAGACGCTTCTTGCGGGCGTTCTTGGCGCCGGACTCGTCGACGAAGACGACGCGCGTGTCGAAATAGCCTTTTTCGCCGGTGATCCGCTCATAGATGGCGTCGGCGATGATATGGGCGACGCGCCTGGTGTTGGCGTCGTTGGCGAAGAACTGCTCGCCCGCCATCTGCTGGCCCGCAAACGTATCCCACAACCGGTACTGGGCGCGGATGCGGCCGTCGGCTTCCTTGCCGACGCTGCCGGTGACCAGCGCCTGCGCGTTGATCACCTTCCAGTCGTCGAAGCGCGGCGTGGCGTCCGGGCCGGAAATCTTTTCGATGAAAGCGCTCTTGTCGATCGGCGCGAACAGGCCGGAGCGCTTCAGGTCGGCGGTGACGATCTCGGTGATCTGCGCGCCCAGCGCATCATTCGACTGAAAATCCGTGATGGCGATCGGTAGCGGTTCGACATTGCCCTTGTTGACGTTGATCTCGACGAGAGCCCATGCCGGCGCGGCCGCGCCAACGATAGAACCCAGTGCAATTGTCGCGACCATCAGGAGCGGCTTGAGGGTGAATTTCATATCTTCTCGCTTCTCTTCGCTGATTGTGCGGAGGGCAGGCCTCAGAGGCCAAGCATTTCCCTCGGATCGAAAGTGACCTTGATCTGCGCCCAGATGTCCTGTTTTCCGGGAGGAACCTGCAGGCCGGCCATGTTGCATTTCTGGATAGCGCGCACCGCGCTTTCGTCGACCTGGCGGTTTCCGCTCGATTTCTCGACGACAGGCCGGCCGTCCAGCTTGCCGGAGGCGTCGAGGTTGAACGAGATCACGGCGATGAGATCGTCCGAGGCTTCCATGCCCGCCGGGAAGGTCCAGCAACCCGCAAGCTGATCGCGCAGGGCCCCTTCCTCCGACTTCGACAGCTTCTGGCCCTGGTCCTTTTCGCCGCCGAGCGAAGCCTGCTGCGTCGAGCGCTTCGCGCCGCCGCCGGACGGCTTCTGCTTGTCCAGCAGGGCGGAAATCTCATCGGCATTGAACTGCTTGTCGTCCGACTTCGGCTTGGAAGACGCTTCCTTCACCGGCTTGTCGGCGTCCTTGCGGTCCGGCGCCTTGGCGCTTTCGGCCTGGGCCGGCTGCGGCTTCGGCCGCGCTTCCGGCGCAGGCGCGGAGTCCGGAAGCTTGGCCTCGTCGGTGGGTTGCTGCTGGGCGATCGCCTCGGCGACGGCGTCAGGCTTCACCTCGTCCTTCGAGATAGCGGCGGTCGTGTCCTTCGGCGGCGTCGGTGTCTGCTGCTTGGCCGGCGCCGGCTTGGGCTCCGTCTGCTTGACCGGCTCGGGCTTGACCTCTTCCTTCGGCGTCGGAGTCGGCGCGACTTCCGTCGCCGGGGTCGGCTTCGGCTTTTCCTGCGGCTTCGGCACGTCCTCGACCGCCGGCTTCTCGGTCGGCGTCGGCGCGGGCGGCGGCGCCGCCGTCTTCTCGACCGGCTTCGGCTTGGCTTCGTCCGTCACCGGCTTGTCGGTATCGACGGTGTTCTCGCCGACCTTCTGTGCGTTGGGCACGACGTCCGGCCGCTTGGTCGGCAGCGGCGCCGGTTTTTCATGCATCACCGACTTCTTGTCACCTTGCAGCGTCTGCGGCACGGCTTCCATAGGCACGATGTCGACCGCCACCGACTCCACGTCGGCCGCGGGCATTGCAGGTGGCGACGACAGCGTGAACAGCCCGAAGGCCAGCGCCACCGTATGCAAGATCACCGATGAGGTGAGGCCGGTCCGCATTTGGCGTCTACTGATCCTGTTCCTGCAGCGAGACCAGGCCGATATTCTTGTAGCCGGCCGCCGAAATGCGGGCCATCACCTTCATTGCCGTGCCGTAGTCGGTCGACTTGTCGCCGCGGATGAAGATGCGTTCGTCGTAACCGGTCTTCGAGATCGCCTGCAGCTTGGCTACCAGCTCCTCGATCGGGATCTCGGTCTCCTGCAGGAAAATCTTGCCCGTCGAGTCAATCGAGACGGTGATCGGCTGCGTGTCGACATTCATCGCCTTGGCCTGCGTGTCCGGCAGGTCGATCGGAACCCCGACGGTGAGCAGCGGCGCCGCGACCATGAAGATGATCAACAGCACCAGCATCACATCGACCATCGGCGTGACGTTGATCTCGGACATCAGGGCATGGTGACGGCCGCGCCGCCTATGGCCGCGTCCGCCTCGCCCCGAGCCACTTGCGCCTGCAGCAGACATCCCCATGATCGATCCTCAGCCCTTCTGCGCTACTTTTTCATCGATTTGGCGCGAGAGTATGGCGGAGAACTCGTCCGCGAAGCCTTCCATGCGCATGCCGATCTTGTTCGCGTCCGATGACAGCTTGTTGTAGGCGATGACCGCGGGAATGGCCGCGAGCAGGCCGATCGCGGTGGCGAGCAGCGCCTCGGCGATACCGGGTGCCACCACCGAAAGGCTGGTGTTCTTCGAGGCGGCGATCGCCTGGAACGACGTCATGATGCCGATGACGGTGCCGAACAGCCCGATGAAGGGTGCGGCCGAGCCGGTGGTGGCGAGGAAGCCGAGCCGACCCTCCAGCTTCTCCATCTCGCGCGTCAGCGCCAGGTCCATCGCCTTGTCGATGCGGGTCTGCAGCGCCAGCGCCGATTTCGCGCCCTTTTCGAAACTCTTCTTCCATTCGCGCATGGCAGCGACAAAGATCGCGCCCATCCCCGTGGTCTTGCGATCGGCCAGCGTGCGGTAGAGATCCTCCAGCGACTGGCCCGACCAGAACACCTGCTCGAAGCGGTTGAGCGCCAGCCGCATGCGGCTATAGGCGACGAGCTTGTCGATGATGATCGCCCAGGTCCAGATCGAGGCGCAGAGCAGGCCGATCATGACCAGCTTGACCACCCAGCCGGCCTGCATGAATAGGGCCCAGAGCGACAGATGCGCGCCCGGTTCGGCGAGTGCGATATTTTCCATGACTTACGTCCTTAAGATTTTCCGGGCATCGCTGGCGGCTGGCCCATGGGCATTCCTTTGGTCCGATCGCGCGAAGCTAGAAGCTTGCGGATAGCCCCGAATGCACCGTTTCGCGGCCTTTTCGAGGCAAATATTGGTGAAAGGAAGGCGCACGGATTGCGCCAATCTTCGCCAATTCCTTCATGAACCGTTATGGTTAAGGATGGGTTAGGGGATCAGGCGCGGCGCATTGCCGCGCATGGCTGGGCCGCCGGCAACCGGAGCCGTCCGGTTGAAGCCTTCAAGATGGGCCTCGCGTGGAAGCTTCAGGCTTTTGCCTTCGGCATGAAAGCCGCGATCCATTCCTTTGGGAAACGCTTTGGCCGGCCGCTTTCGCCGACGATCGCCGCTTCGACCTTGGCCTCGACCAGCACATCGCCGCCACGCTTCAATTGCTGGCCCATGAAGATGCGGGCGCCGGAAATATCGTCGGTGCGCGTGTCGATGGTGAGGATATCGTCCATACGCGCCGGCGAACGGAAGTCGATCTCCATGCGCCGCACCACCCAGACGATGCGCTCGCCATGCTTGCCGTCCAGGAGTTCGGTGTGGTGGACGCCGGTCAGTCTCAGATAGTCGGAGCGCCCGCGTTCGAGGAATTCGAGATAGCGCGCATGGTAGACGACGCCGGAGAAATCCGTGTCGGCATAATAGACCCTCGCCATCAGCCGGTGGCCGAAGTCCGTCAGCGCGCCGGAAAGCCCGGCGCCGAGCGCCGCCGATTCACCATGATCGTCCATCGCGCTTTCCTTTTCAGGCCCGAACAGGCACCTAAAGCCCTCGGACTTTAGGCATTTTTCTGTGCGTGTCGTTGTCCCAAAAACCGCTGCGCACTTTTGGGCGATACGCACTGTTTTCGCGCGGGAACGGGATGGCATTGTTGGGCACGATGATCAAGACCTTGATGGCGGCGCTGCTTGCGCTTGGCCCATTGGCGTTGCCCGCCGCAGCGGCGACCTTCTCGATGAAGCGCGGCCTCAATCTCGACCAGTGGGTCACCTGGCCGGTCGAGGACACATGGGGCGAGCGCCAGGCGATCCTGCCTTACCCGGAATGGCGTAAGTTCCTTAAGGAGGACGACCTCAAGGCGCTCAAGGGCGCCGGCCTCGACTTCCTGCGCATGCCGGTCGATCCCTCGCCCTTTCTTTCGGACCGCACCACAGCCCTTCGCGACGACCTCTATGCCAGCGTGCTGGCCTCCGCGCGCATGATCAACCGTGCCGGCCTGAAGGTGATCGTCGACCTGCATCTGATCCCCGCCGGCGGCAACCGCAAGATCGGCATGAGCGAGGTGATGCATGACGCGGCCGTCTTCGATGCCTATGCCGAGCTGGTGCGCAAGATGGCGCGGACGCTGGCCAAGGAAGATCCGAAGCTTGTCGCGCTGGAACTGATGAACGAGCCGCTGGCCGATTGTGAGGCGAACGGCACCAACCTTTGGCCCGACCGCCAGAAGCAGCTGTTCGCCGCCGCGCGCGCCTCCGCCACCAGGCTCACGCTGGTGCTGAGCGGCGGCTGCTATTCGAACGCGGAGTCGCTGGCCAGGATCGACCCCAAGACGATCGCCGATGACAACATCATCTGGACCTTCCATTCCTACGACCCGTTCCTTTTGACACATCAGGGCGCAAGCTGGGCCGGCGACTTCATCCCCTACGTAACCGGCCTGCCCTATCCGTTGACGGCTGTCCCGAAGGCGCAACTCGACATGGCGCTGGACGCGATCCGCGACCGGATCAGGGCCGAGGCGCCCTGGGCGCGGCGAAGCGGCCTGCTTAGCTATCTCGACGAGCAGGTGGCGACGACGGACAGTCCTGAAAAGCTGCTTGGCGTGATGGATGCGCCGTTCGCGACGGTCGACGCCTGGGCGAAAGCCAACGGCGTCAAGCCGCAGGACATCACGCTCGGTGAATTCGGCATGATCCGCAAGGAATACGGCAACGGCTTCGTCATGCCGGCCGCATATCGCGCAGCCTATGTGCGCGACATGATCGTCCGCGCCGAGGCGCATGGCTTTTCCTGGTCGCTGTGGAGCTATGGCGGCGCCTTCGGCATCGTCGATGCGTTCGACGGCGAGAAGGCGGAACCGGACGTGATGGACGTGATCAGGTCGCTGCGCTGAGGCGGCGGGCCGGGGCGACACGCCTCAGCCCAGATCGATCTGCAGGATCTCCGGCCGCACCCCGAGACGAACCGGCAGAATGCTGAAGCCCAGCCCGCCCGACACAATCAGGTTGCGGTCATTCTCCACGACATGGCCGTAGGCGAAGCGATTGCCATAGTCCGAAGGCACGACCGGCGAATAACCAAACAGCCGCACCTGTCCGCCATGCGTGTGGCCGGACAAGGTGAGCGATATCCGCGAGGGCACCTTTGGAAAGATGTCCGGTTCATGTGCAAGCAGGATGATCGGCTCGCTCCCCTGGATCTTGGCCAAGGTGCCCGGGAGATCGTCGAAGCCCTGGAAACTGTCGCGTCCCTTGGCCTTGTTCGGCAGCAGCGCGAGTTGATCGGCTAGCCCGGCGATCCAGAGACCATGCCCGTCCTTTTCCAGCCGCACGACGTCGTTTTCCAGCACCGGGATGCCGACATGCTCGAGCGCCTTGCGCGACTGGGTCGGGCCGGCTTCCGCTCGCTGGGCGAAGAAATCGGTCCACCAATCGTGATTGCCGAGGATCGACAGCACGCCGAGCGGCGCCTTCAGCCCCGACAATGCCTCGGCCCACTCCTCCACCCGCACCCGGCCCGTCACCAGCTTTGTCCCGGCGGTATAGTCACCGAGCAGCACGATCAGATCCGGCTGCAACGCGTTGGCCTCCTCGGCAAGCGCTGCGATCCGTTCCGGCGTCATCCAGGGCCGGCAGGAGTGGATATCGGCAAGCGCCACGACGCGCAGCTTGAGCCCGGCCGGCCAGTGCGGCGGCGTCAATGTGTAGCGCTTCACATGGGTGAGCAGCATCGGCTCGATGCCGACCGCATAGGCGCTGAGCGACACCATGGCGAAGGCCGAGCCGCCGACAAGGCGCAGGAAAGCGCGTCTGGTGATCATAGGTCGCCCCAAGCCCTAGGATTGCGTCAGATAGCCTATCTTAAAGGATGCAATTGCGCCCTCAGTCGGGCCGAGGCGCGCAGATTCTGCGCAGATGGACCGTTGCGCCGCCGAAACGGCGAACAAATCTGCGTTACTCTTCCTGGAACAGGCTGATCTGCTGCTGGGCGATATCCTTGGGCGGGTCGAGGCCCAGATGGCGCCAGGCATTGGCGGTCAGCACGCGGCCACGCGGCGTGCGCTGGATGAAGCCTTGCTGGATGAGATAGGGCTCGATGATGTCCTCGATCGCGTCGCGCGGCTCGGAGAGCCCGGCGGCGATCGTCTCGATGCCGACCGGGCCACCGCCGAAATTGCGCGCGATCATCGAAAGGTAGCGGCGGTCGAGCGCATCGAGGCCGAGCGCGTCGACCTCCAGCCTGGTCAGCGCCTCGTCGGCGATCCTCCTGTCGACATGACCGTCCCCGGCGACCGAAGCAAAATCGCGCACCCGGCGCAGCAGTCTGCCGGCGATGCGCGGCGTGCCGCGCGCGCGGCGCGCGATCTCCACCGCGCCGTCGTCGCCGAGCGGCATCGACAGGATACGGGCGCCGCGCCGCACGATCTGCTCCAGTTCCTCGACCGTGTAGAAATTGAGCCGGACCGGGATGCCGAAGCGGTCGCGCAGCGGATTGGTCAGGAGCCCAAGCCTCGTTGTCGCCGCGACCAGCGTGAAACGGGCGAGGTCGATCTTGACCGAGCGCGCCGCCGGCCCTTCGCCGATGATGAGATCCAGCTGGAAATCCTCCATCGCCGGATAGAGGATTTCCTCGACCGCCGGATTGAGCCGATGGATCTCGTCGATGAAAAGGACGTCGCGCTCCTCGAGATTGGTGAGCAGCGCGGCGAGATCGCCGGCCTTGGCGATGACCGGACCCGAGGTCGAGCGGAAATTGACGCCGAGCTCGCGCGCCATGATCTGCGCCAGCGTCGTCTTGCCGAGCCCCGGCGGCCCGACGAACAGCACATGGTCGAGCGCCTCGCCGCGGCTCTTGGCGGCATCGACGAAGACCTTGAGATTGGCGCGCACCGCCGCCTGGCCGACGAACTCATCGAGCGACTGCGGCCGCAGCGTCTGGTCGGCATCCTCGCCACGCTTGTCGGGGGCAATGAGGCGGGGCGAAAGGGTCATGCCGCCTTCCTTGCATAGGACCGATGGCGGGACAAGCGTCGCTTCACCGCGCCAGTTCCTTCAGGCCGAAACGGATGAGCTTGGACGCATCCGCACCCTCGCCGGCCGATTTCAGCGCAGCCGCGACCGCGTTCGCCGCGATGTCGCGCGAATAGCCGAGATTGACGAGCGCCGAGACCGCATCGGTGATCGGTGCGGCCGCGACACCTTCGCCAAGCTCCTGCTTGAGTCCGATCGTACCGCTGGCCGCGCCCGCATAGGCTGGCGCTTTGGTGCGCAGTTCGGTGACGATGCGTTCCGCCACCTTCTTGCCGACGCCGGGCGCGCGGGAAACCATGGCGATGTCGCGCAGCGCGATCGCGTTCGCGAGGTCGGCCGGCGCCAGCGTCGACAGGATGGCCAGCGCCACCTTGGCGCCGACGCCCTGCACGTTGTTCATCAAGAGGCGAAACCACTCGCGCTCCAGCCCGGTCTGGAAGCCATAGAGCCGGATCATGTCCTCGCGCACATAGGTCTCGATGAACAGCACCACCGCCTCGCCGGGCGACGGCAAGGCGGCTAGCGTGCGCGCCGAGCAGTGCGCGACGTAGCCGACGCCATGCACGTCGATGACGCAGCTATCTTCGTCGATCTCGTCCAGCGTGCCTTTCAGCTTGCCGATCATGATTGTCCCCTCACGCCAGAGCGGCCATGCGGTAGGCCGTGCTCGGGCGGTGATGCGCATGGCAGATGGCAATGGCCAGAGCGTCGGCGGCGTCGTCGGTGTCGAAGACAGCCTTCGGCATCAGCACCTTCACCATCATGTGGATCTGCTTCTTCTCGCCGTGGCCGACGCCGATAACTGCCTTCTTGACGGCATTAGGCGCATACTCGGCCACCACCAGCCCGGCGCGCGCCGGCACCAGCATGGCGATGCCGCGCGCCTGGCCGAGCTTCAGCGTCGCCGTCGCATCCTTGTTGACGAAAGTCTGCTCGACCGCCGCCTCATGCGGCATGGCCTGGTGCAGCACCTCGGCCAAGCCGTCATGCAGCTGGCAGAGTCTTGTCGCCAGCGACTCCTTGTCGTCGGACCGCACCGTGCCGGATGCGATGAAGCGCAGCGAATTGCCCACGCTGTCGATAATACCCCAGCCGGTGCGCCTCAGGCCCGGATCGATGCCGATGATGCGAATCGCTTCCCCCATGCGCCAAGTCTAGCCGTGGCGGCAAGCGATGCCAGCGAAATGTGAACAAACCGGAAACAATTGCAATCTCGGCTATGCGCCGTTTCCGTACAACAGCGAGATGCCTAATTCGTCACGCGGCGGATGGTTTTCGACAGTCGCGTGAGAAATGCCGGCCTGGACGATGCGACCAGCTTCCACGCCAGGACTGCATTGCCCATGCGCCGCGGCAGGATTCCGATGCAAAGGAACCAGGCCGCCAGAGCAGCCCGCCGCCGCCAGGATGCGTTCATTTCCAGGCTGGCGGCGGCCCCCGCTCTTGCCAGTCCCAGCCGGGAGTCGGTGGCGACCGGATGCTGGGGCTCGTCGACGCAGAGCGAAGCCAGCCGCTCTTCCAGATGCACTGGATCGCGAAGGCCGGCATCCGGCGGCACGGTCAAGCCGATCTCGGCCGCCCGGCCGGACAAGGCCTCGAGGCGCCGGAAATCATGCTGCACGCGCCAGCGCGCTCGCTCGGCAAGCTTTTCGGCAAAGATCGAATGATTGGAGCCGTGGATGCGGTAGGCGCCAAGGCAGGTATCGATGGATTTCACCTCTCCGTGCAGCGGCGCCAGCGTTGCGAGATAGCCGTCGGCGCCTTGCCGGAAATCGCTTTCAGGCATCGGCATTATCGTTTCCAGGGCCTCGCGGTCGAACGCCAGCCCGCTTGTTACCGTCGTACGGTACCGCCCTTTGCGCAGCAATTCCGGCACGACGTCGCCTGAATCGAACGGCTGTTCCGGTGGTGGAAAGACATCCTTGATATGCTGGTCCTCATCAACGAGATGCAATCTGAATTGCGCCTGGGCGACATCCGCATCCCACTCGTCCAACACCTCTGAAACGGCGTTCGGATAGAGATAGTCGTCGGCGTCGAGGAAAAGGACGATCTCCCCGGTGCTCGCCTCGAACCCGGTATTGAACGCAGCCGCATGTCCGCCATTCCTGCGCCTCAGGCACGGACGGATTTTGTCGCCGTAGGATTCGATTACGGCCACCGATGCATCCGTCGATGCGTCGTCGACGACCACGACCTCGACATTTCGGTGGTCCTGCTCCAACGCGCTGTCGATGGCGCGTCCTAGAAACTGTTCGTAATTGTAGTTGGGGATGATGATCGATACCGGGATGCGGTCCAATGGCGAATGCACGGGATCAAGCCTCGCAATCTGCTTTGGTCACAGTGACGGTGGTTTTCTTGCAGAACCGGCTCGGGTCGACCCGGCTGCGGCGAACGGCTCCAACTAGGGGCCTATCGCTTCAAGGCAAGTGTGATCTTTCCCGCGAAGGCCGGCATGGCCTTCAATACGGCGATGGCTGCCGCAGGTTCGACGAGCGGCCGGAGTCGCAAGCGTTGAACTGCAGCCAAAGCCACGGCCAAATTACCGCCCAATCAAGGATATGCCGCTACCGCTATCGTTTTTTTGCAAACGCGGTTTCAGCCGCGCGCGAACGCCGTATTCAAAAGGCTGATCTGGTCGGACACCGGGTTGGCACGCCGACCGGGCGCGTGCGTCTCGCTGATGACGCCGCCATAGATTTCCTCGTCCATGCGCCGCACCAGCGACTGCAGGCGCAGCGAGCGCGTCACGAGGTCCAGAAAATCCTTGGGGAGCTCGTTCCAGCCAAGCGCCTCGTCATGCGCGGAGGCGGTGTCGAGACGCACCTTGGATTTCTCCGAAGCCACTTGGTCGCGCGTCATCTCGCCGGAATTCGCCGCCCGCTGCAAAAGCAGCCAGGAGGCGACCTGCATAAGCCTTGTGGTCAGCCGCATCGATTCGGCCGCATAGAGCGTCGCTGCCGTGCGCGACAATTTCTTGGCTTCGAGCCTGCCCTTGCCATCGAGATATTCGGCGGCCTGTTCGACCAGCCCCATGCCTTCCTGGTAAAGCGGCTTGAAGGATTGGGAGAAAACCCGGCGCTCCGCCAGTTTTATGGTTTTCGCGCTGCCCTTCGAAGGCTCGTTCATCGATACGCCCCTGCACTGCCGCAAGCCGATTCGGCATCCTTGCCGACGCGGCCCGCACCCTAAATGACTGAGGCTTGAAAATGCGCTTCGATGCCAATGAAGGCAAGCGCATGTTTAACAAACGGTTAACGCCGGGCCGCTTCCGGCCATCCGCAAGCGGATGGCATCAGCCAGCCGGCAGCGGATAAAAAAAGAGCCGCGGATAAGGCGGCTCTCAGGAGTTTAACAGGGAGGCGTCAAACAAAGTGGCTCCAACCACTCGGTAAGAATCCAGCAAAACTGGATGGGTGTAGTAAACGCCTGTAAAGCTTAATGAACCCTTAACGCGGCGGCGATTTTTTAAGCGAACGCGCGTTCCTGTGCCGGAACAGGACAGCGGCTTCGCCGCCCGGATCGTCCGAGCACCGGATTTCGGGCGCCGATCATGGCGCCGTAACATGTTTGTTGCTGCCGCGGCATCGTTCCGAAACACGCGCCACGCAAAAGGCCGCTCCACAAAGGCGGCGCGCAAATCCGTGCCGCTTGAAATCAGGCAGGATATCCGGAGCAAACCATGGATTGGTATTCGATCGTTAAATTTCTTCACGTCGTCTCGGCTATTTTGTGGGTCGGCGGCGGCTTCGTGCTGTTCCTGCTCGGCGTGCTGGCCGAGCGCGCCGGCAACATCGAGGACAAGCTGCTGGCTATACGCGCCAGCGGACAGCTCGGCGGCCGGTTCTTCGCGCCGATGTCGATGCTGACGCTGGTCTTTGGCCTCATCATGTGCGGCTTCTGGGTCGGCTTTGCCGACCTGTGGATCGTCATCGGCCTCGTCGGCTATGCCACGACCTTCTCGATCGGCATGCTGATCTTCAAGCCGACCGGCGAGCGCATGGGCGCCATGATCGCCGAGCAGGGCGTGACGCCGGCCGCCCTCTCCATCGGCCAGCGCATGATGAACTGGGCGCGCCTCGATTATGCGGTGATGCTGGTGATCATCGCCGACATGGTGCTGAAGCCCACTCTGCACGACGTCGGCATTCTTGCCGGCATGGCGATGGTGGTCGCGCTGGGCGCCGCGCTCGCCTTCGGCGGCAGCCGCCAGATGGTACCGAGCGCCGCGTGACATTAAGGCGCTCGCCCGAAGGCGCGTTGAGATTCAGGTCAGGCCGAGTCGAAAGTGGTGATTTCCGAGAACGGGAGCGGAGCGTACTTTAAGTACGTGAGCACCGGAAGCGCAGGAAATCGCCATTTGCAGGCCGGCCTCACCTGAATATCGACGCGCCTCACATCAGGCCGGCAATGCCGTCCCAAAGCAGCTTGACGGCGACCACCGCGACGGTGGCGTAGGTGAACGGATAGAAGATCTCCGGCCGCATGCGGCGCACCAGCCACGCACCGGCGATGGTCGACAGCGGCGCCAGCGGCATCAGCACCGCCGAAGCGGTGAGATTGGCGGTGTCGAACTGGCCGAGCGCGAAATAGGGGATGAGCTTCAGCGCATTGGTGGCGGCAAAGAAGATCGCCGCCGTTCCCGACAGCACTTTCGGATCGAGCCGTATCGGCAGCGCATAGACCTGGAAGGGCGGGCCGCCGACATGGGCGACGAAGCTGGTGAAGCCGGCGACAGCGCCCCAGAAGGCGGCGGCAATGCGGTTCGGTTCCGCCACATGATCGGCGCCGTGACGGAACTGCAGGTAGATCCAGCGCAGCACGAACACCAGCGCGACGGCGCCGACGATCAGCCGCACTATCTCCTCTGTGACCAACGCCGCGGTCAACCAGCCGAGCCCGATGCCGATGACGGCGCCGGGCATCATGTCAACCAGCATCCTGCGGTCGTAGACGCCCCACCAGGTCCACACTGAAACCACGTCCATCAGGCACAGGATCGGCAGCAGGATGGCGGCCGCCTGAACCGGCGGGATGGTCAGAGCCATCAACGGCACGCCGACGAAACCGACAGCGCCGCCGAAGCCGCCTTTCGACAGGCCGACAAGGATCACCGCCGGAATGGCAGCAGCATAGAACCACGGGTCGCTGAGCAGGCCTGACATCGGCAAAGGAAGGTTGGAGGGGGCGGGAATTCAGCCATAGCGCAGAACGGCGCCGCCGGGATAGTCATTAATGCCGGCATCCGCTATTGCCAGCCCGATATCGACGTGCGCGACGATGCTCGACCGGTCCTCATGCGCCGCATAGCCGACTGTTCAAGCCGCTCCCTTTGCTCTATGCCGCAATGCAACCATCTTCGCCCGGCATAGGCGAAACCGGGATCGAAGGCCAATGAACGAAGCAACTCCTCCCAACCGCTGCCGCATCGTGCTGATCGCGCCGCCGCTCGTGCCGGCGGAGCAAATCTGCGCGGCGTTCGACGGTGGCGACGTCGCCTCGTTGATCCTGCCCGACAACGGCATGGACGATGCCTCCTTCCAGGCCTTCGCCGAAAGGATCGTGCCGATCGCTCAAAGTGCCGGCGTCGCCGTCATCATCGCCGGCGACAGCCGCATCGCCGGGCGCGTCCAGGCCGACGGCATCCATGTCGAAGTGAAGCCCGCGGAACTCGCCGAGACGATCGAGCGCGTGGCCGGCAAGATGATGGTCGGCGCCGGCGGCGCCAAGACGCGCGACGAGGCGCTGGGGCTCGGCGAGGAGCGGCCCGACTATATGTTCTTCGGCCGTTTCGGCTATGACAACAAGCCGGAGCCGCACCACCGCAACCTCGCGCTGGGCGAATGGTGGGCGGAGATGATTTCGATCCCCTGCATCGTCATGGCCGGCTCCGAGCTTGCCTCCGTCGAGACGGTGGCCGCGACCGGCGCCGAGTTCGTGGCGCTGTCCAGCGCCGTCTTTGCCGACGGACGCGATCCGCGCGCCGCGATCGCCGCCGCCAACGCGTTGCTCGATGAAACCGCGCCGCGTTTCGAGGACTGACATGCGCCTGCGTGGCCTTTGCCTGACGGTTCTGGCCGGCTTGTTTGCGCAGGCCGCGATGGGGGCTGAGACCGTCCCGCTGCCGCAGCCGCGGCCGGAGACGAGCGCACCGGACAAGAGCGCATCCGACGCAACCAAGCCGGATACAAGCACGCCAGATGCTGGCACGCCGGATAAGGGCACGCCGGATAAGGGCAAACTGGACACGACCGCGCCGGACGCCGGCGAGCCGGATCCGAACAGGTTCGGCACCGGCGCGCATATCGACAAGCCGATCCAAAACACCTTGCCGCAACCGGCGACCATGACGCCGCCATCGGCCGACGCCGTCAATCCCGACCGCTTCGGCGCCAAGCAGCCGGACGCCGCCTACGGCGCCTTCCAGCGCGGGCTTTACAAGACCGCCTACAACCTCGCCATGGAGCGCGCCAAGAACGGCGATCCGGCGGCCGAGACGCTCGTGGCCGAAATCCTGTCGCGCGGGCTGGGTGTGCCGCTCAATCCGGCCGAGGCCGCGAAATGGTATGCGCTGGCCGCCGAACAGGGCGTGCCGGAGGCTCAGTTCCAATACGCGCTGGCGCTGCTGGACGGCCGTTATGTGAAGAAGGATGAAAAGGCCGCTTTCGCGCTGATGCAGGCCGCGGCCGAGGCCGGCAACCGGCTTGCGCAGTTCAACTTCGCCCAGTTGCTCGTCCAGCAGGATCCCGGCGACGACGGCCTTGTGAAGGCCGCCGCCTATTACGAACGCGCCGCCGCCACGGGACTTGCCGATGCGCAATATGCGCTGGCGCAGCTCTACGCCAATGGCGTCGGCGGCAAGCCGCATGACGACGCTCAGGCGCGTCTTCTCCTGGCTCAGGCCGCGAGACAGAACTACGACACCGCGCAGATCGACCTCGCCGCCTGGATGATCGAGGGACGCGGCGGCGGGCGCGACCTGAAATCGGGCTTTGCCTGGATGAAACGGGCGGCGGAAGGCGGCAACGTCGCCGCCCGTAACCGTCTCGCCAAGCTCTATATGGGCGGCATCGGCACCGATCCGGACCTGATCCTGGCCGGCGCCTGGTACATCGTCGCCCGCCGCGCCGGGCTGATCGACCCGCAGATGGACGATTTCCTGCAGGGCCTCGACGACGAACAGACCAAGCAGGCGCTGCAGAAGGCAAATCGCCTGCCTTGACGCATGGCGTCACGGACAGCATGTCCGGGCCACCTTGGGGTCCCTCCCTTGCCTCCCCGGGCAATTTGTGGTCTTGGAGGCGCCAAATCGCGACCCGCGCCAGAAAAATCTCATTCCGGATCAGTTCATCATGGCCAAGATCAGTGGCAACGAAATCCGTCCCGGCTATGTCATCGAGCATGATGGCGGGCTTTGGGTGGCGGTCAAGACCAACACCGTCAAGCCGGGCAAGGGCGGCGCCTACAATCAGGTCGAGCTGAAGAACCTGATCAACGGCACCAAGCTCAACGAGCGCTTCCGCTCGGCCGAGACCGTCGAGCAGATCCGGCTCGACCTGAAGGATTTTTCGTTCCTCTACGAGCAGGGCGACGCGCTGGTCTTCATGGATACCGAAAGCTACGAGCAGCTTGAGCTGGCGAAAGACTTCGTCGGCGAGCGCGCTGCCTTCCTGCAGGACGGCATGATGGTGACGGTGCAGCTTTACGAGGAGCGGCCGATCGGCATTTCGCTGCCCGACCAGGTGACGCTGGCCATCACCGAGGCCGACCCGGTGGTGCGGGGCCAGACGGCCGCCTCCTCCTACAAGCCGGCGGTGCTGGAGAACGGCATCCGCGTGCTGGTGCCGCCGTTCATCTCGGCCGGCGAGCGCATCATCGTCGACACCAACGAAATCACCTACGTGCGCCGCGCGGATTAACGGCAAGAAAGCAGGAAGAAAAAATGGCGCGTTCCGCTCTCCTCAACGTCATGGTCCAGGCTGCGATGAAGGCCGGCCGCTCGTTGTCGCGCGACTTCGGCGAGGTGCAGAACCTGCAGGTCTCGATGAAGGGCCCGGGCGACTATGTCAGCCAAGCCGACCGCAAGGCCGAAGAGATCGTCTTCGCCGAGCTTTCCAAGGCGCGGCCGGGCTATGCCTTCCTGATGGAGGAGCGCGGCGCCGTCGAAGGCGAGGACGCTCAGCACCGCTGGCTCGTCGATCCGCTCGACGGCACCACCAACTTCCTGCACGGCATTCCGCTCTTCTCGGTGTCGATCGCGCTCGAGCGCCAGGGCCAGATCGTCGCCGGTGTCGTTTACAATCCGGCGATGGACGAGCTCTACACGGCCGAGCGCGGCGGCGGCGCCTTCATGAACGACCGGCGGTTGCGTGTTGCCGGCCGCTCCAAGCTGACCGACGCGGTGATCGGCTGCGGCGTGCCGCATCTCGGCCGCGGCCAGCACGGCAATTTCCTGATCGAGCTGCGCAACGTCATGGCCGAAGTCTCCGGCGTCCGCCGCCTGGGCTCGGCGGCGCTCGACCTTGCCTATGTCGCGGCCGGACGCATGGATGGGTTCTGGGAGACCGGCCTGTCGTCCTGGGACGTCGCCGCCGGCATCCTTCTGGTGCGCGAAGCCGGCGGCTTCGTCTCCGACATGGATGGCGGACAGGGCATGCTGGACAGCGGCGAGGTCGTCGCCGGTAACGAGCTCATCCAGCGCGCGTTGCTGAAAACTGTGAAGAAGCCATTGGCTGCTCGCTGACTAATGCATGTCGCCCAGAAGTGTGCAGCGGTTCTGGGGCAACGACATCAAAACGAAGACTTAAAGCGCGTCGCCTGAATCCGGTCCAGCGCGACGCGCTTTAAGGCGTTCTTTGCGTCGAAAGGACGCGCGGCTTTCGTCGCAAAACCGGAACCGAAGCTTGAAATACTGGTCCGCGACTGCCCAGATTAGGCGTTGCAGGATCATTCATGAACGACGTGCATCCAGATACAAAGCTTGAGATCCCCTTTGTCGGGCGCTGGCACTATTCGCGCGCCGAAATGATCGCCGACGGCATCGTTCACGCGGTGGGCATCGTGCTGGCGATCGCCGCCGGCTCGACTTTCCTGGCCCTGGCCGCCTTCCACTCCGGCCCGGGCGAATATGTCGCCGCGGTGTTCTATGTGGTGTCGCTGCTCACCGTGCTCTCGGTTTCGCTGGCCTATAATCTGTGGCCGGTCTCGTGGCCGGCGAAATGGATCCTGCGCCGCTTCGACCATGCCGCGATCTATCTCCTGATCGCCGCGACCTACACGCCCTTCCTCGCCCAGCTCGACAACTCGCCGCTGGCGCTTCCCATGATCGTTATCGTGTGGAGCGCGGCAGCGGCCGGCATCGCCATCAAGATGTTCCTGCCCGGCCGGTACGACCGGCTGGCGATCGTCTTCTATCTCGCCATCGGCTGGAGCGGCGTCGTGCTGGCCGGTCCGCTGGTCGCGACGCTGCCGACGACCTCGGTCGCGCTGCTCGTCGCCGGCGGCATCGTCTATTCCTGCGGCGTCGTCTTCTTCGCCTGGAAGGGCCTGCGCTTTCACAATGCCGTCTGGCACGGCTTCGTCGTCACCGGCGCCGGCCTCCATCTGGCCGCCATGGTAGACTGTCTCGTCGTTAACCGGTTTTAGCCCTGTGGCGCGGGCCTATCGGCCATATTGCCAAGCGCCATTCAATTTGGTCACAATTCCGTTTAGAGTCGCGGCAATTCTGCGGCGGTGGCATCGGAAACGGGGCACGGATGGCTTTTCTCAGATCCTTCGGCAGGCGATCGGACGTCCTGGTCTATGATCCGCACAAGCTGTCGAGCCCGCAGGTCTTCCTGCTCACCATGGTGATCTTCCTGATCATCGTCGCTTTCATCGCCGCCATCCTCACCCGCCAGATCTCGACCGCCTTCTCCAGCAATCCGGGGCTCAACGGATTGATCGTCGGCGTGCTGGCGGTCGGCATCCTGCTTGCCTTCGCCCAGGTCGGGCGGCTGTTCCGCGAGGTGCGCTGGGTCAATTCCTTCCGCGCCGGCTCCGAAACCACCGAGCCAGTGCTTTTGGCACCGATGAAGGCGATGATCGGCCGCTCGTCGACGATCGCGTTTTCGACCTCGTCGATGCGCACGATGCTGGATTCCATCGCCACCCGGCTCGACGAGAGCCGCGACACCTCGCGCTATCTGGTCGGCCTGCTTGTGTTCCTCGGCCTGCTCGGCACCTTCTGGGGCCTGCTCAACACCATCGCCTCGATCCGCGAGACGATAGAGGCGCTGGACCCGGGCACCGGCGATGCCGCCGCCGTGCTCGACGCGCTCAAGCAAGGCCTGTCGGCGCCGCTTGCCGGCATGGGCACCGCGTTTTCGTCCTCGCTGTTCGGCCTTTCCGGCTCGCTGGTGCTCGGCTTCCTCGACCTGCAGGCAGGCCGCGCCCAGACCCGCTTCTACACCGAGCTTGAGAACTGGCTGTCCTCGGTCACCGATCTGTCGTCGGACATAGTCGTGTCCGAGACGTCGAAAGCAGCCGAATCCTCCGAGGACATCCGGCTCTTGTCGGAGCGGCTGCGCAGCCTGCAGGAGAATGGCGGCGGCTCCAATCCGCGCGTCGCCACCGCCATGGCCAACCTTGCCGACGGCATCTCGGGGTTGGTGAAGAACATGCGCTCCGAGCAGCAGATCATGCGCGACTGGGTCGAAGCCCAGTCCGACGAGCAGAAGGCCATGCGCAACACGCTGGAAAAGATCGCCGACGCGCTGAAGAAGCAAGGGGTCCACTGACGTGGCGCTGGCAAGACGGCGCGCCGACCGCCGCATCGACTATTGGCCGGGCTTCGTCGACGCTTTGTCGACGCTGCTGCTGGCGATCATGTTCCTGCTTACCGTCTTCGTGCTGGCGCAGTTCCTGCTCAGCCGCGAGATCTCCGGCAAGGACGCGGTGCTGAACCGCCTCAACTCGCAGATCAACGAGCTGACCCAGCTGCTCGCCCTGGAACGCACGAACAGCCAGGACAAGGAGGATTCGCTCGCCAACCTGCAGGCGTCGCTGTCGGCGGCGCAAGCCGAAAAGAGCCGCCTCGAACAACTGCTGGCGCAGGGCGCCGGCGCCGGCGACGCGGCCAACAAACGAGCGGACCAGCTTTCGGGCGAGCTCAGCAACCAGCGCCAGATCAGCCAGCAGGCGTTGAGTCAGGTCGAGATCCTCAACCAGCAGATCGCGGCGCTGCGCAAGCAGATCGGCGCGCTGGAAGACGCGCTCAACGTCTCCGAGCAGCGCGACCGCGACTCCAACACCAAGATCGCCGATCTCGGCCGCCGCCTGAACGTCGCGCTGGCGCAGCGCGTGCAGGAGCTCAACCGCTATCGTTCCGACTTCTTCGGCCGGCTGCGCGAGATCCTCGCCGACCGCGAGAACATCCGTATCGTCGGCGACCGCTTCGTCTTCCAGTCGGAGGTGCTGTTCCCGACCGGCTCCGACGTGATCAACGACGCCGGCAAGGTCGAGATGAAGAAGCTCGCCGACGCCATCATCGAATTGCAGAAGGAAATCCCGCCCGAGATCAGCTGGGTGCTGCGCGTCGACGGCCATACCGACAACAAGCCGCTGTCCGGCACCGGCCGCTATCGCGACAATTGGGAATTGTCGACCGCCCGCGCCACCTCGGTGGTGAAGTTCCTGATCGAGAACGGCGTGCCGGCCAACCGGCTGGTGGCCGCCGGCTTCGGCGAGTTCCAGCCGCTTGATCCCGCCGACACTGATGAGGCGCGCAGCAAGAACCGCCGCATTGAACTGAAGCTCACCGAACGGTGAGCTATGATCACGCCAAGTCACGGGAAGTTGTTCGCCGGCTGAATACTTAGAGCGCCAAGTCACCGCGACAAGCGCCGAAAACATTATCTTTTTTTAATTACACATCGCAAATCGACGCACCTAACTTGCCGCGCAGGGCCGGGGTCCGCCGGCGATGCCCCGCATCGCGACGCGACGGAACTGGACGGCCCGTAAGGTCGGAAGACGAAGCGGCGCGGCCGCTCTCTTCCTGGTAGGAGGATGCGCCGCCATGCGCGTTTCAACATCTCTCAAGACTGCAACCCTCGCTGCGGTTCTGATCGCGGCTCCGCTCGCCGGCGCCTATGCGGCCGGACATCACAGGGGCGGCGCCCTGGACACGCCCGATCCGACCGTTATGACCGGACCACGCGTGACGAGCCTGATCGAGCAGATCCAGGGCGTGAACCAGGGCATCACCGACGCCCGCGAAGCGAACAGCATCTCGGCCTCGGAAGCGCAGCACCTGCATATGCGCGCCGCGCATATCAGCAAGGCCGCGGAACATGTCGCGGCTTCGGATCACGGCAGGATACCGTCCCCGCAATACCATGAGCTGCTGCGCAGGCTCGACAATGTCGACCAGAGACTGATGAACGACACCGGCAGCAGCTTCATGATGGGCGACGGTTCCGACGGCGGGAATTACCCGAACGGCTAGAGCATTTGCTCCGATCGCAGAGGAAGGGACGACCTGGCGCCCGCGGGACCTGGCCCCGAGGGCGCCCTTTTTCGATCGCGCCCTGCTTCGATTACAGACCGAGCCAAAGCGCGACGATGGCGAGCACCGCCGGCGCCGTCTGGATGAACAGGATCTTGCGGCTGACGGTCGCGGCGCCGTAGAGGCCGGCGATGGCGACGCAGAGCAGGAAGAACATCTTGATCTGGAACCCGCCAGCGCCGAGATAGAGGCCCCAGATCAGGCCCGCGGCGAGAAAGCCGTTATAGAGGCCTTGGTTGGCGGCAAGCACCTTCGAGGCGCTGGCTAATTCCGGCGTCAGGCTGAACGCCTTGCGGCCGCGCGGCGTATCCCACAGCACCATCTCCAGATAGACGATATAGCAGTGGATCAGCGCCACCAGCCCGACCAGGATATCGCCGACCATTGTCCCCTCCGCCCTTCGGACAAGCATTGACCACACGTCGACGCCGCCGCGCAAGATAGGCTGACCCTGGATCGCCAACCAGGGTTGCCAAGCTTCGCGCCTTGGTATCTTTTCGCGCCAGCCCCTTTGCAGCCGGAACCCGCCATGTCATTCCAGAAACTCGACCAACTCGGCCACAAGCTCGAAGCGCTGGAGCATGCCTTGGCGATCCTCGGCGCCGACGAAGCAACGCATATGGCGGTCGGCGGTGGCGAGAAGCGCGCCGAGGCGATGTCCTCGCTTGCCGGCATGCTGCACCGCCAGGCCACCGCGCCCGAGATCGGCGACTGGATTTCAGCGGCCGAAGCCGAGCCGCTCGGCGAAGAGCAGCAGGCGGCGGTGCGGGAACTGCGCCGCCAATACACCAATCTCACCTGTCTGCCGGTCGAATTCGTCGAGCGCCAGACGGTGGCGCGCATGCGCTCCGAGCAGCTTTGGCGCGACCTGCGCGCCAAGAACGACTGGGCCGGCTTCCTGCCGGCGCTGGAAGGCGTCGTGACCTTGGTGCGCGAGGAAGCGGCGCTGCGCGCCGACGCGCTCGGCCTCGCCCCTTATGACGCGCTGATGGAACAGTACGATCCCGGCAACCGCGCCGCCGACATCACGCCGGTGTTTGCGGAGCTGAAGGCCTTCCTGCGCGACTTCCTGCCGCATGCGCTGGCCGTGCAGGATGCCCGGCTGGCGAAGCACCCGCTGAAGCCGCTCTCCGGTAGCTATGCCGTCGAGCGCCAGCGCGAGCTCGGCCTTGCCATGATGGCTGCCGTCGGCTTCGACCTGACCCACGGCTCGCTCTCGGTATCGCATCATCCCTTCTGCGGCGGCGTGCCGACCGATGTGCGCATCACCACCCGATACAAGACCTCCGACTTCCTGTCGGCGCTGATGGGCGTGCTGCACGAGACCGGCCACGCCCTTTACGAGCAGAACCTGCCGAAAGCCTGGTCGCATTGGCCGCTCGGCAAAGCACGCGGCATGGCCGTGCATGAGAGCCAGAGCCTGTTTGTCGAAAAGCAGATCGGCCGCAACCCGGCTTTCTGGCGCTGGGCGCTGCCGGTGGTCGAAAAACATCTCGGCGAAGCCTGGTCGATCGACGACATCCTGCCGCATGTCCACCATGTCGAGCGCGGCCTGATCCGCGTCGACGCCGACGAAGTCACCTATCCGCTGCATGTCATCCTGCGCTATGAGCTCGAGCAGGAACTCGTGTCCGGCCAGCTGGAGGTCGCCGATCTGCCCCAGGCCTGGGATGCCAAGATGCGCGATTATCTCGGGCTCTCGACCATCGATAATCCGGCTGACGGCCCGATGCAGGACGTGCATTGGCCGGGTGCCGCCTTCGGCTATTTCCCCTCTTACACGCTGGGCGCCATGATGGCCGCGCAGCAGTGGGCGGCTCTGACAAGGGAGCATCCGTCCGCCGACCAGGATCTCGCCAAGGGCGATTTCACCGCCATCAACGAGTGGCGTCGCGCAAAGATCTGGTCGCAGGGCTCGCGCTGGTCGACGCCGGACCTGCTCGAGCGCGCCACCGGCGAGAAGCTCAACGCTGCTTACTTCACCGAGCACTTGAGCAGGCGCTACGGCAACTGACCGCGGGTCGAAACCGGCTGGGTGCGGCGTGCCTACTCCGCCGCGCCCTTGAAGGCGCTGGCTCCGGTCTCGAACTGCAGCTTGGCGAGCCGCGTGTAGATGCCGCCCTTGGCGACCAGGCTCTGATGCGTGCCTTCCTCAACAATGCGCCCGCCGTCCATGACGAGGATGCGGTCGGCCTTGAGCACTGTCGCCAGCCGGTGCGCGATGACGATGGTGGTGCGGCCGCGCATCAGCCGCTCCAGCGCTCTTTGCACCAGCGTCTCGCTCTCGGCGTCGAGCGCCGAGGTCGCTTCGTCGAGCAGGAGGATTGGCGCGTCGCGCAGGATGGCGCGGGCGATCGCGATGCGCTGGCGCTGCCCGCCGGACAGCGTCACGCCGCGCTCGCCGACCTGACTGTCATAGCCCTTGTCGAGCCTGGCGATGAATTCGTCGGCAAGCGCTGCCTTGGCCGCGGCCTCGATCTCGGCACCGCTGGCGCCCTGCCTGCCGAAGCCGATATTGTCGCGGACGCTCGCCGCGAAGATGGTCACGTCCTGCGGCACGATCGCGGTGCGTTGGCGGATCGCGGCCGGATCGGCCTCGCGCACGTCGACGCCGTCAATGACGACGCGGCCGGTCTCGGGATCGTAGAAGCGCAGGATCAGTGAGAAGACGGTGCTTTTTCCCGCACCCGAAGGCCCGACGATCGCCACTGTCTCGCCTGGCTTCACCTGGAAGCTCAACCCATGCACCGCAGCGCGGTCCGGCCGCGCCGGATAGGAGAAGGACACATCGTCGAAGCTGATCGCGCCCTTGGCCGTTGCCGGCAAGGGAAGCGGATCGACCGGCGGCCGGATCGCCGGCGTCTCTGCCAGGATCTCCGTCAGCCGCTCGGCGGCACCCGCCGCCTGCGACAGCTCACTCCACACCTCCGACAGCGCGCCGAGCGCGCCGGCGGCAAACACCGAATAGAGCAGGAACTGGCCGAGCGTGCCCGGCGACAGCGTGCCGGCAAGCACGTCGCGCGAACCGAACCACAGCACCGCGACTACCGAGGAGAAGATCATGAAGATGGCGAAGAAGGTGAGGAATGAGCGCGCGAACACCGATGCGCGCGCCGCCTCGAAGGCGGCGTCGACAGCGTCCGCAAAGCGGCCGGTGACGAGCTTTTCGTTGGTGAAGGCCTGCAGCGTGCGCACCGCGCCGATCTGCTCGCTGGCATAGGCGGTGGCTTCAGCGAGCGTGTCCTGCGCTTGCCGGGACTTGCGCCGCACCGAGCGGCCGAAGGCAACCAGCGGCAGCACGATCACCGGAATGGCTGCAATGACCAGGCCGGAAAGTTTCGGGCTCGTGACCACCATCATCGCCACCGCGCCGAGGCCGAGGATGAGATTGCGCAACGCGACCGAGGCGGTTGCGCCGACCGCCGACTTCACCTGCGTGGTGTCGGCGGCAAGCCGCGACACGATCTCGCCCGAATGCGCGCGATCGAAGAACGCCGGCGACAGCGTGGTAACATGCGAAAAGACGTCGCGGCGAATGTCGGCCACGACCCGCTCGCCGAGCGTGATGACGAAATAGTAGCGGCTGGCCGAAGCGGCTGCCAGCAAGGCCGCCATCAGAACCAGCGCCGCGAAATATTCCGCGATGAAGGTGGAGCTTGCGGCCTGGAAACCATGGTCGATCATGCGCCGCACGGCCATCGGCAAGGCAAGCGTCGTCACCGCCGCCACGATCAGTGAGATGACGGCGCCTATTACCAGCTTCCGGTAGCGGGTAACGTACGGAAAGAGGCTGCGGAGCGGCCGGACCGAGCGTCTGCGCTCGCTTGCGCTGCCACCGATTTCCGCCATGAGCGTTTCCTCTGGCCGCTTGGCGGGACCGCGCTTCAATATGCGCCCGCCGCGGCCTTGTGATTCAATTCCGGCTGATGTATAGGCTCGCCGACCGTTTTAGAAGCCGTGGCTTTTCATTAGCTGCGGCTTCGAGTTTTAAAAAGGGGCGCATCGACGCAGGCCTTCAGGCCCGTTGCCAGCGCCGGCAGCCAGGAAACACGACAATGAAGGCCGATATCCATCCCGACTACCACACCATCAAGGTCGTCATGACCGATGGCACCGAATACCAGACCCGTTCGACCTGGGGCAAGGAAGGCGATACGATGAACCTCGACATCGACCCGACCACGCACCCGGCCTGGACCGGCGGCCAGCAGACCCTGCTCGACCGCGGCGGCCGCCTGTCGAAATTCAAGAAGCGTTTTGAAGGTTTCGGCCTCTAAGCCGCATACATCGGCAGATTTCGAGAAACCCGCCTTCGAGGCGGGTTTTTTGTTGCCAGTTTCGTCCTTCTCCCCGTTCTACGGGGAAGGGGTGCCCGAAGGGCGAATGAGGGGCAGCGCCGGCGCTTGAAAGTTCAAGGTTCCTCGCCCCACGAAGTGGGGAGAGGTGGCTCGGCGAAGCCGAGACGGAGAGGGGAGCGCCCTACGAGGCCCCCGCTCCGTCCGCTTCGCGGACACCTCTCCCCCGCCCCCTGGCGGGGGCGAGGAACCCAAGCCTTGCGACGCTGCGGATATCGTTCCTACCCGCCCACCAATTCCCTCAGCGCCATTCGCTTGTAGGCCTCAACCAGCCTGTCGCCCTCCTCCCGATCGACCGAGATCGCCAGCCGCACCGCGGCCTCGCCCATCTGCCAGACGAGAAACGCGGCCGTCTCTAATTCGATCGGATCGGCATCGGGGCGAATCCGCTTCAGCACCGCGAGCAGGAAATCGGCATTGGCGCGACTGTCGGCGAGCTCCAGTTCGCGCAGCGCCTTGTCGGCTTGCGTGCCCGACCAGATGTCGCGCATCACCGGCTCGGCCAGGAACAGCCGGTAATAGATATCGACCAGCTCCGAAAACGACCTGCACAGGCCTTCAGCATCGCTGACATCCTTCAGCGCCGCGGAAATACAGGCCTGGCTTTCGGCCGTGTAGCGCTCGGCCAGCGCCCAGACCATCGCTCGCTTGTCCGGGAAGAACTGGTAGAGCGAGCCGATCGACACCCCCGCCCGTTCCGCCACCTCGCCCATGCGCATCGCATCGCTGCCTTGCTCGGCAATCAAGGCCGAGGCGGCGGCAAGCATGCGCTCGACCCGCTCGCGGCTGCGCTGCTGGCTCGGCGACCGGCGCGGCGCAGCAATGTCCGCCTGGTTTGGCCTCGCGGCGGTTTTCTCATCCATGGCTCTCTCCTTGGGCGATTTCTCGGAAACCGGCTTGACTCACAAAATACGAGGGTTTATCACGTTTTGCAAATGTGAGGATTACTCGCATTTAGGAATCGAGCAGAACCCGGCATCTGGAGCAACTGAGATGATGAAACTTCTTCCTACCCTTACCTTTGTCGCCGCGATCGGCTCCGGCGTCGTCGGCGGCGTCTTCTTTGCCTTCTCGAATTTCGTCATGGCAGCACTTGCCCGGCTGCCCGTCCCAAGCGGCATCGCGGCGATGAATTCGATCAACGTCACGGTGATCACGCCGACCTTCATGACGGCGCTGTTCGGCACCGGCCTCATCTGCCTCGTGCTGATTGCCGGCGTCTTCTTCGGCTGGAGCCAGTCCGGCTCGTACTGGCTGCTTGCCGGTGCCGTGATCTATTTCGTCGGCAATCCGATCGTGACCATGGTCTTCAACGTGCCGCTCAATGACGCCTTAGCCGCCGTCGATCCTGCCAGCGCCAACGGCGCCGCCGTGTGGGCAAACCACCTGAGCGAGTGGGTGATGTGGAATCACGTCCGCACCGTCACCGCGATAGTCGCGATGGCTTGCTTCATCATGGCATTGATCTGAAAAACGGCAGCCCGCGAATGCAACCCCCGAAGGCTGCGTCCAACTTTCGGGGAGTTCGTCAGGCGGGGTCTTTTTTGCGATCCTTGCGATCGGCGTGGCCGAGGTCGCGGTCGGGATCGATGACATCGCGAACCAGCTGCTTGAGCCTTGCCGCGTCCGGAAAACCGCCGTCGCGCTTGCGCTCCCAGATAAGCACGTCGTTGCAGGAAATGGTGAAGATGCCGCCGGTGCCCGGCACCAGCGTCACTTCGCCGAGATCCGTGCCGAAGGTCGAGAGCAGCTCCTGCGCCATCCAGCCGGCCCGCAACAACCACTGGCACTGCGTGCAATAGGTGATGCGGATGATGGGCAGCGGCTTCTCGCTCATATCGTATCGCGTGGCCGGTCAGGCCGCGCTGAGCTTGGCCATCGTCTCGTCGTCGACCTCGAAATTGGCGTAGACGCTCTGCACGTCGTCATCGTCCTCGAGGGTGGCGACCAGCTTCATCAGCGACTGCGCCCGTTCTTCGTCGACCGGGACGTTGTTCTGCGGCTGCCAGATCGGCTTCACCGATTCCGCCTCGCCGAGCGCGGCCTCGAGCGACTTCGAAACGTCGCCGAGATTCTCGAAGGCGCAATAGATGGTGTGGCCTTCCTCGTCCGATTCCACGTCGTCGGCGCCGGCCTCGATCGCTGCTTCCATCACCTTGTCGGCGCTGCCGGCCGAGGCCGGATAATAGATCTCGCCGACACGGTTCCACATGAACGACACCGAGCCGGTTTCGCCGAGCGCCCCACCGGCCTTGGTGAAGGCGGCGCGCACATTGGAGGCCGAGCGGTTGCGGTTGTCGGTCAGCACTTCCACGATCAGCGCCACGCCGCCGGGGCCGTAGCCCTCATAGCGCACGGCCTCGTAATTTTCGGCGTCGCCTGCGGAAGCCTTGTTGATGGCGCGCTGGATGTTGTCCTTCGGCATCGACACCGCCTTGGCGTTCTGCACGGCAAGCCGCAGCCTCGGGTTCATCGCCGGGTCCGGCGTGCCGGTCTTGGCGGCGACGGTTATTTCGCGCGCCAGCTTGGAAAACATTTTCGACCGCACCGCGTCCTGGCGGCCCTTGCGGTGCATGATATTCTTGAACTGCGAATGGCCAGCCATGGCACCCCTGTCGTGTTCGGCTAGAGCACCGCGGCGCGCGAGACCGCTCGCCATCCGCAAAATGCTCGAATTCAAATTTTCAGAACGCCCCGGGCATGCCTGCGAAGGCGCGCGGCGCTCTTTGTCGGAATGGCCGGCTTATAGATAAATCGGCTCAATTCGTCCAGACGCACCGTCATGCCAACGCCGAAGAGGGCGGTTCACCCCTCCAGATCGGACTTCAGCCGATCGAGAATGCTGATGGCGTGGCCGGCATACTGGCTGATCCAGCGGTCGTGAATCTGTTTGATCGGCAAGGCATTGAGGTGGTTCCAGCGTTCGCGTCCCTCGCGCCTCGCCACCACCAGATCGGCCTCCTCCAAGACTTTCAGGTGCATCATCACCGTGCAGCGGTCCATATCCGGGAAAGCCTCGCACAGCGCGCCGGTGGTCTGCGGCTCATCCTTCAGGCGATCCAGCAATTCGCGCCGGCGCGGATGCGCCAAGGCCTTGAAAACATGGTCGTCGGAGGTTTGACTTGACATGTTATATTTCTATAACATATCGTTTCAAGCAGCAAGGAAGGAGCTGTGGATATGGCCCTTGGTTTCAGGATTTCCGGACGCATCGGCAAACCGGTCGCCGAGGTCTTCGACGCGGTCGTCAATCCGACAAAGCTCAGCGGCTATTTCACCACCATCGGCGGCGCCTCGGCTCCGCTTGTCACCGGCACTACCGTCACCTGGTGGAAGTCCGTGCCGGTGGAGGTCGACGAGGTAACCAAGGACAAGCGCATCGTGCTGCGCTGGGACGCCACCGATGACGATGGAAAGCCCGCCTACAAGACCCGCATCGAGATGAATTTCGAGCCGCTTGAGGACGGCGGCACCTTCGTCACCATCGCTGAAGAAGGTTGGCACGAAGGCGAGGCCGGCCTGAAGAAATCCTACCTCAACTGCGAGGGCTGGTCGCAGATGCTGGCCTGCATGAAGGCCTATCTCGAATATGGCATCAATCTGCGCGACGGCTATTACCGCAGCGAGCTGCGCGGCGAGCCGGCCAACGAGACCAACATCTGAGGCCGACATTCAGGTCCCGATATTCGGCAGGAGGAGGTCGCCCGATGACGAAAGCAACGCCATTCCTGATGTTCGAGGGAAAGGCCGAGAAGGCCATGACCCTCTATTGCGAGACCATTCCGGAGAGCCGTGTGCTCGACATCACGCGCTATGGCTCGGGCGAGGACGGGGCGGAAGGAACGCTCAAGCTGGCGCGCGCATTGATCGGCGGCGTCGAGGTCAGGATCTACAACAGCCCCGTCCACCACGCCTTCACCTTCACGCCGTCCTTTTCCTTCTTTGTCGACTGCTCGTCCGAAGAGGAGCTCGAACGGATTGTCGGCGTACTCTCGGAGGGCGGCGGCTTCCTGATGCCGGCCGGCAATTACGGCTTCAGCCAGCGTTTCGCTTGGCTCAACGACCGGTTCGGCGTCTCCTGGCAGATCAACCTGCCGTAACGACATCCAACGCAATCGAGAGGATCGGCAATGGACACCGAGATTATCGGCGGCATCAACATCGCCATGAAGGTGCCCTCGCACCAATACGAGGCAACGATCGCCTTCTATCGCGATGTTGTGGGGTTGAAGCCGTTTACCGCCAAGGCGCCGGCGATCGGTTTCGAACTTGGTCCCAATCGCCTCTGGATCGACGAGGCGCCGATGATGAGCCAGGCCGAAATCTGGCTGGAGCTTTTCACACCGAACTTCAAGAGCGCGGCCTCCCATCTTGCCAGGGCCGGTGTCGTGCGCTGCGACGCAATAGAACCTCTGAGCGAAGGCTTTCGTGGCGGCTGGATCACCAACCCGGCCAACATCATTCACTTGGTGCGGGAGCCGGACGCCTGGTGAATCCTGCCGGAAAGGAGAACCGTATGGAGCTCAGAGAATCTCCCATCGCCGAAACCGCCATGCTGATCCGTCGGCCGCTCGCCGAGGTGTTCGAAGCGATCGTCGATCCGGCGGTCACCACGAAATTCTGGTTTACGCATTCCAGCGGTCGCCTGAATGAGAGCAAGCCAGTCGAATGGGAATGGCGCATGTATGGCGTCTCGACCAAGGTCGAGGTGAGCGAGATCGTCCCCAACGAGATGATCATCATGCAGTGGAGCGATCCGCCGACCACCGTCGTCTGGACATTCACCGAGATGCCGGATGAAGCGACCTTCCTCGAAATCCGCAATTTCGGCTTCGCCGGTTCCGCCGATGAGCAGGTGAAGCAGGCTGTCGAATCCACCGGCGGCTTCGCGCTGGTGCTTGCCGGCGCCAAGGCCTGGCTGGAACAGGGCCTGACGCTCGGCTTGATCGGCGACCGTCACCCGAAGGGTGTTTCGGCCTAGCGGCTCACCGGCGCGGTGGCGAGCCTCAGTGCCCCTCCCCCGACCCCTGCCTCTTACGCCGTCGCGCCAGCATGTTGAGGCCTTCGACCAGCGCGGAAAAGCCCATGGCGGCGTAGATGTATCCCTTGGGCACATGATACCCCATGCCGTCGGCGATCAGCGTCATGCCGATCATCAAAAGGAAGCCGAGCGCCAGCATAACGATAGAGGGGTTCCTGGCGATGAAATTGGCAAGCGGCGTCGCCGCCAGCATCATCGCGCTCACCGCCACGATTACCGCGATATACATGATGGCGATCTCGTCGGTCATGCCGACGGCAGTGATGATGGAATCGATCGAGAACACGAGGTCGAGCAGGAGGATCTGGAAGATCGCTCCGGCAAGGCTCATCTGCAGCGTGCCGCCGACCATCGTGTCCTGATGATCCTGCGGGTCGACCGTGTGATGGATTTCCTTGGTCGCCTTCCAGACCAGGAACAGGCCGCCGGCGATCAGGATCAGGTCGCGCCAGGAAAAGCCGTGGCCGAGGGCGGTGAACACCGGCGTCGTCAATTGCACGATGATCGAGATCGTGGCGAGCAGGATCAGTCGCATGATCAGCGCCGCCGAAATGCCCAGCCGGCGTGCGCGGGCGCGCTGCGCCTCCGGCAGCTTGTTGGTCAGGATCGAGATGAAGATCAGATTGTCGATGCCGAGCACAATCTCGAGCACCACCAGCGTCAAAAGCGCGACCCACGCAGTCGGATCGGAAACAAAATGAAAGTGCGGCGCCAGAAATTCGACAAGCTGCATGAAGGTCGTCCCCTCTACGATCTAGAGCAGTTTTCGCGGGTTTCGTCGCCAGTTAGGTATTGATCTCGCTTATATCAATGTCACGACCAGAAGGACGGCGCCGTCTCTTCCAGCCGCGGCCCGCGACGAAACGGCGCGATTTTTTCGGCAAGCCCGGTGCGGTCCGAAATATCGACGCCGACGCCGCAGAGCGTCGCGGGCCCTGACGACGCCTCGAAACGGCCCTTCGGCACCTTGGAAAGGAACCGGTTGAGCGGCTCTTCCTTATCCATGCCGAGCGAGGAATCATAATCGCCGCACATGCCGGCGTCCGAAATATAGGCGGTGCCGCCATTGAGGATCTGATGGTCGGCGGTCGGCTGATGTGTATGCGTGCCGACCACCAGGCTGGCGCGGCCGTCGACGAAATGCGCGAAGCACATCTTCTCCGAGGTCGCCTCGGCGTGGAAATCGATGATGGCCGCATCGGCCTGCTCGCCGAGCGGGCAGGCGGCAAGCTCACGCTCGCCGGCCTGGAAAGGGTCGTCGAGCTCGGGATGCATGAAGACGCGGCCCATGATGTTGGCGACCAGCACGCGCGCGCCATTGCGGGCGATATAGACGCCCGAGCCACGGCCCGGCGTGCCCCTGGGAAAATTGGAGGGACGCAGGAAGCGCTCCTCGCGCGGCGCGAAGATCAGCGCATCGCGCTGGTCCCAGACATGGTTGCCGGTTGTGACGACATCCGCGCCGGCCGCGAGCGTCTCGCGAAAGATCTCTTCGGTGATGCCGAAGCCGCCGGCCGCGTTCTCGCCATTGACGATGACGAAATCGAGCTTGAAGTCGGAAATCAGCCCCGGCAACTGCTCCCAGACTGCCGTGCGCCCCGTCTTGCCAACCATGTCGCCGAGGAAGAGAAGTCTCATGCGGCGCTGCGCGTACCGAGCGCCCGCGATACCGTTTCCGGCTCCTTGGCGATGACCTGCAAATAGGCCTGTGCCGCCTGGTCCGGCTCTGTTCTGCCCTGCTCCCAGTCTCTAAGCGTGCCGAGCGGAATGCGATAGCGGACGGAAAATTCCTCCTGGGTAAGATGCAAGGCCCGGCGGATCACTTTGACACGGGCAACAGATGCCACTCCCGGCCGATCCGTGCTGAGCGGTGGATTGTCCTTATCCGCCAGGGCGCCAGCCTCCGCCTCCGCGTCGCTCATGCTGCGCAGACGCTCCCAATCGGATTCAGTCCCTGCGTGCTTGATCATATGCTTTCTGCTCATGGCGCGTCGCCTTTCTGGCGGAGATCAGTCTTATTCGGTCGCCGCGTTCAGTGTAAACCACCGTCAGCACCAATCCATTGACGATTCCGATGCCAATGAAGCGCTCCTCTTCGTAATCCATGGAGCGATCCTAATAATGCAGAGCACGGATGTCGTCGAACAGGCGTTTGGCATCCGCAAATGCCACACCGTGCTTGGCAAGATTGCTCGTCGCCTTCTGGTCGTCCCATTCGAATTCAAGCATGCTAGCCTACTGGAATTCAGTAGTATTTGCCAGGTGGGCGCCCGCGTCAAGTCGTGAACCGGCGCAACCCGCTCTCGGTCAGTATTTCCGGAATGATGACGTCATGGTTCTCATCCGGCACCCGCTCGACTTCCTGGCAATCGAAGGCGATGCCGATCAGCCTCGGCGTGATGCCCTTGTCGGCCAGCCTGGCAATGGCGCGGTCGTAGTAGCCGGCGCCGTAGCCGATACGGTGGCCGCGGCCGTCGAAGGCGGCGAGCGGCACCAGCATGAGCGTCGGGTCGAGCACTTCCGCCTCTTCATGCGGCCCGACCGTGCCGAATCCCATCTCGACCATCGGCGCGCCGCGCACCAGCTCGCGAAAGACGATCGTGGTCTTGTCGAGGATCGCCGGCAGGCAGAGCCTTGCGCCCTTCTCGCGCAGCGCGAACATCAGCGGCCGCACATCGACCTCGGAGCGCATCGGCCAGAAGCCGGAGACGACCCGACCGGGTTCAAAGTCGATTTTTTCCTTCGCGGTCTCGGCCATTTCGA
This sequence comes from Mesorhizobium sp. CA5, assembly GCF_020165105.1. Lineage (NCBI taxonomy): Bacteria > Pseudomonadati > Pseudomonadota > Alphaproteobacteria > Hyphomicrobiales > Phyllobacteriaceae > Mesorhizobium > Mesorhizobium sp. CA5. Next base: position 36,113 of record NZ_JAIUHJ010000020.1, on the reverse strand, counting down.
GCGCGATCTCGACGCGCCAGAACTCGTCGAGCGCATCGCGGCGCGCCAGCGCCTCCTTGCGAAGCTGTTTTTTCAGATCTTTGGAAGGTGACATGCGCCGACGCTAGAAAGGGTCAGATTGGATGGAGATTTAGGAGCGACGCTTTCTAGCGCAATTCCAGGAAAAGTGCGCAGCGGTTTTTCCGTCCGGAATTGCGTCAAAACGGAGAGAAGGCGCATGTCTCCCGAAAACGGGAGAGCGGCGATCCACACAACCGGTGGAGAGGTCGATCCCGGGTGCCTACAAAGTAGGTGGGCGCCGTGTGAGAAAACCCACGGGTCTTCCCAGGGACAGCTCCCTAAGGATCGATAAGGCCCCGGGGATAAGTTTCTCCTGCCGGGAAGCGCAGACCGCCGTCGACAAATATAGGCCGATGATTAGCCGTGCGCCAGAGAAACGGGTCACCATTTGCGCATAATTCGTCTTGCGGACCGTCCCGATGGGAAGCTGTCCGGCAACCGCCCTTGCGCGGCCCGTCCAGCCTCCTTACGGTCCGCCGCACGGACAGGAGAAAAGATGCGTTTCGAAGGCACTGCGGCCTATGTCGCCGACAAGGATCTGATGGTTGCGGTCAATGCCGCGATCGCGCTGGAGCGGCCCTTGCTGGTCAAGGGCGAGCCCGGCACCGGCAAGACCGAGCTTGCCCGCCAGGTGGCTTCGGCGCTCGGGCTGGAGTTCATCGAATGGAACGTCAAATCGACCACCAAGGCGCAACAGGGCCTCTACGAATATGACGCCGTCTCGCGGCTGCGCGACAGCCAACTCGGCGACGAGCGCTTCAACGACATCGCCAATTACATCAAGCGCGGCAAGCTGTGGGATGCCTTCGCTGCGCAGAAAAAAGTCGTGCTTTTGATCGACGAAATCGACAAGGCCGACATCGAATTCCCCAACGACCTCCTGCAGGAGCTCGACCGGATGGAGTTCTTCGTCTACGAGACCGGCGAGACGATCCGCGCCGAGTTCCGGCCTATCGTCATCATCACCTCGAACAATGAGAAGGAACTGCCGGACGCCTTCCTGCGCCGCTGCTTCTTCCACTATATCCGCTTCCCCGATATCGACACGCTGCACCGGATCGTCGAGGTGCATTATCCCGGCATCAAGCAGAATTTGGTGCGGGCGGCACTGAGCCAGTTCTATGAGATCCGCGATGTGCCGGGCCTGAAGAAGAAGCCGTCGACCTCCGAAGCGCTCGACTGGATCCGCCTGCTGGTCGCCGACGACATCGCGCCCGAGGACCTGCGCGCCGATCCCAAGAACATGCTGCCGAAGCTGCACGGCGCGCTGCTCAAGAACGAGCAGGACGTGCACCTGTTCGAGCGGCTGGCCTTCATGGCCAGACGGCAGCAATAGCGCTTTCCCCGTCCGTGGACCGTTGCCGGCAATCGGTCGCTGCCGCAGCTTCGGACCGGAAGCACTGGAGGAGAAAAGATGTCCGAGATCGCCATTCGCCCGTTCGCGCAGTCCGACCACGCCGACTGGCGGCGCTTGTGGACTGCCTACCTCACCTTCTACGAGACCAAGCTGCCGGACGAGGTCTACGACGTCACCTGGAAGCGTTTGTTCACGGCAGGCGAATTCGAGCCGAAAGGTTTCATCGCCACGTTCGACGGTAAAGCGGTTGGGCTGACCCACTACCTCTACCATCGCTCCTGCTGGTCACTGGTCAACAACTGCTACCTGCAGGATCTGTTCGCCGATCCGGAGGTGCGCGGCAAAGGCGTGGGCGCGGCGCTGATCAAAGCGGTGCGGGACGAGGCCGGCAAGGTCGGCGTCAAGAATGTCTACTGGATGACGCACGAGACCAACGCCACGGCGCGCCGGCTCTACGACCATGTGGCAAGGCGGACCGGATTCATCGAGTACGATTTGCTATAAGGGACTGATGTTCATCCCCTTCTTCCTAGAACTGAAGGCCGCGCGGGTTCCTGTTTCGCTCAGGGAATATCTGTCGCTGCTGGAGGGACTGGAAGCGGGGCTGGTCGACTATGACGTCGAGGCTTTCTACTACCTCGCGCGCTCGGCCCTGGTGAAGGATGAGCGTCATATCGATCGTTTCGACCAGGTCTTCGCGCATGTCTTTAAGGGTGTCGAGGCGCTCGGCGGCCCCGATGCCGTCGATATCGCCAACATCCCCGAGGAATGGCTGCGCCGTTTGGCGGAAAAGCACCTGACCGAGGAGGAAAAGAAGCTGGTCGAAGCGCTGGGCGGTTTCGACAAGCTGATGGAGACCTTGAAGCAGCGCCTCGAGGAGCAAAAGGGGCGCCACCAGGGCGGTTCGAAATGGATCGGCACCGGCGGCACCTCGCCCTTCGGCGCCTATGGCTACAACCCCGAAGGGGTTCGCATCGGCCAGCATGAAAGCCGGCATCGCCGCGCGGTGAAGGTCTGGGACAAGCGCGAATTCCGGAACTTCGACGACACCGTCGAGCTCGGCACCCGCAACATCAAGGTGGCGCTGAAGCGGCTGCGCCGCTGGGTGCGCGAGGGCGCCGAGGAGGAGTTCGACCTGCCCGGCACCATCCACGCCACTGCCGAGCACGGCTATCTCGACGTCAAGACCCGGCCCGAGCGGCGCAATGCCGTGAAGCTTCTGATGTTTTTCGATGTCGGCGGCTCGATGGACGACCATATACGCGGCGTCGAGGAACTGTTTTCCGCCGCGCGCGCCGAGTTCCGCCAGCTCGAATATTTCTACTTCCACAACTGCCTTTACGAGCGCGTCTGGAAGGACAATCACCGGCGGCTGGCCGAGACAATCCCGACCTTCGATCTCATCCACAAATACGGGCCGGACTATAAGGTGATCGTTGTCGGCGACGCCTCGATGAGCCCTTACGAGATCGCCCACCCCGGCGGCTCGGTCGAGCACTGGAATCCCGAGGCCGGAAGTGTGTGGCTGGCCCGCCTGCTGCAGCAATGGCCGAACGCGATATGGCTCAATCCCGAAGCTGAGAAGAACTGGCGCTACACGCACTCGATCCAGTTGATCAGCGACATCTTCGGCGGCCGCATGTTCCCGCTGACATTGGCCGGGCTTGAAGCTGCGACCAGGCAGTTGTCGCGCAAGCACTAGCTCGCTTTCACTGGCGGCATTTGTAACAGATGCCTATGTTTGTGCGAATAACCGTTGCAAGCAACAACGAGCCGCCAAGGCCGAGGAGATTTCATGGACACCCACGCCTATCCCGTCACCCGCACCGATGCCGAGTGGCGCGCCCGGCTGACGCCGGAGCAGTATGCCGTGATGCGCAACCATGGCACTGAGCGCCCCGGCAGCTGCGCCCTGCTCTACGAAAAGCGCGCCGGCACCTTCTATTGCGTCGGCTGCGACCAGCCGCTGTTCGAATCCAAGCTGAAGTTCGAGAGCGGCACCGGCTGGCCGAGCTTCAACGATCCGGTCCCGGGCTCGATCGAGACCACCGTCGACCGCAGCTACGGCATGGTCCGCACCGAATGCCATTGCGCCCGCTGCGGCAGCCATCTCGGCCATGTCTTCGAGGACGGCCCGCCGCCGACCGGCCTGCGCTACTGCATCAATGGCGTGGCGCTGCGCTTCGAGCCTGCGGTCTGACCGGGGTTTCCAGTCTTCGCAAAGGGCGGCCTCGGCCGCCCTTTTTCATGCTCCATCCGGCTCTACACAACGACCGTTGTGATCAGCCAGAGCGCGGAACCGAGCATCATCAGCTGCGCCTTGAAACCCCCGGCCTTCTCCGCGGTCCGCCAGACAGCGACCGTCAGAAAAATGGTGTAGGGAACAGGGAGGAAATGCACCGCCAGCACCAGCCAGAGCGGCAGCTTCAACCCGAGCAGGACCAGCGCCAGCACCGAAGAGGCGATGCTCAGAATGGTACCGACCAGCAGCATATCGCGCCAGAACAGCCGGTCGAGCGGAACCTGGCCTCTCCAGCGCGAACGGAAAAAATCCCTCATCGCCCGCGACCTATCGCTGCCCGAGAATTTCGGTCACGGCTTCTTCGAAGCGTGAGCATTCCCGCACCAGCCAGTCGCTCATGGCCGGCCAATTGTCCTCGGCGTAGCAGTTCACCCGCCACATCGAGTTGATGCCGAGACCTTCGCAGCTCTGCTCGGGCCTGAGCTTCAGTCTGGACTCGATCGCCGGCTGGAACGGTTTCAGCCGCGACCAGGATTCCGTGGCGCCGAACTTCTCGTTGCGCCCGAAGAAGACGCCGACATGGTTCTGCGCCGGCGCGACATACATCGAAAGGACCAAAGCGAAATCCGGCAGCCCGCGCTGCCAGAACCATGGCCCGCGCCGAGCGAGCCTTTGCCTTTCTTGCGGGTGCCGTTCGGCGAACAGCGCCCAGAAGCCGCGGTGGCGGAACTCCGAGGCGCGACGGCCGCCGAAGTCGAATTCGTTCATGGCCGGCCTCCGGCCATGGGGCTTACGCCATTCCGAGAGCGGCCTTGTAGAGATCGAGGATGGACTCCTCTTCCTGGCGCTCGGCCTGATCCTTCTTGCGCAGCCGCACGATGGTGCGGATCGCCTTGGTGTCGAAGCCGGTGCCCTTGGCTTCGGCATAGACATCCTTGATGTCGTCGGAGATCGTCTTCTTCTCTTCCTCGAGCCGCTCGATGCGCTCGATGATGGTGCGCAGCTGGCCGGCGGCTACAGTCTGGCTGGTCTCGGTGATTTCGTCGGCCATTTTTTCTCCGCGTCTTCTGGAGCAGTGGCGATTCCCGCCACGGCAAATTGGAGCCGGTTCACTGCCCGAGCGGGCGCGGCGGGTCAAGACACTTGTCGAGCACCTGTGGACGGCTGTGCACATCCAAAGGTGTGCCGAGATTCAGGTCAGGCCGAGTCGAAAACGACGGTTCCGAGAACCGGAGCGGAGCGTACTTAAGTACGTGAGCATCGGAAGCGCAGGAGGCCGGCGTTTGCAGGTCGGCCTGACCTGAATATCGGCACACCTTATTTGAATGCGATCAACAGATCCTTCGCGTCGATCTGATCGCCGGCCTTCACCAGCACCTCGGCGATCTCGCCGTCGCGTTCGGCATGCAGCGCGGTTTCCATCTTCATCGCCTCGATCGAAAGCAGCACGTCGCCCGCCTTGACCGCCTGTCCGGGCGCGACGGCAAGCGCCGATACGACGCCGGGCATCGGCGCGCCGACATGTCCCTCATTGCCGGGCTCGGCCTTGCGGCGTGCCTTGGCCGCGGAAGCGCCATGCGCCCTGTCCGGCACCTTGACGCGGCGTGGCTGGCCGTTGAGCTCGAAGAACACGGTGACCATGCCCTTGTCGTCGACATCGCCGAACGCCTGGCAGCGCACCACCAGCGTCTTGCCCTTCTCGATGTCGAGGAAGATCTCGTCTTCCGGCTTCATGCCGTAGAAATAGGTCGGCGTCGGCAGCACGCTCACCGGCCCGTAGGTCTCCTGCGCGGCCGCGAAGTCGGTGAACACCTTCGGATACATCAGCCAGGAGGCGAATTCGTATTCGGACAGCTTTCGGTCGAGCTTGCCCTCGATGTCCTTGCGGCTCGCCTTGAGGTCAGCGGGCTTTAGCAGCGAGCCCGGTCGAACCGTAATCGGCTTCTCGCCCTTCAGCGCCTTCTTCTGCAGCGCAGCCGGCCAGCCGCCAGGCGACTGGCCGAGATCGCCGCGCAGCATCGACACGACGGAGTCCGGGAAGGCGATGTCCTTGGCCGGGTTCTCGACATCGGCGACGGTGAGATCCTGGCTGATCATCATCAGCGCCATGTCGCCGACCACCTTGGACGAGGGCGTCACCTTGACGATGTCGCCGAACATCAGGTTGACGTCGTGATAGGCCTGCGCCACCTCGTGCCAGCGCGTCTCGAGCCCGAGCGAGCGCGCCTGTTCCTTGAGGTTGGTGAACTGGCCGCCCGGCATCTCGTGCAGGTAGACCTCCGAGGCTGGTCCCTTGAGATCGCTCTCGAAGGCTGCGTACTGGTTGCGCACCGCTTCCCAGTAGAAGGAAATGCGGCGGATCCATTGCGGATCGAGACCGGGGTCGCGCTCGGTGCCCTTCAGCGCCTCGACGATCGAGCCGAGGCAGGGCTGCGAGGTGTTGCCGGAGAAGGAATCCATCGCTGCGTCGATAGCGTCGGCGCCGCTCTCCACCGCCGCCAGCACCGTCGCCGCCGACAGCCCTGACGTGTCGTGCGTGTGGAAATGGATCGGCAGGTCGGTCGCCTCGCGCAGCGCCTTGAACAGCACGCGCGCCGCGGCCGGCTTCAAAAGGCCGGCCATGTCCTTGACGGCGATGATATGCGCGCCGGCCGCCTCCAGCTCCTTGGCCAGCCCGACGTAGTATTTGAGGTCGTATTTGGCGCGGGCCGGATCAAGGATATCGCCGGTATAGCACATCGCCGCCTCGACCAGCTTGCCCTCGGCGCCGACCGCGTCCATGGCGACGCGCATGTTCTCGACCCAGTTAAGGCAGTCGAAGACGCGGAACAGATCGACACCGCCGGCCGCCGCTTGGGCGACGAAATGCTGGACGACATTGTCGGGATAATTGGTGTAGCCGACGCCGTTGGCGCCGCGCAAAAGCATCTGCAGCAGAAGGTTGGGCGCGGCCTCGCGCACTTTGCTCAGCCGCTCCCACGGATCCTCGGTGAGGAAGCGCATGGCGACGTCGAACGTCGCGCCGCCCCAGCATTCCAGCGAGAGCAATTGCGGCAGCGCCCGCGCATAGGTGCCGGCGATGCCGGCGATGTCATAGGTGCGCATTCGCGTGGCGAGCAGCGACTGGTGGCCGTCGCGCATCGTCGTGTCGGTGACCAGCACCTGGCGCTCTCCGCGCATCCAGGCCGCGAATTTCTCCGGGCCTAGCGCATCGAGCCTCTGCTTGCTGCCGTCCGGAACATGGCCGTTGAGATAAGGCACCACGGGTGCCGCCGCATTCGCCTTCGGCATCGGCCGCCCGCGCGTCTCGGGGTGGCCGTTGACGCTGACATCGGCCAGGTAGTTGAGCAGCTTGGTGGCGCGGTCCTGCCGCTTCACCTGCTCGAACAGTTCCGGCGTCGTGTCGATGAACCTCGTCGTGTAGGAATTGTCGGCGAAGCGCGGGTGGTTGATGATCGCTTCGAGGAAGGTGAGGTTGGTCGCGACGCCGCGGATGCGGAACTCGCGCAGCGCCCGGTTCATGCGCGAGATCGCCTCGCCGGGCGTCGGCGCCCAGGCCGTCACCTTTTCGAGCAGCGGATCGTAGAAGCGGGTGATGACCGCGCCCGAATAGGCGGTGCCGCCGTCGAGCCGGATGCCGAAGCCCGCCGCCTCGCGATAGGCGGTGATGCGGCCATAGTCCGGAATGAAATTGTGCTCCGGATCCTCGGTGGTGATGCGGCACTGCAGCGCGTGGCCGTTCAGCCTGATGTCCTTCTGCGCCGGCACGCCCGATTGCTTCGTGCCGATGGCGAAGCCGTCGAGGATGTGGATCTGCGCCTTGACGATGTCGATGCCGGTCACCTGCTCGGTGACGGTGTGCTCGACCTGGATGCGCGGATTGACCTCGATGAAATAGAACTTGCCGGTGTCGGCGTCCTGCAGAAACTCGACCGTGCCGGCGCCGATATAGCTGGTCTCGCGCGCGATCTTCAGCGCATAGCCGCAAAGCTCCTGGCGCAGCTCCTCGCTGAGATAGGGGGCCGGCGCACGCTCCACGACCTTCTGGTTGCGGCGCTGGATCGAGCAGTCGCGCTCGAACAGATGCACGGCATTGCCATGCGTGTCGCCCAGCACCTGCACCTCGACATGGCGGGCGCGCTCGATCAGCTTTTCGAGATAGACCTCGTCCTTGCCGAAGGCGGCTTTGGCCTCGCGCTTGCCTTCCATCACCTCGCGCGCGAGGTCGGCCTCGGCGCGGATGGCGCGCATGCCGCGGCCGCCGCCGCCCCACGAGGCCTTGAGCATCACCGGATAGCCTATTTGGGCGGCGAGCTTCTTGACCTCCTCCATGTCGTCCGGCAGCGGATCGGTTGCCGGAACGACCGGGACGCCGACTTCAATCGCCAGGTTGCGCGCGGCGACCTTGTTGCCGAGCCGGCGCATCGTTTCCGGCTTGGGTCCGATGAAGGTGACGCCGGCCTCGGCGCAGGCCTCGGCGAATTCCGGGCTTTCCGACAGCAGGCCGTAGCCGGGATGGATGGCATCGGCGCCCGACAGCCTGGCGACCCGGATCACCTCCTCGATCGACAGGTAGCTCTCGATCGGACCCATGTCCTTGGCCAGATGCGGTCCGCGGCCGACCTGATAGCTCTCGTCGGCCTTGAAGCGGTGCAACGAATATTTGTCCTCCTCCGCCCAGATCGCCACGGTTTTGAGGCCGAGCTCGTTGGCCGCGCGGAACACGCGGATGGCGATTTCGGACCGGTTGGCGACGAGGATCTTCGTGATGGCCAAGGAGTAGGCTCCAGCAGCGGAAGGGAGATGAACCGGCGCAATGATTAACGTGAAAATGCTGCAGCGCAAACAAATTTGCGCGACAGCTAAAACGATTTAAGTCGCCTGTTTGCGCCAAATCGTCATTGCTGTTCTTCGAACACGGATCATGGGTGGTGGACGGGTATTGCCCGAGGCGCGGCGCGGAGCTTCCGGTTGGCCTCGCCCGCAAACGAAAATGCCCGGCGCGAGCGCCGGGCATCCCCGAAAAGTCGGCTCGAGTTTGCCGGCTTATTTCTCGAAGTAGCTGTACTTGCCGTCGTCGCCCTTCTTCCATTCATAGATGACATAGTCAGGACGGGTGATGTCGCCCTTGCTGTCGTAGCCGATGTCACCGATGGCGGTCTTCCAGGTGTTGGCCCTGATCGTCTCCGCAACCTTCTGCGCGTCGTCGGCCGAGCCGGTCTTGGCGATGGCCTGGGCGATGATCTGCACCGCGGCATAGGAGTAGAGCGTGTAAGCTTCCGGCTCGAAGCCGTTGGCGCGGAACTTCTCGACCACTTCCTTGGCGGCCGGATTCTTGCGCGGATCCGGAGCGAAGGTATTGAGCGTGCCGGCAACGGCGTCGCCCGCGATCGAGGCCAGTTCGTTGGAGACGATGCCGTCACCCGAGAACAGCGGCGCCTTCAGGCCCTGATCGGCCGACTGACGGATGATCAGGCCGGCTTCGGTGTGCAGGCCGCCCCAGTAGATGAGCGTGACGCCGTTTTCCTTCATCTTGGCGATGAGGGCCGAGAAGTCCTTGTCGCCGACATTCACGCCTTCGTACAACACTTCCGTGATGCCGTTGGCGTTGAGGTTCTTCTTGGTCTCGTCGGCGAGGCCCTGACCATAAGGCGTCTTGTCGTGGATGATGGCGATCTTGGCATCCTTGAAGTTCTTGGCGATGTAGTCGCCGGCCACCTTGCCCTGCTGGTCGTCACGACCGCAGGTGCGGAAGGTGTTCCACATGCCGCGCTCGGTGAACTTCGGGTTGGTCGCAGCCGGCGTGATCTCGAGCATGCCGTTTTCCTGGTAGACTTCCGAGGCTGGGATCGACACGCCGGAGTTGAAGTGGCCGTCGACGAACTTGACGCCGTCGGCGACGAACTTGTTGGCGACCGAGATGCCCTGCTTGGGATCGGAGACATCGTCACCGATCTCGAGCTTGAGCTGCTGGCCGAGGATGCCGCCCGCCGCGTTGATGTCGGCGACCGCCTGTTCCGCGCCCTTCTGCAACTGCGCGCCGAAGGCGGCGTTCGGGCCGGTGATCGGACCGGCGACGCCGATCAGGATGTCGGCCCACGCGCTGCCGCTGAACGCGACGAACGCGGTCAGCGCCACGGCGGACAAAAGTGATTTTTTCATTGAAACGCTCCCATTTACGGAGTGGGCGTGGATGATACTTTCATGCGATGCCCACCCTTATCGCAGAAAGCATAGAATGCCGATTTTCAGGCACTTGTCACGCCGATTCATCCCCGAAACGGCGTAATGGTGAACGTCAACCTTTCGGTTTCCAGCTTAACAAGGAAGCTCTTTCATAGAGCCAGTTATACTGCGTGACCATTTGGTTGGTGCGCGTGTATTGATAGCCGAGGAAGCCCAGTATCATCAGGACGATGGTGTCGACGATATAGTAATGCAGCGAGAACATCGTGCCGCCGAACAAGGCGTGATGGATGAACCTGACGCCGATACCGAGTCCGAGCAGGAAGAAAAACAGCCGCAGATACGTGCTCCAGGTCTGAGCCGCCGCTTTGCCTGTCATCCATGCCGCCCCGCCGCCAAGCAGGCCTGTGACGAACAGAAACTGCCAGATCGAGGCTTCTTCGTAGATAATGCCCTGCATGATCGATGTCCCCAGATCTTAGCATGATCCCGAAAAGTTGCAGACTTTTCGGAGAAGATCATGCTTCAAGAACAAAACCTTAGAGCGAGATGGCGATCCTGGGAAAGTCATCGCGCTCTAATGATGTCCGCCTTCGAGATAGGCGGCGCGCACTTCCGGATTGGCGAGCAATTCCTTGCCGGTGCCGCTCATCGTCACATTGCCGTTGACCATGACATAACCGCGCGTGGCCAGCTTGAGCGCGCCGAAGGCGTTCTGCTCGACCAGGAACACGGTCAGCCCCTGCGTCTTGTTGAGCTCGCGGATGGCGTCGAAGATCTGCTTGACGATCAGCGGAGCGAGGCCCAGCGAGGGCTCGTCCAGCAACAAAAGCTTCGGCCGCGCCATCAGCGCGCGCCCGATCGACAGCATCTGCTGCTCGCCGCCCGACAGCGTGCCGCCGCGCTGGGCGATGCGCTCTTTCAGCCGCGGGAACAGCGTGAACACCCTCTCGACGTCCTCGTCATAATGCTTGAGGTTGTCGAGGCTGGCGCCCATCTGCAGATTTTCCATCACCGTCATGCGCGGAAAGATGCGTCTGCCTTCCGGGGATTGCGCGATGCGCAGGCGTGCGATCTCATGCGTCGGCATCTTGGTGATGTCGGTACCGGCGAAGGTGATGGTGCCGGTGCGGGCGCGCGGCGCGCCGAAGATGGTCATCATCAGTGTCGACTTGCCGGCGCCGTTGGCACCGATCAGTGCCACGATCTCACCCTGGTTGACGCTGACATCGACGCCGTTCAGCGCCCGGATGTTGCCGTAGTAAGTCTCGACACCCTTGATGTCGAGCAACGTTGTGCCGGCCATTATTTGCGCCCTCCACGCTTGCCCGCTGTGGGCTTGGCCGCTGTGTCCTTGCCCTTCGAAGCACTGCCGGCTTTCGCGGCTGGAGCCTTGGCAGCCGGCTTGTTAGGTGCCGCTTTCGCAGTGCCGGATTTCGCGGCCGGCTTGGCTGCCGATTGGGGCTTGCTGGCTATCGATGCAGCGCCCGCGTCGACTTGCGCCGCCTTCGAGGCGCCCTTCGAGACCGTGACCCGCTCGCCCTCATTCCCATGTTCGACCGAATCGGAAACCGGCCCCGCCATCATCGAAGCGGAATTTCCCGGCCCATGCGCGGAATCGGGGCCGGTATCGAGCTGCTCGATCACGTCCTCATCGCCGACCTCGGTCAGCACCGTCTCGACCTCCTCGTCGTCGACGCCGAGATAGGCAGCGATGACGCGCGGATCGGTGCGGACCGACGCCGGATTGCCGTCGGAGATCTTGCGGCCGTATTCGAGCACGACGACATGGTCGGAGATCTGCATCACCACCGACATGTCGTGCTCGATGAGCAGGATCGACGTGCCGGTGCTCTTGATGCCCATCAACAGCTCATTGAGCGCCGCAGATTCCTTCGGATTGAGGCCGGCGGCCGGTTCGTCGAGGCACAGGAGCTCCGGCCCCGTGCACATGGCGCGCGCGATTTCCAGGCGCCGCTGCGCGCCATAGGGCAGGTCGCCGGCCGGATCGTCGGCGCGATCGACAAGATCGGCCTTCTCCAGCCAGTGCCTGGCGAGCTCGATCGACTCGGCCGAGGCCTGGCGATAGCTCGGAAAGCCGAACAGGCCGAGGAGAGTATAGCCCGATGCCTTCATCAGCTTGTTGTGCTGCGCGACCAGGAGGTTCTCCAGCAGCGTCATGCCCGAGAACAGGCGGATGTTCTGGAAGGTGCGCGCCACCTTGGCTCGCGCCGGGATCTCGTGGTTGGGCAGGCGCTCGAGCAGATAGGTCGAGCCGTCCCCCCGGTTCAGCGTGATCATGCCTTCAGACGGCTTGTAGAAGCCGGTGATGCAGTTAAACACCGTGGTCTTGCCGGCGCCGTTCGGGCCGATCAGCGCGGTGATCTCGCCGCGCCTGGCCTGGAACGACAGGTCGCCGATGGCGACCAGGCCGCCGAACTTCATCGACAAATGCTCGACCTGCAGGATGAAGTCGTTCGAGGAAGGGGTCGCGTTCATCAGCCGTGCCCCTCCTTGGTGAAGGAGCTTGAAACCGCTCTTCGCTCCTTCAGGAAGGCCGTCGGCTCGCGGCTGCCGACGAAGCCGCGCGGCTTCCACAGCATGACGATGACCATGGCCATGCCGAAAAGCAGCATGCGGTAGAGTTCAGGCGTGAAATCGGGACCGAAGACCCGCTTCAGGAAGTCGAGCTCCCGCAACGCTTCCGTGCCGCCGATCATCACCAGCGCCGCTACGGCGATGCCGACCAGCGAACCCATCCCGCCGAGCACGACGATGGCGAGGACAATCGCCGATTCCAGGAAGACGAAGGATTCGGGGCTGACGAAACCTTGCCGTGCGGCGAAGAATGAGCCGGCGAAGCCGCCGAACATGGCGCCGGTGGCGAACGCCGTCAGTTTGGTGGTGGTGGTGTTGATGCCGAGCGAGCGACAGGCGATCTCGTCCTCGCGCAGCGCTTCCCACGCCCTGCCGACCGGCAACCGCCGCAGCCTGATGGTAACGAAGGCGGTCAAAAGACAGAGTCCGAGGATCAGATAGTAAAGGAAGATCTTGTAATAGGCGCTCGATGTGGCGATGTGCAGCACCTTGGCGATGTAGTTCGGGTCCGAGACGTTGAACGACATCAGGCCGAAGAAGGAGACCTTTGGAATGCCGGAAATGCCGGCAGAACCGTTTGTCACCTCGCGCCAGTTGATCAGGACGAGGCGAATGATCTCGCCAAAGGCAAGGGTGACGATCGCCAGATAGTCGCCGCGCAGCCGCAGCACCGGGAAGCCGAGCATGACGCCCCAGAAGGCGGCCATGCAGCCGGCGGCCGGAAGCAGGATCCAGAAGGACAGGCCGAAATGCGTGCCGAGCAGCGCGTAGGCATACGCGCCGACGGCATAGAAGGCGACGTAGCCGAGATCGAGCAGGCCGGCGAGGCCGATGACGATGTTCAGCCCCCAGGCCAGCATCACATAGATCAGGATCTGGATGCCGAAATTGTCGACCCACTTCAGAGAGCCCTGAAACCCTCCCGCTATCGATCCTGTTACCAGCGCGAGCACCAGCACGACGATGATCGGATAGAGCGCCAGCGCGCTGATGCCCAACGCCGAGAAGTGGGCGTGGATGAAGGCCCGGAAATAATACATAACCCAGGCGACGGCATAAATGATCGCCAGCGCCCGCACAAAGCGCGCGTAGCCGGCAAGGTCGGGTCCGAGCAGCCCGTCAAGCGAGCCGGCCAGCACGAACAGCAAGGCTGCGACAGCGACCGCGGCTATAAAATAAGGCATCCTGAAGAAGCGTGCCGCCATGGTGTCGGGCAGCAGGCCTGTGTCGATGTCGGCGATCTTCAGGCTGGCTACGAAGGGCTGGCCATAGGCGACATACAGGAAGCGGCCCCCGGCGGTGGCGATGACCACCAGGGCGAGCAGGCCCCAGCGCTGCACCAGAATCAGTTCGTTGGAGATATTCTGGTCGGTCCTGAGACCGATAAACAGCACGAACAGGCCGAGCGCGATGGCGCCTGCATAGAGCGCTTCGCGAAAAGCGCGCTGAACTGGAGTGGCGACGGTGTCGCGCTCCGAAGACACGGTAACGGCCATCAGGATCAGACCTTTTCGACTTCAGGCCGGCCGAGGATGCCGGAGGGCAGGAAGATGAGCACGATCGCCAGGATCGAGAAAGCGGCGACGTCCTTGTAGTCGATCGAGAAATAGGCCGACCACATGCTCTCGATGAAGCCGATGAGCAATCCTCCGAGCACGGCGCCGGGCAGCGAGCCGATGCCGCCGAGCACGGCCGCCGTGAAGGCTTTCACGCCCGGCACGAAGCCGTCCGAGAACACCACGACGCCGTAATACATCAGGAACAGCGTGCCGGCGACGGCGGCAAGGGCCGCGCCCATGATGAAGGTGATGGAGATGGTGCGGTCGACGTCGATGCCGAGCAGCGCGGCCATCTTGCGGTCCTGTTCGCAGGCGCGCTGCGCCCGCCCGAGCGCTGTCCGGTTGACGAGATACCAGAAGATCGCCAGCAGCACGATGGTGACGATCACGATGAGGATTTGCTTCAGCGAAACGCTCACACCATCAACAGTGTAGACTTGGCTGACCAGCGGCGGGATCGGCTTGTTGCGCGGCCCTTGCGTGACCTGGACGAAGTTGGACAGCGCGATCGACATGCCGATGGCGGTGATCAGCGGCGCCAGCCGGAACGAGCCGCGCAGCGGCCGGTAGGCCACCTTTTCGATCGTCCAGTTGTAGAGGCTGGTGAGAAGCATGGCGACGATCATCATGATCAGAAGCGCCACCACGACCGGCACCGAATAGAACAACGCGCCGAGGATCAGGAAGACGATGAGGGCGGTGAAGGCGCCGACCATGAAGATATCGCCATGGGCGAAATTGATCATGCCGATGATGCCGTAGACCATCGTGTAGCCGATTGCGATCAGGCCATAGATAGATCCCAGCGTCAGCCCATTGATAAGCTGCTGGACGAAATACTGCATATTTACGCGGCTCCCCTGGAATGTCGCCCGTTTCCGGGTCGCACTCCTTTTCGTATTTCCCCTAGTCGTAAAGTCTCGAGCCCGGATTGCAACGTGATTTTTCAATCGCCGGGCGTGTTTTGGAAGCACGCCGCCCGATTGTCCGTTTTTCGTACCCGGCCCCCTGGACTATCGCGGACCCTATCATTGGCACAACGCAATGTCTTTGACGATTCAGCCCTACAATGCCCACCCGCTCGAAGAAATCGCCGTCAAAATAAGTTGATGAGAAGATTTCTTGCGCGAACAGAGGCGGTCCATTTTGGGCGGCACGCCTTCCGTTGCGTGAGGCTGTGACGCTTATGTGACGATGAATCCATGCGCGAACGGATCGCGGTCGTCGATGAAGATGGTGTTCAACCCCGTCATCCGTGCCCAGCCGCCGATCGAGGGGATGATCGCCGGCTTGCCGGCCACGCTGACCTCCTTTTCGACCCTGCCCTTGAACAGCGAGCCGATGATCGATTCATGGACGAAACTGTCGCCGGCCTTGAGCTTACCCTTGGCATGGAGCTGCGCCATGCGCGCCGAGGTGCCCGTGCCGCAAGGGCTGCGGTCGATCGCCTTGTCGCCGTAGAAGACGGCGTTGCGCGCATCGGCCTCGGCATGTTTCGGCTTGCCCGTCCACAGAAGATGCGACAGCCGGTTGATGCCGGGATTCTCCGGATGCACGAAGGAGTATTTCTCGTTGAGGCGCTGGCGCACCACCGGGCTCCAGGCGATGAGGTCGCCGGCGGAGTAATCGGCCATGTCCCGGTAATTCTTCTGCGGCTCGACGATGGCGTAGAAATTGCCGCCATAGGCGACGTCGACGCTGATCTCCCCAAGCACCGGGCAGTCGACGGTCAAACCTTCGGCATAGAGGAACGACGGAACATTGGTGATGCGCACCTCCTCGACATATTCGCCGACCTGTTTGTATTCGGCGATGACCAGACCGGCCGGCGTGTCGAGCCTGAGCACGCCCGGCGTCTTCGGCTTCACCAACCCGTGCTCGATCGCCATCGTGACGGTGCCGATCGTACCATGGCCGCACATCGGCAGGCAGCCCGAGGTCTCGATGAACAGGATGGCGATGTCGCAGTCCTCGCGCGTCGGCGGGTAGAGGATCGAGCCCGACATCACGTCATGGCCGCGCGGCTCGAACATCAGCCCGGTGCGGATCCAGTCATATTCGGCGAGGAAATGCGCCCGCCGCTCCATCATGGTCGCGCCCTCGAGCAGCGGCCCGCCGCCGGCGACCAGGCGGACCGGGTTGCCGCAGGTGTGGCCGTCGATGCAGAAGAAGGATTTTTTCGCCATGATGGACTCTTTTTCAGAAACGCTGCGGACTGAAGGGCGTGAGATCGAGCGGCGGAGTCTGCCCGAGAACGAGATCGCGGATCAAGCGGCCGGTCGCCGCCGACTGGGTCAGGCCGAGATGGCCGTGGCCGAAGGCATAATAGACGTTCGGCGCGCGCGCCGCGCCGATGACCGGCAGGGAATCCGGCAGCGACGGACGATAGCCCATCCACTCGCGGCCGCCGGACGGGTCGAGCCCGGGCAGGAAACGCTTCGCCTTCTCCAGCATCGCCTTGGAACGGGCGAAATTTGGTGGCCGCTCGATGCCGCCGAGCTCGACGGCGCCGCCGACGCGCAAGCCGGTCTCGAGCGGCGTGATGACGAAGCCATGGCCGGAAAAGATCAGCTGCCGCCTCACGTCGAAAGCCGACACCGGCAGCGTCGTGTTGTAGCCGCGCTCGGTTTCGAGCGGGACGCGATCGCCGAGATTTCTTGCCAGGAGATGCGACCAGGCGCCGGCGGCGATCAGGAGCTTCTTGGCCGTGCGCCTGCTGCCGTCGGCCAGGATGATCGTCGCACCGTTTGTGTCGGCCTCTATGCCCTCCACCCGCGCATGCTCAAAACGGGCGCCGAGCTTTTCCGCATAGGCCCACATCGCCTTGCCGAGCAGCTTCGGATCGGCGACCGTCTTCCAGCCCGGCACGAAGGTGGCCTTGACGAAGCGCCGCGAAAGACCCGGCTGGAGCCCAGCCATCTCTTCGCCCTCGACATGACGGAAGCCGATGCCGAAACGCTGGCGTTCGGCCCAGCCGGGCAGCGAGGCGCGGAACTCCGCCTCGCTCTCATAGAATTCCAGCGAACCGTCCTCGCGCAGCATCGGCCGCGTGCCGGAGCGGTCGAGCAGCGCCATCCATTCGGCCTCGGCCAAGCTCATCATGCCGGCCTGCGTGGCAAGGCTCGCTTCGTAGTGCTTGGGCGCGCCGGCCCGCCAGAAGCGGATCAGCCAGGGCAGGAGTTTCGGCAGATAGGCCGGCGGAATGGTCAAAGGCCCGAGCGGGTCGGCGAGCCATTTCGGCAATTGCCGGATCATCCCCTTATGCGCCAGCGGCAGCACGTCGGAGAAGGCGAAGGCGGCGGCATTGCCGGAGCTCGTCTCCTCGCAGATGCCGGTCCGGTCGAAGACGGTGACGCTGCGCCCCGCTTCCGAGAGCAGGGTTGCAGCACAGATGCCGATGATGCCGCCGCCAATGATGGCGATGTCGTCCGCTTCTCCCCGTGCACCGGCAGAAGATGCCCCGGTGGCTGAGGGCCGCTCCTGTTCCCAGAATTTGGAATTTCGTTGCACGTCAGGGCTGTCCCTTATTCGGCCGCCGCCAAGCTGTCCGTCGATCGAGGAGACGTCTGCAGCGGCGGCAGCTTCGGCCGCACCGCCAGCGCATCCCGGACGATCTTTTCGACCGCCTTGCGGCGTTCACCCGACAGCGGCTGGCGCGGCATGCGCACGCGATCATTGGTACCGATCGCCAGCACTTCGGCAAGCTTGATGTTTTGGACCAGATAGGTCGAGACATCGAGGTCGAGCAAGGGCCGGAACCAGCGATAGATCGCCAGCGCCTCGTCGCGGCGGCCCTGTTGCATCGACTGGTAGATCGCGACCGTCTCGCGCGGGAAGGCGGTGACGAGGCCGGCGACCCAGCCGATGGCGCCAACCGACAGCGCCTCGAAGGCAAGGTTGTCGACGCCGGTGAAGAGGTCGTAGCGGGTGCCGAACCGGTTGATGATCTCGGTCGAGCGGCGGATGTCGTCGGAGGATTCCTTGATGGCGACGAAACGCTTGTCCGACGCCAGCTCCTCCATCAGGTCGACGGTGACGTCGACGCGATAGGCGAGCCGGTTGGAATAGATCATGACCGGCAGGTCGCCGGCTTCGGCGACGGCACGAAGGGCGGCGACCGTCTCTTGCGGGTCGGTGTGATAGATCGGGCTCGGCACCACCATCAGCCCGTCGGCGCCTTCCTTGGCGGCGCGTTTGGCGATAGCAGCCGCCTCACGCGTGCCGGGCTCGTTGACGGTCAAGAGCACCGGCTTCTTCCCGGCAACTTTCTGCGCCGCCTTCAGCACCTCGATTTTCTCGTCGGGCGACAGCATGGGTCCTTCGCCGAGCGAACCGCATACGATGATGCCGTCGCAGCCGGCCTCCATCTGCAGCCCGTAGCAGCGCTCCATCTCGGCATGGTCGAGACGGTCGTCGGCGGTGAATTTGGTCGTGACGGCGGGGAAAACTCCGGCCCACATGGCTACTTCTCCTCTGATATATCAGTCGTATATCTATTAAGAATTAGCCTGTCAACGCTGAATCACTTATGATATATGAAAAATATATCAGGAGCCCGCCATTGATCTCCCCGCTGATATCCGTCGAGGCGAACGCGACCTTCGAGCCGGCGGCGACCAAGGCCTATCGCGCGCTTGAGCATATGATCGTCACGCTCGAGCTGGCGCCGTCGGGCTTCGTCACCGAAGGCGCGCTGATCGAGCGGCTGGGTCTCGGACGCACCCCTGTGCGCGAGGCTATCCAGCGGCTCGCCTGGGAAGGGCTTCTCGACATCAGACCCCGTGCCGGCATCGCGGTCGCGCCGCTTCACGCCGGCGACTGGCTGCGGGTGCTGGATGCGCGGCGCGGCATCGAGGTGGTGCTCGCCCGCTCGGCCGCCCGCTTCGTCACCCGCGAGGCCGCCGACCTATTCCATGAAGCGGCCCTGGCCATGCAGAAGGCGGTGATCTCAAGCAATGTGCTTGCCTTCATCCAGGCCGACAAGGCGCTCGACGAAGCGCTGGCCATCGCCGCCGACAACCCCTTCGCGGCGCGTGTGGCAGGCCCCTTGCAGACCCACAGCCGCCGCTTCTGGTATCGCTACAAGGCCGACACCGGTCTCGCCGAATCGGCCGAGCACCACGTGGCGCTGATCCGTTCCATCCTCGACGGCGACGAGGAAGCCGCCGCCAAGGACGCCAAGAAGCTGATAGCGCTGCTGCGCGGTCATGCCGAGGTGGCCGCCACGCGCTGAGCAGGACCAGCGCCTGCTCGAGGCGCTTCAGCCACCCGGCTGCCCGACCGCGGTGGCCAGCGTGTCTTCCCACCCCTCGCCGGCGGCCAGGATGCAGCTCTGGCCTTTGACGTCCGTCATCAGTATGGTCCAGGTTCCGCCTGCCGAGACGAACACCTCGAAGATGGCGACTTGTCCGGCCACGCCATAGCCCAGCCGCTTCTCCTCGAATGCCTCCGCCAGCCTCGCGACCAGATAGTCATGGCCGCCGCAGATGACTTGCGCCCGCGCCGGAACTGCCGACAGCGCCATCATGGCGCCAACGGCCGCAAGCTTGACCCATCGAAACGAAAATTCGCGTGCCATGGGGCACCTCCTTTGCCGTCGCATTCCGGCAAAGGGAGGCACATTCGGCCGCCTCAGTGTGCCGGAAGGCTCCAGGCCGGATTGGACGTCTTCATCGCGTCACTCCTTCTGGCTTCCGGTCTGTCGTCGGGAGATCATGACTCCCTGGATTCGATATGGTGAAGCTCCGCTCCGTAAACAAGCGGCGCCGCGGAGAGCGCCTTGCTTGGCGCCACTTGACGCCCGACCGTGAGAGCCGTTGTGGCGCGCACCCCGGCTCCCTGCCGGTTTCAGGCGCCCGGCATCGCCGCGGTAATCGTCGGGCTGTCCCAGCCCTCGCCGACGGAAAGCACGCAGCTCTGGCCTTTGGTATCGGAGGCAAGTACCGTCCAGCTTCCCTGGTCGGAGACGAATATCTCGAGCACGACGTTCGGATTGATCAGGCCGCGCCCAGCCTCGGTTTCGTGGAACTTGTCGCCAAGCGCCTTGATGATGTCGGCGCGCGCCGCGCATTGCGCCGCCGCGCTCGCCGGCGCGGCTCCAACGGTCATCGCCGTCGCCGCCAATATTGCCGCCACAACAAATCGTGTCATCTGACACCTCCTCGCGCCAGACGAGAACCCCGGCTTGAACCGGCGCTGCTTGGTTGCCTGCACGCATGGCAGGAATAAAGCCTAAGGCAGATGGTGGTCTGTTGGTTCCATCACACGGCGATGGAATTATTAGAATATGCGGACGCACGCATGACGCGATGCGCCGGAATTCATGCGCCTGAAGTTGTGCTTCGCCTTCGTCCATAAAAAGAAAGCGCGGCTTACGCCGCGCCTTCTCAATGTTGGTTTGGACGACCGTTCGGGCTAGTTCATCGTCGGGATGACAAACTCGGCGCCGTCCTTGATACCCGACGGCCAACGCGAGGTGACCGTCTTGGTCTTGGTATAGAAGCGGAACGCGTCCGGACCGTGCTGGTTGAGGTCGCCGAAGGACGACGCCTTCCAGCCGCCGAACGTGTAATAGGCGATCGGAACCGGGATCGGCACGTTGATGCCCACCATGCCGACCTGGACTCTGGACGCGAAATCACGCGCGGCGTCGCCGTCGCGGGTGAAGATGGCGACGCCGTTGCCCATCTCGTGGTCATTGGCGAGCTTGATGGCGTCCTCGTAGCGCGGCGCGCGCACCACCGAGAGCACCGGCCCGAAGATCTCTTCCTTGTAGATGCGCATGTCGGCCGTCACGTCGTCGAACAGGCAGCCGCCCATATAGTAGCCGTTCTCATAGCCCTGCATCTTGAAACCGCGGCCGTCGACGACGAGCTTGGCGCCTTCCTTGACGCCGATATCGACATAACCCTTCACGCGCTCCAGCGCCTGCGCCGTCACCAGCGGGCCGAAATCGGCGGAAGAGTCGGTCGAAGGGCCGACCTTGAGGCTCTCGACGCGCGGCACCAGCCTTTCCATCAGCCGGTTGGCGGTGTCGTTGCCGACCGGGACAGCCACCGAAATCGCCATGCAGCGCTCGCCGGCCGAGCCGTAGCCGGCGCCGATCAGCGCATCGACGGTCTGGTCCATGTCGGCATCGGGCATGATGATCATGTGGTTCTTGGCGCCGCCGAAGCACTGCACGCGCTTGCCCGATGCCGTGCCGCGCGAATAGATATAGTGCGCGATCGGCGTCGAGCCGACGAAGCCGATGGCCTTGATGTCCGGATCGTCGAGAATGGCGTCGACAACTTCCTTGTCGCCATTGACGACGTTGAGGATGCCGGCCGGCAGGCCGGCCTCGATGAACAGTTCGGCAATGCGGATCGGCACGCCCGGATCGCGCTCCGACGGCTTCAGGATAAAGGCATTGCCGCAGGCGATGGCCGGCGCGATCTTCCACAGCGGGATCATGGCCGGGAAGTTGAACGGCGTGATGCCGGCGACGACGCCGAGCGGCTGGCGCATCGAATAGACGTCGATGCCGGGGCCGGCGCCGTCGGTGAACTCGCCCTTCATCATGTGCGGAGCGCCGATGCAGACCTCGACCACTTCGAGACCGCGCTGGATGTCGCCGCGCGCATCGGCAATAGTCTTGCCGTGCTCGCGCGCCAATATGTCGGCCAGCTCGTCATAGTCGCGCTGGACCAGCTCGAGGAACTTCATCAGCACGCGCACGCGGCGCTGCGGGTTGGTGGCCGCCCATTTCGGCTGCGCCGCCTTGGCGTCCTCGACCGCGGCGCGCAGCTCCGCCTGCGAGGCCAAAGCCACCGTGCCGCGCACGGACCCGTCCATCGGCTGCATCACATCCTGCTTGCGCCCGCTGGTGCCGGCGACACGCTTGCCGCCGATGAAATGACCGTATTCGATCATGCCTTCTCTCCCGTGTTTGGTGATGATGCATTGTCCGCCTTTGCGACAGCGATGGCAACGCGAGGAAGATCGCAACCGTTGTGCGGAAAATAGACAACAATGGCAGACTGTGCATTAATTGCCGCAAATGAGGGATTGCCTGCCGTGAAGGATTTCATAGGTTGAGTTTTGTCGCGCCCCCCTCTGTCCTGCCGGACATCTCCCCCTCTTGGGGGGAGATTAGCAGCTTCACCGACAGCGCTTTCGGCGGTTGGCGAAATCCGCCGCGACATCTGATCTCCCTCCTAGAGGGGGAAATGGCCGGCAGGCCAGAGGGGGGCGCCAAGGAACGCAGCGTTGACAATCACAGAGCGGACCACTCCCATGAACTGGGATGATGTCCGCATCTTCCTTGCAGTCGCCCGCGCCGGCCAGATCCTCGGTGCGGCGAAACGCCTTGAGCTCAACCACGCCACCGTTTCGCGCCGCATCGCCGCGCTTGAGGAGGCGCTTCGCACAAAACTCTTCCGCCGCCTGACCACCGGCAGCGAACTGACGCCGGCCGGCGAGCGCTTCCTCGACATAGCCGAGCGCATGGAGAGCGACATGATCGCCGCGCGCTCGACCATTGCCGGCGAGGGCGACGACGTTTCGGGCACGGTGCGCATCGGCGCGCCGGACGGATTTGGCGTCGCCTTCCTGGCAAAGCGGCTGGGCGAGCTGACTGCGCTGCACCGCGAGCTCACCATCCAGCTGGTGCCGGTGCCGCGCTCCTTCTCGCTGTCCAGGCGCGAGGCCGATATTGCGATCACCGTCGAGCGGCCGAGCGAAGGGCGGCTGGTGGCGGGCAAGCTGGTCGACTATACGCTCGGCCTCTTCGCCTCCCGCGCCTATGCCGAAGCCAACGGCCTGCCGAAAGCGCCGGCCGAGCTCGGCCGGCACACGCTGATCGGCTATGTGCCGGACCTCATCGTCAGCCCCTCGCTGGACTATGCCGCCGAGTTCAGCCCCGAATGGCGCACCAGCTTTGCCATCTCCTCGGCGCTCGGCCAGGCCGAAGCGGTGCGCTCCGGCGCGGGCATCGGCATCCTGCACACGTTCGTCGCCCGTTCGATGCCGGAGCTGGTGCCGGTCGACATCGTCGCGCCCATCCGCCGCGCCTACTGGCTGGTCTATCATGAATCGGTCAGGCCGCTGCGCCGCGTGCAGCTGGTCGCCAACTTCATCACCAAGGCCGTGGAACGCGAGCGCGGCCTTTTTGTCTAGAACACGATCTAGGACCGCTTGACCAGAACGTTCCCGGGACAGAAATCTGACCGGTGTTCGCGTTGACAGATGGTATGCCTTGGAGATTGGCCGAAACGGTCCGGCCTCGTCATCCACGGGCGGAGCAAGGAGCGAAGCGACGCGCGCAGACCCGAGGATCCATTCCGTGTCGCATGAGCGCTGCCGCGGTGCAGAATTCTGCTCAGCTGCACTCTTTGATCAGAATCACGGAATGGATTCCAGGGTCTCCGCGACGCCGCTCCGCGGCTGCTCCGCCCTGGAATGACGAGGTTGAGAGGCTTCAGCCAATTCCCAACGTCTGCGCTGATTCACCGAAATGGACGGTAAAAATCTTGCCGCTGACAAGCCCGCAACCCTTCAAATGCCTGCAGTGAGGAATTAATCCGCGTCGAGCACGAACGAGCTCACGATCTTATTGGCCTCGTCTGCAAGCGGCGCCCATTTCCGCTCCACCTCTTCGGAGTTGTCGCCCGCGACCCCGCAATCGACGAAGCCGTAATGCGAGCTGCGCAGCGTCAGCGCGATGCGGGAATGGCCGTAGAAGCTGACATTTTCGTCGGCATAGTGGAAATCCATCTCGGCCATGCGCACCGGATAGCCGTCCGGAAAATGCGCCAACCTGTCCTGGCGGAAGGCGGCCGACTGATAGGCGACGCCGACCATGGTCTGCCAGTTGCTCACCTTCCAGTCTTCCTCCATGAACGCCCTGACATCGGGCGGATTGTCGGGAGCGGTCGGATCATAGGCATTTTCCGACACGCGGCAGGTGAGCCCTCCTTCGCCGGATTTGATCTTGAGCCGAATGGTGTTGTCAAAGGCGGTTTCGCTCGCCCATTGCTCGGGATAGGTCAGCGAAAAGCCGTGCTCCTTGTCGTGAACGGTTTTGTCCGCTGCCAGCGCCGCCGGGGCGCAGGTCAGATAGGCGGCCGCCGCAAAAAGAAAAAGACGCATCCAAAGTCCCCTCGCTGCGGCCGATCCTATCACAGGCAGTTGGTCGCCGCCGCCTTGCAGCGCCCGGCACTACCAGCAGCTGTTCGGCGACAGCTGGGTCGGGGAAGCGTTCCGAGGCAAGCCCGCCGAAGCAGATGCAAAGCCCCTCAGACAGGTTTGAGATACCGCTCCGGGCTGAGGTCGCGCGCGTTGATCTCCGGCACCCGGTTGGACATGATGTCGGCGAGCACCTTGGCCGAGCCGCAGGCCATGGTCCAGCCGAGCGTGCCGTGGCCGGTGTTGAGATAGAGGTTGGCAACCTCGCTTTGCCCGATCAAGGGCGGTCCATCCGGCGTCATCGGCCGCAAGCCGCACCAGAAGCTCGCCGCCTTGAGATCGCCGCCGCCGGGGAAGAGATCGCCGACCGAGTGTTCGAGCGTGCGGCGGCGCGATTCCTGCAGGCGAAGGTCATAGCCCGAAATCTCCGCCGTGCCGCCGACCCGGATGCGGTCGCCGAGCCGGGTGATCGCCACCTTGTAGGTCTCGTCCATGACGGTCGACACAGGCGCGGCCTCGACATTGTCGATCGGCACGGTGATCGAATAGCCCTTGACCGGATAGACCGGTATCGGCCGCCCCAGCGAGCGCATGAACTGCGCCGAATAGCTGCCCATCGCCATCACGAAGGCGTCCGCGGATTTCCATCCACCCTCCGTGAGTACGTTGGTGAGGCGATTGCGGTTCCTGACGATGCGCCGGATGGTCGAGCCATATTCGAAGGTCACGCCGCGCGCCACGCAAAGTTCCGCGAGCTTGTCGGTGAACATCTTGCAGTCGCCGGTCTCGTCGCCCGGAAGCCTGAGGCCGCCGACGAATTTCTCGCGCACCGCCGCAAGGGCCGGCTCGGCGGCGATACAGCCGTCGCGGTCGAGGATCTCATAGGGCACACCGTATTTCTTCAGCACCTCGACGTCGCCGCCGGTGCCGTCGAGCTGCTTTTGCTTGCGGAACAGCTGCAGCGTGCCTTTGGTCCGTTCGTCGTAAGTGATGCCGGTCGCCTCGCGCAGCGCCTTCAGCGTGTCGCGGCTGTATTCGGCAAGCGGCACCATGCGCGACTTGTTGAGCGCGTAGCGCTCGGCCGTGCAGTTGCGCAGCATCTTGAGGAGCCAGGTCCACATATTCGGGTCGAAAGCCGGCCGCACGACCAGCGGGCCGTATTTCATCAACAGCCATTTGACGGCTTTGACCGGGATACCGGGCCCGGCCCAGGGCGAGGCATAGCCCGGCGATACTTCGCCGGCATTGGCGAAGCTGGTTTCGAGCGCCGGCCCCGGCTGGCGATCGTAGACGGTCACTTCATGACCGGCCTCGGCGAGGAAGTAGGCGGTGGTGACCCCGATCACGCCGCCGCCCAGCACGATAACTTTCATTCAAGGCTCCCTCAAAGGCCGATCATGCCGCCCGAGGCATGGCCATTCCCTGTCTGCCGGATTTTGCGGCACCCGCCAAGTGCTGCGTTATCCGCCGATGTAACGGCGGTGAAAGCGCGCGCCCAGACTAGTCAATATCTCATAGCCGATGGTGCCGGCATGGCCGGCCGCGTCGTCGACGCTTTGCGACGGACCGATGAGCTCGACGAGGTCGCCTTCGCCGAGCCGACCTGCCGGAAGCGCCGAAATGTGGAGGATGATCGAGTCCATCGACACGCGCCCGACGAAGGGCAATCGCACGCCTTCGAACCAGGCGGCCGAAGCGGCGCGCCGGTGCCAGCCGTCGCCATAGCCCAGCGAAATGGTCGCGAGATCGAGCAGCCCGTCCGCTTGGTGGGTATGGCCATAGCCGATGCCGGCGCCGGCGCCGACCTGTCGCGTCTGCGCCACCTTGGCTTGCAGTCGTATGACCGGCAGCATCGGATTGGGCGCGGCGGGCGTCGGGTTGACGCCGTAAAGCGCGGCTCCCGGGCGGGCCAGATCATAGTGATAGGCCGGCCCGAGAAAGATGCCGGACGAGTTGGCCAAGGAGACGGGCGCCGCGGGCAGCATCCTGCGCAGCCTTTCGAATTCGTGCCGCTGCCTCTCGTTCGCCGCCTCTTGCGGCTCGTCGGCGCGGGCGAGATGGCTCATGACAAAACGAATGTCGACGCCATCGAAGGCGCCGGTCTCCCCCGCGACCGCCTCGACTTCCGCCGGCGCCATGCCGAGCCTTGCCATCCCACTGTCGACCTGGATGGCGGCGGCAAGGCTTTGGCCCATGCCTCGCGCGGTCTCGCGCCAGGCCTTCAGCTGCATGGCGCTGTTGATGACCGGCCAAAGCCCGGCAGCCGCGGCTTCCGGTTCAGAACCCGGAGGCAGCCCGTTCAGCACGAAGATGTCCGGCCCCGGGCCGATCGCCTTGCGCAGCGCGATGCCCTCGCCGAGCAGTGCGACGAAGAAGATGTCGCAGCCCTCTTTCGCCAGCGCCGATGCCACTTGTGCGGCGCCAAGTCCGTATCCGTCAGCCTTGAGCACCCCGGCGCAGCGGACGCCGTCCAGCCGCGCCTTCAGCCGGCGGTAGTTTTCCCGGATGGCGCCGAGGTCGATCGTCAGGATCGCGCCGGCGGCGGCCTCGCTCACCGTCGAGCCACTGCTTGTATTATGTGCCGGAAACCCGCGTCCGGTGTCGTCGCTCATGGCGACCCCCGCTCATTGCACCGGCAATCAATACGGCCATGGGGCGCCCGCGACAACCGGGACAGATGGCGGCCACTCAGGGGACGAGATGCTGGAACGCCGCCACCACCTGCTCGTAGACCTTGCGCTTGAACGGCACGATCAGGTCGGGCAGCTCCCGCATCGGCCGCCAGGCCCATTCATCGAACTCTGCCTTGTGGCCACCGGGCGGCGGATTGATCGCGATCTCGCCTTCGTCGCCCTCGAAGCGGTAGGCGAACCATTTCTGCGTCTGGCCGCGATAGCGGCCCTTGAAGGCGACGCCGACCAGATGCTCCGGCAGGTCGTAATTGATCCAGCGCGGCGCCTCGGCCAGCAGCGACACGCTGCGCATGCCGGTCTCCTCGTAGAGCTCGCGCCCGGCGGCCTCGATCGGCTCTTCGCCCTTGTCGATGCCGCCTTGCGGCATCTGCCAAAGCTGCGTCGTGTCGGCGAACTCGCTGTCCGGTTCGGCGATGCGGTGCCCAACCCAGACCAGACCTGCTTTGTTGAGTATCATCAGCCCGACGCACGGACGGTAAGGCAGCGTTTCGGGATCGATCGTCTTGGCCATATGTCAGCGTTCCAGCTGTCTTTGAGAATGGAGTTCGGCGAGGCGGGTAGGGTTAGCCTTTTTGCGGATCGATCGCCACAGCCGAGATCGGCACGATCTCAATGCCGCGCTTCTTCGCTTCGGCAATCCACGACGTCACCGTGTCGACGGTGATATCGAAGGCCGAACCGA
This sequence comes from Mesorhizobium sp. CA5, assembly GCF_020165105.1. Classification (NCBI taxonomy): domain Bacteria; kingdom Pseudomonadati; phylum Pseudomonadota; class Alphaproteobacteria; order Hyphomicrobiales; family Phyllobacteriaceae; genus Mesorhizobium; species Mesorhizobium sp. CA5. The sequence goes on along the minus strand of NZ_JAIUHJ010000020.1, from coordinate 8,572 downwards.
TGCCGACGGCGCTGCCCTTGGCCCGCGCCGTGGCTTCGAGGCTGTCCAGCTTCTTGAGGATTTCGCCGCGATCCTGCACGGCATCGATCGCCATGTCGCCAGCAACGAACGGCACACCGTCTTTCAACGCCAGGTCGGGCGCCACACTGCGCGAGGACGAGCCGTCATCGATATAGGCAAGCCCCCGCTTGCCGAGCTCGGCCATGAACGGCTCCATCGCCGCGGCGTCGGCCGAGAAGCGCGCGCCCATATAGTTCATGACCCCGGTATAGTTGGTCGTGCGCGACAGGGCCCAGTGAAGGCTCTTCAGGTTCTCGTCCGGGCTGGCCGCGACAGTCAGCGTGTTTCGGCCGGGATTGACGTTGGGATAATCGAACGGCTCGAGCGGCACCTGCATGACGATCTCATGCCCGCTTTGCCTTGCCGTCTGCATCCAGCGGCCGATACTGTTGCCTTGCGGCGCGAAGGCCAACGTCACTTCGGCCGGCAGCTTGGCGATCGCCGCTTGCGTGCCGGTCTGCGAGACGGCAAGTCCGCCGATGACGATCGCCACCCGCGCCCCGCGCGCGCCTGACCAAGGCCGCGCATAAACGTCGAACGGCCGCCGGCCGTCGGCGCTGCGGATCGGCAGCGGTCCGGTGTCGGTGGCCTCGATCAGCGCCCTGTCCGGGATATGGGCAACCTTCAGGTTCTGGCCGAGCGTCGACGGATCGCGAATCACGATAGCGGCCTTCGGCGGGCCGTCGCCCTCTTCGGTCTGGACGTGGATGATCTGCGGACCGCCGCTCTTCATCGGCGTGCTGGCCTGTGGCGCCGCCGCCATGGGAGCCGGTGCGGGTGCCGCTGTCGCCGCAGGAGCAGCCTCGGCGGTGACCTTCGGCGTCGAAACGGCGACTTCTTCCGGCTTGCGGAACGGCCTTTCACGCAGCGCAATAGCGCCGGAAACACCGACCACGCCAAGCACGGCCAGCACCGCGATGAGGGAGCCGGAGCCGATGCCGCGCGAGGCCTTGCGCTGAGGCCGGATGGTCTGTCCGAGCGGGCGTTCGATGTCCTTGCCGATCTCAGCCAAGTCGTGTTTCCCCGGAAGCACGCCAGAGTCACGTTTTTCGTGACATCTCGCGTGAACTTCGCAATCGCCGGCGCGATACCTAGACGCGTGGCGCCCCGACCGCGGTCCCCGAATCAAACTGCCGGAACCTCGCGGCCCCGGCAGCATTGCATTGCCTCTCGCAGCCGGCCAGAGCCGGACCGCATTACTGGTTCAGCACGGCCTTGTCCGGGTTCGGCGGGAACGACGGATCGGTCTTTTCGCCGCGCAGAAGCTGCTCGGCATAGATCAGCTGCAGGTCGTTCTTCGGATCCGGCGGCACATAGGCGGCCGAGCCCGAGCCGGTGGAGCTCTCGTCGGCGCCCTTGATATGGCCCTTGAGGTCGGATTCGCCGCGGGTCAGGTCGCGGCCCTGCAGATCCGGGGGCAACGGCTGGTCGACCTTGATGTCTGGCGTGATGCCCTTGCCCTGGATCGACTTGCCCGACGGCGTGTAATAGAGCGCCGTCGTCAGCCTGAGCGCGCCGTTCTCGCCGAGCGGGATGATGGTCTGCACCGAGCCCTTGCCGAAGGACTGCGTGCCGACCACCGTGACGCGGCGCAGGTCCTGCAGCGCGCCGGCGACGATTTCCGAGGCGCTCGCCGAGCCGCCATTGACCAGCACGATCATCGGCTTGCCGTTGATGTCGTCGACCTGCTTCGGCTTGGCGTCGAAGCGGGTGACGTCCTTCGGATCGCGGCCGCGCGTCGAGACGATCTCGCCGCGCTTGAGGAAGGCGTCCGACACGCTGACCGCCTGGTCGAGCAGGCCGCCCGGATTGAGGCGCAGATCGAGCACATAGCCCTTCAGCTTGTCGTTCGGCACCTGCTTCTTGATGTTCTCGATGGCGTTCTCGAGATCGTCATAGGTCTTCTCGGTGAAGGAGGTGATCTTCATGTAGCCGATGTCGTTCTCGACCCGGTACTTCACCGCCTTGACCTTGATGATGTCGCGCACCACCGTCAGCTCGATCGGCTTGTCGGCGCCCTGGCGCAGGATGGTGAGCTTGATCGGCGTGTTCACCGGCCCGCGCATCTTCTCGACCGCGTCGTTGAGGGTGAGGCCGCGAACCTCCTCGCCGTCGATCTTGGCGATGTAATCGCCGGAAAGCACGCCCGCCTTGGCGGCCGGCGTGTCGTCGATCGGCGTGATCACCTTGACGAGGTCGTTTTCCATGGTGACCTCGATGCCGAGTCCGCCGAACTCGCCCTTTGTCTGCACGCGCATGTCCTGCGCCTGCTCGGCATTCATGTAGGAGGAGTGCGGGTCGAGCGAGGACAGCATGCCGTTGATGGCGTTCTCGACCAGCGATTTGTCGTCCGGCGGCGTCACGTAATTGGCGCGCACGCGTTCGAAGATGTCGCCGAAGATCGCCAGCTGCTTATAGGTTTCCGAACCCGCAGCATTCGCCGCCGAACCCGGTGCGCCGTAGACCAGGCTCATTGCCGATGCGCCCATCAGCGCGCCGGCAAACAGAAGCGACAGTTTCCGCATCATTTCACGTCCTTCCAGAAAATCGGTCCGCCCACCATGGGGCCGGATCGACGGGTTTTCCATCCTTGCGGAACTCAACATAGAGTTCCAGCGCCGCATTTCCATTTCGCGAGGCCGAAGTGCTTGCCACCCGGGCCTCTCCCATCGCGCCGATCGGCTCTCCTGCGAGCACCGACTGTCCGGTCGCGACGCTGATTCTGCTCATCCCCGCCAGAACGACATGATACCCGTCGCCTGCGTTGAGGATCAAGAGTTGACCATAGGAGCGAAACGGCCCCGCATAAAGCACGTTTCCGTCCGCCGGCGCGGTGACGATGGCTCCCGATTGTGTCGCAACCATGTCGCCTTGCATCGCCGCGCCATTGCCATCGTCGGCGCCGAAACGCAGCTTGATCTTGCCGATGACAGGCAGCGCGATCTGGCCTTGCAATGCCGAAAACGGCGCCGATCCCGTGAGACGGTTCGCTTCCGGCACCGACAGCGCAGCGAGCTCGGTGGTCGAGGCCGTGGTGTCGTTGTCCGCCGATTTGCGCTCGCCCGCCTTGGCCTGGTCCTGCGCCTTGCGCGCCTTGTCGGCTTCGAGCGAGGCGATCAGGTCCTTGAGGCTGCTCGCCTTCGCCGCCAGCTGCTGCGAGTGCTGCTGCTCTGCCGCCATCGCGGCCTGGGTATCAGCCTGCAGTTTTTTCTTGGCTTCGAGCAGCATGGTGAGTCGCTTCTTCTCCGCCGTCTGGTCGGTGACGGCGGCGGTCAACCTGGCCCGCTCGGCCTCGATCGAGGCCGTCACACGCGTCTGCTCCTTGAGATCGGCCATCAGCCGGTCGGTCTGCTGGCGCAGTTCCGGCACCACGGCGCCGAGCAGGATGGCGCTGCGCACCGACGACAGCGCATCCTCGGGCTTGACCAGGATCGCCGGCGGCGGATTGAGCCCCATGCGCTGCAATGCGCCGAGCACTTCGGCCAACACGTCGCGCCGCGCCATCAGCGAGGCGCGCAGCTTATTTTGCTCGGCCTTCAGCCCTTCGAGCTTGGCGCCGATGTCCTCGATGTCCTGACCGAGCTTCTGCTCCGTCATCGCCGACTGGATGAGCGCCGCGGTGATCGAAGCATAGTCCTTGCGCACCGAGGCGATGTCGGCGGCGAGCTTGCCCAGCCGCTCCGACGAGAGCGTGATCTCCTTGGAAACCTGCTCGTATTCGGCCCGGCTCTGATCCGGGTCGGGCGCAAGGTCGAGCGAATTTTCGGCCGCCTGGACCGGACCGAGCGCGACCAGGGCGGCGACAAGGGTCAAGCCGCAGCGGACGCGCCAGGCGCGCGTAATCGGGTACCAGCCTTCAGACATCAGGCCTCTAACCTATCCGCCGCTTCGTTAACGAACCATCAACCATGTTGGAAGCGCCGCTCAGAGCAATTCCAGGAAAAGTGTGTAACGGTCTTCCGTCCGGGATTGCGTAAACCAGAATACCCCGTTGCCGCGCGATTGAGGCAGAAATCCTGGCGTGGGCCGGCAATCCCCAGCTTCTTGGCCGTCGAGCCATTCACGAACGATGATAGGGGTGACCCGCCAGGATCGTCGCTATCCGGTAAAGCTGCTCGCCCAGCATGACGCGCACCAGCTGGTGCGGCCAAGTCAGCGCGCCGAAGGACAGCACCAGGTCGGCCTGCTCGCGCAAGGATCTGTCATGGCCGTCGGCACCGCCGATCGCGACGACCAGCGCCTTGCGGCCGTCGTCGCGCAACTGGCCGATGCGGGCGGCCAGGTCTTCCGAAGAAAGCGATTTGCCGCGTTCGTCGAGCAGGATGAGAACGGTGCCGGACTGCAATTGCGCCTGCAGCTTCTGGGCTTCCTCACGGCGGCGCTCGTCGGCGCTCTGTCCGCGGCTCTCGGGGATTTCGACAATGCCGGCAAACTCCAGCCCGACCGCGGGCCCGCTCTTGGCGAAGCGCTCGAAATAGCGGTCGGCGAGTTCTCTCTCGGGGCCGGTCTTCATCCGGCCCACGGCATGAACGGTGATCTTCATCCTCGCCCCGGCGAGCTTGTCCTAACGCGCACCGTGACGGTTCACGGCACGCGGATCAGGCTCAGTGCAAGGTTTCTTCCTCGAGATCCGGCGCCTGCCACATCTTTTCGAGATTGTAGAATTCGCGGACTTCGGGGCGGAAGACGTGGACGATGATGTCGCCCGAATCGATCAGGACCCAGTCGGCGCTGGCCAGCCCCTCGACGCGCGCATTGCCGAGGCCGGCATCCTTCAGCGCCTTGAGGAGATGATCGGCGACAGCCGAGACATGACGGTGCGATCGGCCCGAGGCGATGACCATATAGTCGCCGAGGCTCGATTTTCCCTGGATGTCGATTGAGACGATGTTTTCGGCCTTGGAGTCTTCCAGACTGGCAAGGACTGTGTCGATGGCGAGGGACGCGGCGTCGTTTCCGCTGATCCCTGCCGGCGAAGGCATGATGTCAGCCTTCTTCCGCAGTGCTGTTCTCAGTGTATTTCCTTTCCCAACAAGAACAACCAAATCACCAGGCAAATCAGGTGACACCACTTAGATAGGCAGAGTTCCGTTGCAGTTTCAAGACGGGCGCCTTCGAAGCGTGATCTCCGCGCGATGTTGAGGAGGCGCTCCGCCAAGCCGCAAAAGGCGGGAACCGATGCCAGACGCACGGGTTATCGGCGCATTGACCAACGGGATACCCGCCATGCCCACCGACCCGCAGAGCGCCCTCATCACCATCCAGGCCGGGCTTGCGCAGCTGAGCACGCTGATCGTCTCCTATTCCTTCTCGGCCGTCGGCGCCGTCATCCTCCTGGTTGTCGGATATCTCGTGGCCGGGCTTGCCGAGCGCTCGATCTATGCCGGCCTCGGCCACATCCACGGCTTCGATGAGACCTTGCGGCATTTCTTCTCGCAGATCGTGCGTTACGCCATCCTGATCCTTGTCGTCATCATGGTGCTCGGCCAATTCGGCGTGCAGACCGCCTCCATCATTGCGGCAATAGGCGCTGCCGGCCTGGCCATCGGGCTGGCGCTGCAAGGCACGCTGCAGAACATCGCCGCCGGCATCATGCTTCTGGCGCTCAGGCCCTTCCGCATCGGCGAATATGTCGAGGTCGGCGCGATTGCCGGCACCATCGAGGAGATCGGTCTCTTCGCCACCAAGCTGCGCTCCGTCGACGGTGTCTATGTGATGGCGCCCAACTCGACGCTGTGGAACCAGCCGGTGCGCAATTTCACCCGCAACGGCGTGCGGCGCACCGACGTCACCTTGAGCATCGGCTCGTGGAATGACATCGACCGCGCGCAAAAGACGCTGCTTGCCATCGCCGCCGCCGAAAAGCGCATCCGGCGCGAACCGGCGCCAATCGCCTTCGTGGCCAGTCTCGGCGACACCACCGTTTCGCTCACCTTGCGCTACTGGACGTCGGCCGCCGACTATTTCTCGACCCAGATCGACATGACCAAGCGCGCCAAGCAGGCTTTCGATACCGAGGGCATCTCGATCCCGCTGCCGCCTCCGGAAATGCCGGCGCCGGAGGCGCGCAAGCAGTAGCCCGATCGGTGCTTCCCCGATCAGTGCTTGGTCGCCGTCTCGTCGGGCGCGAAGGCAAGCTCCACCGGCAGGGGCGTCTGCGCCGACATCGGCGCGAAACTGCCGCTTATGGCCGCAGGTGTCGGCCGGCCGGCCATCACGCGCCACAGCACGAACAGGCAGAAGGCCGATGCGATGACGATGCCGACATAGATGAAGGTCGCGGTGCCGAAGACGGCGGAAAGCGCCGTCACGATGCCGGGCACGATGAAGCCGGCCAGCGACCAGGCGAACAGCATCGAGCTCGACAGCGCCAGAAGCTCGTCCTTGCCGGCGCGGTCGGCGGCATGCGCGCTGGAGAGCGCGTAGATCGATTCCGACGCTCCGTCCCAGATGAGATAGATCACCACCAGCGCCATCAGCGCGCCACCGTCGAAGACGATGGCAAGCACGCTGGCGATCGCCGCGAGCGCCGCCGCACCCGCCAGCACGTAGCGCCGGTCGGTGCGGTCGGATATCCAGCCGAGCGGAATCTGCAGGATCAGCGTGCCGACCGGCATTGCCGACAACAGCAGCGCGACATCGGCCTGGCTGTAGCCCTTGGCGGTGGCATGGATCGGCGCGAAGCCGGAGACGATCATCGACAGGCCGCCGACGGCGAGCATGCCGGCGACACCGACCGGCGAGATGCGCCAGGCACGGCGCAACGCCACCGATGCGGCCTGCGGCGCCGGCGGCTGGGCAAGCCGCGTCATGCCGACCGGCAGGATGGAAAGCGCCGTGAAGGTGATGCCGATCAGCGCCGCCGCGGCCGTGTGGATGTCGATCGCGGCGAGCGTCGCATAACCCACGCCTAGCCCGCCTATATAGGCGACATAGAACACCGCCATCACCCGGCCGCGGATCGAATTCGGCAAGGCATCGTTCAGCCAGCTCTGCGCGACGATGAACAGCCCGCAGATGGCGAAGCCGTAAAGCGCCCGCGCGGCGATCCATAGAAGCGGTATCGGCCCGGCTCCGATCGCGGCATTGGAAAGCGCGATCAGCGCCGAAAGCACCATGAAGGCGCGGGCGTGACCCACTCGCTTGACGAGCGGCCCGGTCAGGATGCAGCCGGCCAGCCCGCCGGCCGAAAGCCCGGTCACGATCAGCCCGGCCCAGGTCGGGTCGAACCCGTCGGCGCCGAGACGCACCGGGATATAGGCAAACATCAGTCCATTGCCGATCGCGATCAGCGCCATCGACACGATGACGCTGGCAATGGCGATCAGCGGCGCCGATTGCGCGGCGCGGGCGGGTTCGGTTGTGGTGGGGTTCTGCTTCAGCATGCTTGTGCAGCTTGGTCTACGGACAGGAAAAAAGCCGCCGTAAAAGCGACATGGCCGGACTTCCCTTCCCCCCTTGTGGGGAAGGTGGATTGCCGCGAAGCGGCAAGACGGATGAGGGGTGTTCCAGCGGAGTGAGACGTCGGCGACCTCGTCGCTAGACAAAACGGTGTCGCCAAGCTGGAACACCCCTCATCCGTCTCGGCGCTATCGCGCCGATCCACCTTCTCCCACAAGGGGAGAAGGGGAAGCTCATCTATCCTTCGCCGCCTTGCGGAGCGCGGTGGAGGAGAGCGAGGAGCGCGGACCGTGGATGAAGGTCCAGGCCGGCGCCGGCATGCGGGCAAGCAGCGGCGCGTCGCCCTCGTCGATACGGGCATAGTCGAAGGTCTTGGCGACGACCGACGACAGGAAGGAGAGCGTGGCGCCCGGACGGTCGATGACCGCGATCGGGAAGGTCAGCACGATCTCGCGCCAGCGCTGCCAGCGGTGGAAGTCGCGCAATGAGTCCGCGCCCATGATCCAGACGAAATCCACACCCGGGTTGCGCGCCTTGACCAGGGCAAGCGTGTCGGCGGTGTAGCGCGCATGCTGCGCCGCCTCGAAGGCGGTGACCTTGATCTTCGGGTTCCTGGCGATCTTTTCGGACAGCTCGACACGTTCGGCGAGCGGCGCCAGTTCGCGCGCGCTTTTCAGCGGGTTGCCGGGCGTCACCATCCACCAAAGCTGGTCGAGCGCGAGCCTTCTCAACGCGATCTCGGCGACCAGCGCATGGCCGGCATGCGGCGGATTGAACGAGCCGCCGAACAAACCGACCGTCAGCCCCCTGGCGGCATGGGGCATGCGGAGGTAGCGAGCGGGAACGATGGGCTGAGGGGACGAAAGCATGGTGCTAGGCCCCCCTCTCTGGCCTGCCGGCCATCTCCCCCTCAAGGGGGGAGATCAGATGTCGCCGCGACTTTCGCCAATCACCGGCGTTGCAAGCCGAGCGCCGGCGCCGAAGCTGCCAATCTCCCCCCTTGAGGGGGAGATGGCCGGCAGGCCAGAGAGGGGGGCCTGGGCGCAAGCTTCAACCCCTCAAGGCGAACGGCTTCAAGGCCTCACCTGTCCAGACCCGCGCACGCGGTATT